>NZ_JBIPNG010000411.1:0-6066 GCF_044373815.1 Prosthecobacter sp. | reverse complement strand
CTGCTGCGGCTGCCCTGCTGGAGAAAGCTACGGTTTGTCTGAGTGAGTGCCGACCAAGGGCCATCCCAGCGGAGCAGCTCTGCGCCATCCAGCAGGACTTTCAATCCGTTCTCGCGGGCTTGGAAAAGGATCTCTCGTTTCTGCCCCGGCAGGAAGTAATGATTCTCGTTCTTTACCAAAATGGAGGGGCCGTTCTTGGAAATCGTAGCGCTCACTTCTTTGGGATTCGACTTGTTGCCGGTCCAGGAGTCCAGAGTTACAGCACCGCCGGAGTTGTCGTGGACGAGGGCAAAAAACATCGCATCGCCCGGCGTGGCGCGTGTGAGGCGGATACGGAGGTCGTAATTTGCAGGAACTTTGGCTGCTGGGATTTCAAGGGTCCGGTCTGAGTTGCCATCACCCTGGCTGTGCAATTCACCCGCCGAGATCCGCCATTGACCACTGAGGGAATGTTTGGCGGGGTCGATTTTGGAGATGAGATCAGTCCAGCCCTTTTCTGCCACTGCGGGAGAGGAGGGGCGTTGCGCGGGTGCTGGCGAGGGCGTGGAAGAGTTAACCGGCAGAGGAGGCGGAGCGCTGGCGAGGGTGCCCACGCTCTTGGGGCCGGGTTCGACACGGATCGAATGGAGGACGAGAGGTGGGCCGCCCTTGGTTTCGCCCCCGATATTCACATGCCCGGGCTTCATGCCGGTCCAGTTTATAACGCTTGAGACGCCTTCATCCTGCATGTCGATGATGGGCCTGCCATCGAGTGAGATGACGACCTTGGAGCCTGAGGCCACGGCCACTTTGACGGCATGCGATGAGCCGGGGGACGGAGATCGGGAAGTGCCTCGTCGCGCCCCTTTGGGAAAAACAACGACCACATGATTGTTTATCGTGACCGGAAACCATCCTCCGGGTGCGGGGAACAGGAGTTCCAGGTATCCTTGTGACTCAGGTGCAATGGTGAATCTTATTTCGCACTCATAGTTGTCCCGCACAGCCACGGGCACCGAAAATAGAGGGAATGGATCATCACGCGAATCGCCAGGGCATACGATCCTGCCGCCCTGAAACTGCCACTGCCTGCTGGTGGGCAGACGCAGATCCTGCGGAAACGTCACACCCGAAAAATTCCCCGGGGAGGCTGATTCTGCAGCTGGCTGCTCGGGAAGTGGCGGAGGGCTGACCTGAGGCTTTTGAGCGGGGGCGATTGACTCCAAGGCACTTGCCGCAGGGACGGGTGGCGGTTTCGTGCCCGGAATGAGGAAATAGATGCCAGCGCCGAGGGCCAGGACGGCTGCAACACCCGTGAGAACTCCATGGCTGGATTTTTTGACGGGTGCCTGGGGCGGGCGAACCGCCTGCTCCGGCATCCTTCTCGGAGGTGCGCCTGCCATGGGCTTCTGCGGAGAGCTGGCTGTCTGAATTTCCGCCTGTCGTTGCGCCCGGATGGCCTGCGCGGCAGCCTCGGCAGCGGCCTGCTGCTGCTGGATGAGCAAGGCGCGCGGTGTGGTGAGGATGACATCAAGCTCCTGACGGATCTCGGCGGCGGTTTGATAGCGTGTCTCGCGATCCGTCTGCATCGCCTTGGAGATAATCGCGTCGAAGCGAGGATCGGTGCCGTGCTTTGTGGCTGGAAGAGTCCAGAGGCCGCGAGGGACTTCGCCGGTGAGCATCTGGTAGAGCATCACACCGATGGCATACAGATCCGCGCGACCATCGAGCGGGATGCCGGGGATGAGGGCTTCAGGGGCGACGAAATCGGGCGTGCCCATGGCCATGTTCGTTTTCGTCAGGCCGCTCTGGCCGGCATCGCTGGCCTTGGCGAGACCGAAGTCCGCGACCTTCACCGTGCCCTCTTGATTGATGAGGATGTTGGCGGGTTTGATGTCGCGGTGGATGATGCCGTTGCGGTGAGCGTAGTTGAGCGCGTCGCAGACATGGGCGGTGATGGAGAGGGCGTAATCCTCGGGCAGTTTGCCTTGGGAAACGATCATCCTGGACACATCCGTGCCGTCAACGAACTCCATGACGATGTAGAGCAGGCCGGTCTGCGTTTCGCCGAAGTCGAACACGCTGACAATGCTGGGATGGCTCATTTTAGCCATCGTGCGTGCTTCATTTTTGAAGCGCGCGGCGAATTGCGCATCGTCATCGTCGTCCACCAAATCGAGGGGCAGCACCTTGATGGCGACAGGGCGGTCCAGCGAAACTTGGACGGCCTTGTAAACGGCACCCATGCCGCCGCGTCCGAGCAGTGAGACAAATTGATACTGCGGAAGCATGGCCTGCATTTCTTCCAGAGTTGGCGGCTGCCAGCCTTTTGAGGGCTTGGAGCTGGAAGATGAAGTGCTCATAGGGAAAAGTCGTGGGCCGTATCGTCGGATGATATTAGCAAGGACCGTTCCGACATCGCAATCGTCATTTTGACGTGGCGGCGAAAGGGCCGTGCTGAATTCATAGCCTGAGCAAGGGATGAGGGTTTGTTCGACTTGAGCGTAGTTGCAGCGTAAACAACCCGTGCATGAAGATCCCTGTTGCTTACGAACTGAACGGCCGCCGACGCTTTCTGATGGTGCAGGACGGGGAGACGATCAGTGTCGGGCGAGGCGAGGCTTGCAGCATTCGACTGACGGGGGAGGCAGCGCAGGAGGTGGAGCTGACGGCGCAGTTTGTGAACGGGTGTCAATTGCTCGTGGTGCATCCGGCTAATGGCAGCGTGCCTTATGCGCAGCCGCTGCCGTGGAAGGTCGCTCTGGCGGGGATGGAACTGGAACTGCAACGTCCTTTCAGAGCGGATCAGGGCAAGGCTGGGCGCGAGCTGGTTTTGCAAGGGTTGAGCGCGGGGGAAACCCGGCTGGTGCTGCCAACGGACAAGCCGCTGCTGCTGGGTGCGAGTGATGCCTGTGCGGTGGTCATTCCAGATGCGGGATGCCCGGATGTGCTGCTGGCCCTATGGGGGGCAGGGAACAAGGTGCTGGTGCAGGTGCTGGATGAGTCTGCTGTGGTGGGCTGGGTCGGGCGTGCGGGTGAAAACGAGGCTGAGCTGGAGCTGCCTGTGAGTTTGAGCATTGGCGGCAGGGTGCTGCTCTTTCGCTCTGGCGATGCAGCGGCAATGACGCATCCCGTGGCGAAGCCGATGGCGCCTGTGGCTGCAGAGCCGCATGCACCTTCCATTTTGGCGAAGAACGCCGAATATGCTCCGAAGATCATCGCACGGCAGGGCAGTCCGAGCGGCAGTGAGGAAGGCGGGATCCATCTGGTGAAAAAGGCGGAGCAGGCTCCGGCGACCACGGGGCCTCCGCTGGTTCTGCCGCCGCCGTCGGTTCTCTCTGCGGATGAAGGGGTGCCGATCATGACGATGGAGGAGGCGGCTCATTCGCGTCCCAAGCCCTACACTCCCAAGGTGTTCATTCTCGCGAGCTGGCTGCAGGTGGGGCTGATTTTTGCCGTGGCGCTGCTGCCTCAGCGGGGGCTGATGACGCCCGAGCAGATCGTGCAACTGTGGTATGCCGCGGGTGGCATGCTGATCCTGACGCTTGTGCTGGGTCTTGGGGTGCTGCTGAAATGACGCGTGGAATTTTCCGCGCGGGTGTCATACAAGGCGGCGTTCCCGCGTCACTCAGCGGGAAATGAATGGAACGCGCTATTGCCGACCAGCTCGAAGCCCTGCATCCCGACGCCTTTGGCTGGGCGCTGCACTGCTGTGCCGGCGAGCATGGGCGGGCGGAGGATGTGCTGCAAAACGCGTATCTCAAACTGGCCCAGCAACGCGCGCAGCACGACGGGCGCTCCAGCTTCAAGACGTGGTGGTTTGGAGTGATCCGCTTCACGGCGCACGAGGAGTTCCGGCGGCTGCGCTACCGGGAATCCCTGCTGGGAAAACTGCTGCTGCAGCTCACGGGCGATGCCCACGATCCGCAACCGTCGCCTGCACGAAAGATGGAGCTGGACGAGCGCACGGCCGAACTGCGGCGCTGCCTGGCGCAACTGCCGGCACGGCAGGCGGAGGTGCTGCATCTGGTGTTTTACCAGGATCTCACGCTCAACGAAGCGGCGGAGGTGATGCGAGTGAGCATCGGTTCCGTACGCCAGCATTACGAACGCGGCAAAGCGCGCCTGCGCACGCTGCTGCAACCCGAACACCTGCATGAAACCGCAGTCTGACGACGACCTGCTCGAGATTTTTTCGCACGCACGCCGGCATGACCGGGAGGACGCACCTGCCTGGCGACCGGAGCTGCTTGAACGGCCTATGCAGAGGCCTGCCACCCCGATGCGGTGGATACCGGCGGCGCTGGTGGCAGCCAGTGTGATCGTGGTGGCGGTCTTCTTCACCCACGCGCCAATGCATGAGCCGCGACTGAGCGAGGCGTTGCCGCCGTTGTTTGAGTCTCAGCCAGGCGAGCTGTTTGCCAGCATGGAGCCGTCACTCATGAGCTTTGAAGCGCCTTCCGATTTTCTTTTGCCCGATCATCTCAACCCCTACAACCCATGAAAAAGCTCCTTTGCTGCCTTTTGCTCACCGTCTCCAGCCTGCCTGCTGCTCAAGTCGAAGACTGGCTGAAAAGCGGACTGCTGCATCCGGACCTGATCGCCTCGGTGCGTGAGCAGCTGGCCCTGACGGAAGAGCAGCAGGCCAAACTCAACTCCCAGCTCAGCGACGCGCGTGCCCAGGCTGAGCCGCTGGAGCAGGCGGTGCAGGAGCAGAAGAAAGCGCTCAATCATCTGCTGCAGGATCCAAGCACCAGTGCTGACGTGGCGGCGGCGCAGCTGTCCAAGCTTCTGGATGCGGAGGCCGCGATCAAACAATTGCAGCTGCGGGCGCTGATTGGAGTGCGCGATGTCCTGACACCGGAGCAGCTGGCCCAGGTGAAAAAACTCGGGCCGCCTAAGCTGGCTGCAAATGGCGGACTGGAGGCGAAAGTGAAGGAGAAAGCCGGCAAGCTCAGGGCTGCCGTGGAGGCCATCGGCGTGCCGCCTACCGAGGCGATGAAATATCGCGGTGAAGAAATCGAAAAGCTGATCAAAAACAGTCAGTTTGCCGAAGCCAACAAGGAGCTGGATGAGCTGATGGAAGATTCGCACTTCAAGGAGCTGGAAGCCGAGGTGGAGAAGGTGGATTTTGCCAAATTCGAGCCGGGCAGCACCGATGTCGAAACTTTGCGGGAGCGCTTTGAAAGCGTGCAGGTGGCAGGTCAGGAAATCATTTCCCTGCCATTGCTGCGCGAGCTGGTGCAGGCCAAGACGGCCTTTGAAACTGCGAAGGAAGCCCAGGACGCCGACAAGGTGGGGCGCATTCTGACCTATGTGGAGGGCAAGCTGAAGAAGTAACCCGGCGGAAAGCAGCGCTCCGCCTGATGGTGACGTCGGGGGGAAACCGCAGAAAACTTTCGTTTGCCTTTGGCCATTTTCCGGCGATAAAACGCCGTAAGTCACCTGTTAAGGGTCAGGCTCAGTCGTTCATCAGGTGATTTCGAATCCGTTGGTGTTCATATACCGATGATCGGGGCTGGTTCTGACACGAGGCAGAGGACGGCACCCAACAACGATAAAGATATGAATACCAAGATGTACGTGGGCAATCTGCCCTTCGCCGCTCAAGAACAAGACATTCGTGAGCTGTTTTCACAATACGGTGGTGTCACCGAAGTGTTCCTCCCGATGGATCGCGAAAGCGGCCGTCCACGTGGCTTTGCCTTCGTGACCATGGACTCGGCAGATGCCATGAACAACTCAATCAACGCGCAAAACGGCCAGGAATTCATGGGCCGCAAGCTTGCCATCAATGAAGCCCGCCCACGTGAAGAACGTCCGGCTGGCGGCGGCGGTGGTGGCGGACGCGGCGGCTACGGTGGTGGCGGCGGTGGCGGCGGCGGCGGTGGCCGTGGCGGCTACGGTGGTGGCGGCGGCGGCGGTGGCCGTGGCGGCTACGGTGGTGGCGGCGGCGGTGGCGGCGGCAAGCGCGGTGGCGGCGGTTTCGACCGTGGCAATCGCAGCGACGGCGGCGACGGCGGCGGCTGGTAACACCTGACCCTGTTTTTGACTTTACGCCCGTGATCCGGTGAGAGCGTTATGCGC
>NZ_JBIPNG010000410.1:0-6074 GCF_044373815.1 Prosthecobacter sp. | reverse complement strand
TTTGATGATCCAGAGCCGAACCATGCGCTCGCTGCGGCAGAAGGTCTCGCAGACGTCCACACGGTTCATGCCACGCAGCAGGCAGCGCATGGCGGCCAGCCTTGATATAGCTGCGCTTGTTGGGCGCGGCCTCCATCGCCGCCTGGAGTTGCTCCAGCGTGGCGTTGTCCACATCAGGTCTGAGTTCTTGCGCTCTCAACAACCATCCTCAAAGCACTGCCGCCCGTTTTGTACAGCACTTTTTGCTCCGCTATCCGGAAATCAGTTTTGGAAATCGCTATATCTGTCTGGAAATGCGGGCTATGCCTATGTGGCACTGGCGATCCTCTTCTGGGCCATCTCGCAGGATTTGCAGCGCTACCAGCCGCTCGTGCGCGTGAGTGGCTGGATCATGGTCATCGCCGGTCCGGCTTATCTGTCGATTGATCTGCAATGCCCTCTGCCGCTGTGGTGGGTGCTCATGGACAGCCTCAGTTGCCTGCTCATCGGCCTTGCGCTGCTCTGGGCTTGCCCGCTTGCAAAGAAGACACACTCAGCCGATTGCTGAGTAGGATGGCTGTCTCTCTGGCGTTTCAATACTCCATGCGCCTGCTCTCTCTTCTCTTGATCACCACCTCCGCTTTCGCGGCTGAAACCTGGCAACCCTTTGGCCCCGGTGGTGGCGGCTGGATCGAGGATGTGGTGGCGCATCCAGTGAATCCAAAAGAGGTCTGGGCTATGACGGATCTGAGCGGGCTGTTTCGCTCGCAGGACGCGGGTTTGACGTGGCGGAAGATGTCGGCGGATGTGGAGCGTGGTGTTTTGGCCAGAAAGCAGATCGTCTCGCACAATCGGCAGTTCGCCATCGATCCGAAGGAGCCGCAGCACATGTATTGGGGCACCTGCGGCATGATCTGGGCCAGCCATGACGGCGGCGTGAGTTGGCAGGCTGTTTTTGGCAAAGCTCCGGCCGTGGGTGATGACCAGACGCCAGCCATCGGCCATGCCATCGCGGTGTCGGCGAACGGTGGTTTGTATGCGCTGGATCATGACAGCGTGCTGCGGGTCTCGCGGGATCGAGGCGCGACGTGGATCGAGCTGGCGAAGCCGCCTGTGGCGAAGAATAGCCGCGATACGCCCGCGTTTCCTTTCTTCCTGGCCGATGGCACGCTCTGCATCTCCTGTCGGCCCTCTCCGGGCCTGGCGATCTCGCGCGATGATGGCAAAACGTGGGAGCTGAAGCTGCCGGAGAGCATCATCCTCACCGCGCGCGCCACGCCGACGGGCAGTGGGTTGTTTGTGTTTGATTCGACCGGCAAACTGCATCGCAGCAGCGATGGCGGCGCGAGTTTCGTCATCGTCAAAGAGTCGCCGCACAAGTGGGAGCCGGGGTTGCGCTTTGCGGGTGGCCTTGCGGTCGCGAGTGGTGGCAAGGTCATGCTGTGGGCGCTCGGCGAACTCGTGGTGAGCAGTGATAACGGCGACACTTGGACGCGGCATCGCATCGAGAAAAACTGGGATCGCGGCAGCTATCCCGGCATGAACCGATACGCCTCGCCCGAGGGCAAATGCAGCTCTCTCGCCGTCACCGCGGACGGCAGCACCTGGCTGAAATGCGACAGCTCACTCATGTGCCGCAGCACGGATTTCGGTGTGAGCTGGACCGGCAGCACGGTGGGCCTGCAAGTGCTCTGCTACTTCCAAGGCCCAGCCATCAGCCCGCATGATCCGCAGCAGGCCATGGTCGCCGCTTTAGACCAAGGCGTCTTCAAAACCAATGATGGTGGCGCTTCATGGCAGCCCATGCGCATCCAGACTGAATGGTGGAATGACGAATGGCAGAACCACGACGGCAGTGTGGTGAAGGCGCATCCGAAGCTGCCGAAGACTTGGTTTGCCATCATACACGGCCACGGCGGCACGCGGCACCCACGTCTGCATCGCACTGATGACGGTGGCGAGACGTGGAAGCTCGTGCTCGACCTCAAAGAGAAGTTCGGCGGCGAATGGGGCAAATGGCTCGACGACAGCGAGATGGGCGATTTGTGCTTCGATCCCTCGAATGCCAATGTGATGCACCTAGCGAACTACCAGCTCGGTGTGTTCAAAAGCAGCGATGGCGGCCAGACGTGGAAGCACACGCTGAAAACGAAGAACGGCCTCAGCCTCGTCACCAGTCCCAGCGGCCAGCATGTTTATCTGCAATGCGTGAAGCGAACCGGCCTCTTTGCCAGCCATGATCGCGGTGAGACCTGGGAGGTCGCCCATGCCGCCGATGGCGTGGACGGCCTCGCGCATCATCCGAAGGATGAGAACACCCTCTTCATCAGCGACGGCCAGCACGAGAACTACTGGAGCTACAAAGGCGCACGCCCCGCCAAGCTCCTGAAAAGCACCGACGCCGGAAAAACCTGGACCCAACTCGCCGCACTCGACAGTGGCCCGCTCTACATCGACCCCGTGAAGCCGGAAATCATGCTCATGAGCACCCTGCATGGTGGCAAAGGTATCCTCCGCAGCACCGATGGCGGCCAAACGTGGCACGACTTCCATCACGATGCCCCCAGCTACACTGCCCGAGGCTTCACCTACGGCGGCCAGCCCGACAGTGTCATTTATCACATGTTTGGTATCATGGCCCGCACCACGAAAATCCATGACTAAATTGCTTCCTTTCTTTTTCCTGGCCACCTTGAATGCGGCGGACTCCACCACGCCTGGCGAGATCACCACACCGTTTCCGACAATGAGCAATCTCGCGGTCGAATGGCAAATGGAGGGCGATGACGATCTTGATGCAACCTGTGAGATGAAGTTTCGCAAAGTCGGTGCAACTGAATGGCGGAGCGGCATGCCGTTGCGGCGGGTGCCCTCAGGATCAAGCCAGAAGACCGAGCCAATCATCACTTGGACGAATCGCTTGAGTGGCAGTGTATTCGATTTGGAAGCTGGAAAGGACTACGAGATCGAATTGAAGCTGCGAGATCCCGATGGCGGTTCGGCGACGAAAATCATAACGGCATCGACACGACCTGAACCCATCGCGAAGGCCGATGCAGTCATCAAAAAGGGAACCAAGGCCGATATGAACGCCGTGAAGCCCGGCGAGGTGCTTTTACTCGCCGATGGCGATTACGGCGCGGCGACCTTCAATCGTGATGGCGAGCCTGAAAAGCCCATTGTATATCGCAGCACGAGCGGGAAGGCTGTTTTCAGAGAGATCAGTCTCACGAATCGGAAGTGGGTGTATCTCGAAGGTCTCACGGTGAATGGCCCGGTGCGCTTGAATGGCACGGAGCACTGTGTCGTGCGGCGCTGCACCATTCGCTCGCAGTTTGGCATCAAGGCCTACAAGCCGGGCATGATGAATGCCTGCATCGAGGACAACACCATCACCGGCATCCGCGAATGGAAGCCGGAGATCATGGGCGCGGGTGGCGACAACGAGGGCGAGGGCATCCAGTTCACCGGCAGCGGCAACGTGATCCGCCACAACCGCGTCTCCGGCTTCCGCGACTGCATCAGCCACATGGAGGATGACGGCGCAGCCGAACAGAGCTGCAACGACATCCTCAACAACGACCTAAGCGCCGGTCTCGACGACGGCATCGAGACTGATTTTGCGCTGCACAACTGCCGCGTCATGCGCAACCGCCTCACCAACTGCTTCGTCGGCATTTCCTCGCAGCCCGGCCTCGGCGGCCCGAACTACTTTCTCCGCAACGTGATGTTCAACATCATCCACGAGCCCTTCAAAATTAGCCGCTTCAGCCAGGGCGATATCATCATGCACAACACCGTGATCAAAGCCGGTGACGGCCTCGGCATTCACACCAGCGAGCCCTTTGATCATGCCGTGATCACCCACAATCTCTTCATCGGTGGCAAACCACCCACGGCGACCTACGGCGGCTACTCCACCGGCCGCGGTCGCGCCATCGATGTGCAGCACTTCGGCGAAAACTGCATCATCGACCACAACGCCTACGCAATCGTTGGAATGCTCTTTGAGGGCAAAATTCGAGCATGGAGCTTCACTCAGCTCCCCGGCACCGAGATCGAGAAACATGGTCGCATCCTGAATATGACGGTTCCATTTCCGTACGATCCCTCGCAGGTTTACGAGCCACCAGACCTCTCCAGGGTGACGGAGGCGGGAGCTTATGCGGACGAGAAAATGCCCATATATGGACCTCGGCATTTTCAAAAGAAGGGAGCAACGCAAGGCACAGTTCATTGAATCGCTGTCACGGATGTTGTTTCGGCTATTTTCCGTGTTTTCAATCAAGACGAACGATACCTAACAAACATGAAGTAGAACGAAATCAGTCACAGGCGCAACAATTAGGTTTCCGCCAGGAACTTCTCGAACATGGGACCGCGAACAGCGCGATCCCGCAAAAAGGCTATCTAACTCTCGATGATTAGCCCAAATCTTTAGATCGTCAGAACTACGCCAAGCGCCATCTCATCGAAAACTCTTTCCAACGCATGAAAGCAAACCTCGCTCTCTTATGGCAGAGACTACCTATGCACTACAGGAGTGGTCGAAGAGAAACAAATCCACTGAAGGCTTCGTGTCCGACTGCCTCGACTCGTTCATTCAGGGGATGATGGGTCGACATTTTGCCGGAGATGAAAAGGCCAAGCGCGATGCGGAGAGCTTCGAAGCAGAGGGAAAACAGATCGCCAATGGATACTGGCAACATTATCAATATTGATGAAGAGCTTCAAACATACTGAGGAAATGAGGATCACTGAACTTGAATTGAGAGCCAGCTTGTCTGCCAAATATGGTGTGGAATTTGCCCCCCGACCAGACCCTGAAGTGCAAATCAGCAATTAAGTCCATCCAATTCACAACGATACAAATAAGGCATACCTTTTTCAGGACAAGCACATTACGATAGAAAAAAGACCATGTCTGCTTGAACGGTTCCACGATTTTGACCCACGCCATTCAAGGCTATCGAAAAGTTACAAAAACACCACTCTATGCGTGGATACTTTTGGCCATTTGTTTGGCAGACATCCTCCTTTTGTCTTCAATTTCCAATCCACCTTCCGTTTATTCTCCGTCTTTGAGCAAACCTGCGCCTGCGTCCACGAACAAGAATATTTATTTTTTCTATATGGTGACTGCGGTGGGCGTCATTCGATCTTTTCTCGACAAACGAACCTTTGTAATAATCAACACAAGCAACCAAGTGTTCCAAACTCCTGATCTGGAAAATGCTGACACAGTTGATCGAATTCTCCAAGCATTAAATCAAGTGACGAGGCGTGCATAGCACAGTCGCTGATAGCTAACGAAAAGCCAAACCCGCGCCGGCGGTGAGCCGACGCGGGGACTTATCTCTCAAGCGGACAACCCGACATGGGTATCGAGCAGGCCATGCAACGCCTCCGTGCGTTTTGGCAACTCCGCGAGGTTGCCTTCCTTCAACGATTCGGTGAACGCGTTCAACAAGCTCCACACGTTCCGTCCTTCAAAAGCATCATGTCGAGGCTCGCGCCACTCATGCAGCACGGGTGGAATGAGACGATTGCTGCACACACCGACATCCGTGGCGCGGATGACGAGGTCATGGGCTTCGATGTCGGTGATCTCGGCTTCTTTATAAGCCGCAATGCGTTTGTCCTGATCATGCCATTTGGCGAGCAGGAGTCCGATGGATCGGCTCACTAGTTGCGGCAGGTCGCGAACGATGAACCGGGTGTGTTTGCGGGCGAATTTGATCTCACCGGAGAACGATAAATTGTCACAAACGAAGACGCTAGCCCCGGCGACGATACCGGCGTGGAACGTCTTGTCATGGCTGTTACGCAGCCCAAGAACCCAGCAATAATCGTCGCTGGATTTCTGAAAGTGAACTTCCATGAGACCAAAGTAGCGCTGTCCTTCGTGGGACAACGAATGAGCCTGCGCGCCGATGCGCAGGTTGGTGGTCGCTAGTGTTCTGTCAGAGAAGTTCATTTGATAATATGATGAGATATGATAGCGGGTGGAATGAAGCCTGGACGTCCGATCCCACCGCTGGTTTTGAGTGATGAAGAGAAGGCCGAGTTGGAAAAAACAGTGCGTCAGCGCACTG
>NZ_JBIPNG010000409.1:0-6079 GCF_044373815.1 Prosthecobacter sp. | reverse complement strand
ACGGCGCCGCGGACAATCCCACCATCGTCGTCGTCAACACCAAGACCAACGAACGCATCCTCCTGCGCAAAGACCAGCCCGCTCAGAGTGGCATGCACCTGAAGTCCTTTCATCTCTCCAGCAGCCGCAATGCATGTCAGGTGGATGTCGTGCTCGGTTCAGAGGCTGCCGTGCTCACCTACGATTCGAACTACCTCGCTCAAGTTTCCGCCACTGAAACCAGCCGTATGGCTGCCGCAAAACCTGCTGGAAAGTCTGCGAACAGAACGCTCGTCATACCTTCGATTCCTCTGCCCGGGACCAAGCCCGGCCCTCCTCCATCCACCGCAGTGGTCGCCTCCCGCCAGTTTGCGCCACCGCCGGTGTCAGAGCCTTCATCCTCATCCCCGGCCTCCACCTCGGCCGCTCCCGCACGCGCTCGCTTCGCCTCTCCGCCGCCCCCGACACCTCAGTGACTCGGGTGCACCGTTCCTGGAACGTGAACACAAAGTTGATCTTCGCGATCACGCTCCCCCGGTCCCGGTCCGTGCCCGCTCATACCCGCGCCACCGCCACAATCCCAAAAGGGGGTCAGTGTGCAAATACTTGACAAAATATACCGGCCCCTTTCCACAGCAGCCCGCCCTCGAAACGAAACTCTCGAAAACAACATTCAACGCCGCCGCACTCCACGCCGAAGTAGTTCGATGCGGGCCGAAATACACCGACTCCCCAGCTCAGGTTTGAAAAATGGAGGTTGAAACCGTCTCCTAAAACGTGAACACAAAATTGATCTTCGCGATCACGCTCACGCGGTCCCGATCCGGAAAGTTCGCCCACGTTTCCAGCACGATGTGCCTGCTCAGGTCATACTTTGCCCCAATGGCCGTGATGTACCCATGCTGATCGCGCGACTGCACCACGTCCGCATTCAGATTCAAATTCCGCTCAAACAGCTTCCACGTGCGGTCCACGCCAAAGAGGTAGCTGTCGCCATTCGTCTGCAGTCCGTAGCCCGCATGCAAACGCACGAAATGGAAATCATGCCACAGCATCGCGTAAGTAAAAGGATCGCCCGCACGCCTTGTGTCCGTCAGCGCCACACCGGCCACACCCAGCGCAAACATCCCATCCTCCCACGGCTGAATCCGTGCCTTCGTCTGAAACACCAGCGGCCCCGAGTAGCCCGTGCCCAGCGCGCTGTCCAGACCCCACTCCACATGCAGCGGCTTGAAATCCCACCCGGTCTTAAAGCCCGCCCAGTCCGAAGTCTTGCCCGGTCCGCTCGTCGCAAATTGGTTCGCCCCGCCAAAGCTGCTGAAGTACTGCACCGCCACCGTCCGGTGCGGCACAGTGTCCGCCGTGGGGATGTTGTTCAACCCCGTCGGCGTCCCAAAAGCCGTGCCAGCAGCAAGCATTACAAATACCATAATCTGGTATCCATAAGCACGAAACGAGGCGGCACGAGCCTCGTGCCCCCTCAATCCTTCAGTTCCGCAAAGTCTCAAAACATTCATGGCGGCAGTCCCTGTTCACTTCTTCTTGTTCTCATCCTGATGCCCGTCGCTGTACGCTTGCGCGGCCAGCGTGGGCACCGTCTTCGCCAGTGCCGCCTGATTCTGCCGGCCCGAGGCATAGGACTCAAACACCGCGCGGATCTCATCGCGCACGCGGCGGAAGACCTCCATCTGCTCCTCCTCCGTGCCCGTGGCATGTGCAGGATCATCAAAGCCCCAGTGGTGCCGGTTCACCTGTCCGGGAAACATCGGGCAGGCCTGGTCCGCATTGCCGCACACCGTGATCACCGTTTCGATGTCCTGATTGAGAAACTCATTCAGATGCTTCGAATGATGCGCCGAGATGTCGATGCCGATCTCCTCCATCGCCTTGATGCCAAGAGGATGCACATAGCCCGCAGGCTTGGAACCGGCGCTGGCCACGGTGTAGCCTTCGCCCAGCGCGCGGCGCAGGATGCCTTCAGCAAGGTGGGATCGGCAGGAGTTGCCCGTGCAGAGAATAAGAATAGTGGGGTGTTTCATGGGGGGAAGTAGGGGTAAAAGGAAATAAAATCATTCAGCAGCAGGCGCGCACCGGCCACCGCAGCAGCCGCTGTCACGCACGCCCATGCACAGCGGCACCGCGATCAGCGCACCGAGTACCGTCGCCACGAGATACAGCCACAGATGCTCCAGATGCCCGGAGACCAGCGCAGGCGCCAGCGAGCGCGCAGGATTCATCGAGGCACCGCAGGCAGGACCCGCAAACATCGCCTCCAGCGCAATGACACCACCGATCGCAATCCCTGCCGTGATGCCCTTTTCCTTGGCCCCGGTGGACACGCTCAAAATCGTCAGCATCAGCATCGCCGTCAGCACCAGCTCCAGCACAAAGCTCTGCATCTCAGATCCCGCCGGCAGCGTCGCCCCCAGCGTGGCATCCTGCGGATACAGCACCCGCAGCAGCAGGCTGGCAGCCAGCGCACCGCTGATCTGCGCACCAAGAAACCCCGGCACCTCACGCCACGCAAAGCGCCGTGCCACCGCAAAAGCCAGCGTCACCGCAGGGTTCAAATGCGCGCCGCTCACATCACCAAAAGTATAAATCATCGCCAGCACCACCAGCCCAAAGGTCAGCGCAATGCCCGCATGCCCGATGGCCCCGTGGCTCGCGGCATTGATAATGATCGCACCCGTGCCCGCAAAGACGAGCGTGAAAGTACCGAGGAATTCAGCGAGAAGTTTTTTCATGGAATAGTTCAGCAGCATTTGGAGCCCGGCGTGCAGCAGGAAGCAGCCGCCTCAAGTTTCGGCGCAGGCGCACATTCACCCGGCAGGCAGATCCCACGCGCCAGGCAGTCCGTGTGCTTCAGCCCCAGATGAAACGCCAGCGCGCCATCGATGACCTCCGCGCTCTCCACCGGAAACTGCGCCACCACGCCGTCCTCGTATTCAATCTCCACCGGCAGGTTGTGGTGCGGCAGCACATCGTCCGCACGTTCAAAGATCGCCGCCAGCTTGCCAGAGAGCAGCCGGTGGTCCACATCATCATGCACCCACGTTTGCAGCAGGCAGGTCTCCAGCGTGCGCCGCGTCCCGCCGCAGTCGATGAAGTTCTTCATCACATGGCCCACTTCCGTGACGTGATAGTGCGCGGGGATCATGCCGCCATCCGGCAGCACAAACAGCAGCGGCTTGTCCGCATGCGCATTCAGGAGGGAGAGAAATTCGGTGATGTTCATGGTAGTAAAAAGCAGTTAGCAGCAGGGTTTGGTGGTGGCCTTCTTCGGTGCCAGCTGGTCCAGGCAGCGCAGGAAATCCCCCAGGCAGTCGCAGGCCAGGCGATAGTAAATGTTCAGCCCGCGCTTGTCAGACACCAGCACCCCGGCCTGACGCATCATGCTCAGGTGCTTGGACACCGTGGACATGTCCGCGCCCACCAGATCCTTCAGGTCGCACACGCACATCTCGCCATCCATCAGAGCCTCGGCGATCAGCAGCCGCGAAGGATGCGCCAGCGCCTTGATCACGGCGGCTCGTTTGCTGGAAACTGTCTTGCTTGCAGGCATTGGTATCAATTGGTTATTTGGCTAAATAACCAAATAGAAGCGCCTCATCAAGCGCTTTCTTTTGTGCGGCGTGTGACATTTGTTCGAATTGCAGGCGCAGGTGGTGTAGGGTCCGCTTTCCCGCTTGCGGAGAAAGCAGCAAAGGAATGATCAACAAACTCGAAAAATGGGCATGGGCAGGCGGAGCGCTGCTGGCGGGAAACGTCGGCATGGTCAATGCCGTGGGCCTGAAAAGCTACGCCCATCAGGCCGTCACCCACGTCACCGGCAGCACCACGCTGTTCACCCTGGCCGTCGCGCATCTTGACCTCCCGGCACTGTCGGATCTCGGCATGGTGTTGCTCTCCTTCGTGGCCGGTGCTGCGCTCAGTGGCTTCATCGTGCAGAAAGATGCGCTCAAACTCGGTCGACGTTATGGATTTGCGCTCTTGATCGAAAGCCTGCTCCTCATGGTCGCCGCGTCACTCATGCGCTCAAACAACGGCCTCGCCAGCTACTTTGCCTCCGCCGCCTGCGGCCTGCAAAACGCCATGGCCAGCACCTACAGCGGTGCCGTGCTGCGCACCACGCACGTCTCCGGCATGTTTACCGATCTCGGTGCCGCCTTCGGCCACTGGCTGCGCGGCCTCAGCGTGGATGTCAAACGCGTCCGGCTCTACGCCACCCTCGTCGGCTCCTTCATGCTCGGCGGCGTGCTCGGCACTCTGCTCTTCGACGTTTACTCCTACAACACCCTTTACATCCCCGCCGCGCTCACAGGCATGGCAGCCGCAGGCTACACCCTCTACGCCCACATGCGCCGCAAGTGAACTCAACGCACCGTCGGCGTCACCTCAACCGCCGCCGCCGGCACGATCCAGAACACCCGCTCGCTCGCCTCTCCCCCCGCCTGCGCCATCATGAGCTTCATCAGCTTCGGATGCGTTCCACCATCAGACCAAAAAGAGGCCCACTGCTGCGTACCAAGCGGCAGCACACGCCACTCACACTCCGCCAGATCTTCAAACAGCACAACGCTGCTATCCTGGCACGTCAGCATCAGCCGTAGGCCACCTCCAGGCTGGTCCTGTGTAAACAAAACCACGCGGCAGTCCGGTGTCTCATCAAACGGGGATCGCACATGCTCCAGCTCCAGCCGGGTCAGGTACTGCCCGCCTTTCTGCGTGGTGCTGAGAGTCAGCAGCGCGTTGGCGGGCAGCTCCGCCAGCAGATGCTCGCAAAACGTGGCAAAGGCCTGCATCCGTGCGTCACGGCGTTCCGCCCGGCGCACATCATCCGCCAGCAGCAGCGTGCCCTGCGCCAGGGAATACACCGCGCCCAGCACCAGCGCCGTGATCGCCAGCACGATGATCACCTCCAGCAGGGTGAATGCTTTCGCTCGAGATGACTGGCGCAGTTTTTTCATCAGCGGAACAGCGGCGGATACACCCAGGTTTCAGCGCTGGCCTGCTGCTGTGTCCGGCCTTCCAGCCATGCAGCCGTCACGCGCACCTCAAACAATCCCGCCAGCGGCTGCCCATCTCGATCCTTCAGTTCCAGCGGCGTGTGCGTCACGGTGTAGCTCACATCACCCTCCTGCAGTTTCACTTCCTCAATGTCATCCGGCCTGCGCGTATGTTCCACCAGCAGCGACCGCATGCGCTCCTGTACCGCCGCTTCATGCCGGCGCAGCAGGGTGTGCTCGCCCAGTTGGTGCACGGCTTCCACCAATGCCACCACGGCGGTGCTGAACACCATCAGCGCCAGCAGCGTTTCCAACAGGGTGAAGCCACGTCGTTTTTTCACGGGTTTTCCTCCAGTTCTTGGAACCCCGCTGTCAGTGGATCAAGCGTGGCGCTGACCCAGTTTGCACCGTTTTGCCAACGCAGTGTCAGCGGTTCACAAAGTCCGCCGGGTCGTAGCCGCAGATGCTGGTTGGTGGTAGAAACAAACGTCTCACTGCCCGAATGGCGCACGGTGAGCTTGGCCTTCTGACTCAGGCTGCTCAAATCAACGGACTGAGGTTGCACGGTGTTGAGGGTTCGGGTCATGGCTTGCATCAGGACGCGCTCAGCGTCATGCGCCACGCGGAGAAGTTCGTGCTCCTCGGTGAGCTTTTGCACGGCTCCGGCTCCGATGCCAATGACGAGGGACGCGATGGCGAGCACCACGATCATCTCCAGCAGCGTGAACGCCTTCATTTGGCTACCAGTTGCCAATATCATCGTCGGTGTTCTCCAATCCGTCTGCACCGAGGGAGAGGACATCATAACCTCCTGCGTTGTGCTTGCCGGGATTGCGATACACCAGCTTGCGGCCCCAGGGGTCGGTGATGCCGTCGGGTTTGACGAGCTGGTTCCAGCGCTTGGGCTTCGGGTCTGCCGTGGGGCGCGACACCAGTGCCTCAAGTCCCTGTTCCTGCGTGGGATAAGTAAGATTGCTGATCTTGTAGGAGGTCAGCGCGACTTCGAGACCTTTGATCTTGGCACCCGTGGTGACGTGTTCGGCATCGCCCTCGATGCCCTGCACCATGAAGGCCACGGTTCCGAGAATGAG
>NZ_JBIPNG010000408.1:0-6084 GCF_044373815.1 Prosthecobacter sp. | reverse complement strand
CGTCCGCACATTCCATGTGCGGACTGAGCATCTGGAACCGCACTCGGAGAGTGCGGACCACTCCACGCTGCGGCCTTTGCCGCTCTGGAGCAAAGCATGCGAAATTAAAATCGACCTTACCCAATCGCCCGCTTCAAGGCATTCTTCGTGATGCGCTGCACGCGCTCATCTGGGCCGTGGGGGCGTGAGAAGTGGCTCCAGGGGATCATGTGGCCGGGGGGATCGCTGAGGCCCTGGCTCCAGAATATGGTGGTGGCGTTGAAGACGATGTTTTTCTTGGGGCCCTCGTAAAGGGTGGCGGCGTATTTGCCGAGACGGACGCCACTGGCCCAGACGTTGCCTTCGGCAACGACTTCGAGGCCTGGACGGGCGGTGTCGGGATCGCCGTGGAATTCCCAGCCGACGAGGCCGGGGATGCTGTCGCCCTGCTTCATGCCGGTGCCTTCGAAGAGCCAGTGATCAGGCTTGGCGCAGGTCCAGTCGCCGCCGCCATTGAAGGGGACGATGGTACGTGCGCCGATGATGTCGCGCTCGTCAGGGCCGGGATTTTCAAAGGGGCCGAGGATTTTGGAATAGGCTTCCTTCTCCTCTTCGCGGAATTCGCCGAAGCAGGTTTCGCGGGTGAGGCGGCGGTTGGCAGCGCCCTTCGCATTCGGAGTGAAAGGGGTGACCATGTAGACGTCGTTGGCGGAGAGCCAGAGGACGCTGAGACCATCGGCAATGGCCTGCTTGACGTTGGTGTATTGGCGCATGTCCCAATACTCATCATGACCGATGCTGATCATGGTTTTGACGCGGGAAAGGTTGGCGGGATTGAGGTTGTCGACGTTTGAGCAGTAGGTGACGTCGTAGCCTTCTTTTTCGAGCCAGTAGCAGAGCGGGTATTCCCATAGCAGGAACTCGCCGCTGCCCATGCTCTGCGGGTTGTCGAAGATCTGCACATACTTGCCGTAAGGGCGGTCAAAGCTGACGCTGACGCCGGGTGCGTGGGCGGCGCGTGGATCGGTGTAGAGCGATTCATTGACGGGCCAGCGATTGTAGGCCTGCCAGGTGTTGTCGCAGCATTGGAAGAGGATGTCAGCGGGGCGGTCGTCGGTGACGATGAAGATGATGTAGCTCTGCCAGTAGGGTTTGTCGGCGGACTCAGGAATGGTGGAGAGTCTCCCGAGATAGACACCGCTGGGCCAGTCGGTGGGGATGGTGAGGGTGGTGGAGGTTTCCCACTGGCATTCACGGAGGCGCTTGTCGGCCATCTCAGGCACGGGCTGCACTTTGCCCTCGAAAGGGCCGAGGGTGGTCATCAGGCGTGAGCCTGCGCCGTCGTAGTAGCCCATGCGAAAGAGGTCGATGGTGAACTTCGCCGCCGGTTTGGTGCTGACAAAGATGTCGAGCTTTTCGCCGGCCTTGACCGACTGGCGCGAGCAGTAGCCTTCGATCAGTGAAGTGCGAAAGGACTTCGAGTCATCCGGCCGCATGCGGGTGAGCTGGAAACTCGCGCCGGGTTTGGCGTTTTCGGTTTTGATCAGATCAGGCTGACGCTTCGCAGCAGGTGCGGAAAATACTTTGCGTGCGCCCGTCATGGCTGCGACGGCGCTGGTGGTTTTGATGAAGTCTCGGCGATCCATGAGAGCAATACGAGAGCGTGACGGCGGGTATAGCAGGCGACGCAAATTACTTCGCATTCGCAAGATCTTCTCTCTGGCCCCGTAGGTTGTGGATCGTGCGCACTTCCGTTCCAGAGATTCGCCTTTCGCGACGCAGCCTGCTTCATGCCGGTGGCATGGGGATGCTTGGTCTGGGATTGAACCAACTCGCGGCGCTGGGTGCGTCAGCCAACAAGAGCAGCATCGGGCTCGGCAAGGCCAAGTCGGTGATCATGATCTTCAATGGCGGCGCGCCGAGCCATATCGACCTTTGGGATCCCAAGCCGGACGGGCCGGTGGAGATTCGTGGCGAATTCAAAACGATCCGCACCAACGTTCCGGGCATTCATGTGACGGAGCTGCTGCCACAGATGGCGAAGCGCATGGACAAGCTGGCAGTGATCCGCTCGGTGCATCATGGGCACAGCAGTCACAATGGCGGCATGCACTGGGCCACCACAGGACGCCCCTATCGGGTGGACAGCACGCTCATCACGCCCAGCCCAACGGATCTGCCTGGGGTGGGGACGCTGGTTGGCTGGCTAGCGCAGCGCGATGGCTTCAGCAAGGGAGTGCCGCCGTATGTCATCACGCCGTTTCCACACTGCGACAGCAAGGTATACCTGACGCCCGGCCAGTTTGGCGGCTGCCTTGGCACGCGCTTCGACCCCTATGTGCTGGATGATGATCCGAACGCCGCTGCGTTTCGAGTAAGGAACATGGGGCTGGATGCCAGCCTCACCCCTGCACGTTTTCAAGAGCGCCTCGCGCTGCTGAATCAAATGAGCGCCGCCTCACGGCCCGTTGCGTCGACTCAGACGGCCCAGATGGACATCTTCAATGAGCAGGCTACGACCATGCTGCAGTCCGGCAAGGCAGCCAATGCCTTTGATCTGACCAAGGAGCCGGACAAGGTGCGCGAGCGCTATGGCCGGCACAGCTGGGGGCAGTCGCACCTGCTGGCGCGGCGTCTGGTGGAATCGGGCACGCGGTTTGTCACGACGGTCAATGGCCCCTCCATCACGTGGGACACCCACAAGGACAACTTCAACGGGCTCAAGAACCGGCTGGTGCCACCGATGGAGCAGGCCTACTCCGCACTGCTGGATGATCTGGAAGAACGCGGCCTGCTGGAAAGCACGCTGGTCGTCTGGATGGGTGAGTTTGGCCGCACGCCGAAGATCAACACCGACGCCGGCCGTGACCACTGGCCGGGCTGCTACAGCGTCGTGCTCGCCGGAGGCGGGGTGCGCGGCGGCCAGGTCATCGGGAGTTCGGATGCCAGCGGAGCTTTTCCCAAAGACCGTCCGATCACACCTGCCGACATTCATGCCAGCATCTACTCGGCGCTGGGATACGATTACCGCGAGATCAGCTACACCTCGGCGGATGGACGGCCAGTGGCATTGACGGAAGGCTCGACGATCAGCGAGCTGTTTTGATTTCCTGCCGCACCGGCTATGATGCGCCGTGCCGACGAAAAAGAAAAAGCCCGCCGCCAAAGCCAAGCCTGCCAAAAAAAAGTGGCAGCTTTATGTGCTGCTCTGCAAAGACGGGACGCTGTACTGCGGGATCACCAATGATCTGGAGCGTCGCATTTCCCAGCACAATGCTGGCAAGGGAGCGCGCTACACGCGTGGCCGCGGGCCGGTGAGTCTGCTGCGCAGCTGGCCGCAGAAGAGCAAATCAGCAGCCCTAAGAGCTGAATTTTCTTTCAAAAAACTTAGCAGATGCGCAAAAGATGCGTATCTAGCGGCATGATGCGTATTTACGCAGGGGAAATGTGACATTTGCGAAGGGTTTCCGAGACAGCGAGCTATTTTTGTGGTACAGGGAAAGATGGTCACCACAAAAGCAGTCACGAAAAAAGCGCCTTTCTCCCGCCGGGTAGTTGATCACGTCACCGATGAACTGGTGAACGTACTTTCTACCGGTGAAACCTTTGAGTTTAAAGCCCTGTTTTCGAAAGTCTTTGAAGGATTGAAGCTGAAGAATGCCGTCAGCGGCGGCGAAGAAATGCTCCGCCTGCGCTCGTATGAAAAGATCCTCAAACTGACCAACTGCGGTCTCGTGAAGAAGGTGGGCAAGACCTACCGCGCCCTCGAAGGCATCGAAAGCGCCTCCAGCGCCCATCGCCTGGCCCGTCTGGACTCCGCGATCCTTGCAGCAGCGCAGGCCAAGGCCTGAGTTGTTGATCCCTTGTTTTAACGAAACGGCACGCTGCGTCCTTGAGATGCACGTGCCGTTTTCTTTTGTCTATCCTGCCTGTGGCAGGAGTGGTTGCCTCACAAGGATTCGAACCTTGAATAACAGATTCAGAATCTGCTGTGTTACCATTACACCATGAGGCAGTGAGTGGCGGGCGGAGAGAATAGAGGCACCCGACGTTCTTGCAAGTGCGAGGGCAGACTTTTTCAGCCCCGGCCGGTCAATTCTTTTTTATGGGCCTTGGTTTCGGCCACGATCACCCCGCTGAGACAGATCAGGCAGATCAAGTTTGGGATGGCCATGAGGCCATTCGCAGCATCTGCGAAGTCCCAGACGGCCTGGGCAGGCTGGACGGAGCCAAACAGGACGGCCAGCACCCAGAGAAGACGATAGGGCTTCACCGCGCGCGTGCCGAAGAGGTACTCAGCGGCCTTTTCGCCGTAGTAACCCCAGCCAAGGATGGTGGAGAACACGAAAGTCATCAGGCCGAATAGCAGGAAAATGGGGCCGAGGGTGTGCAGATCACCGAACGCAGCGCTGGTGAGAGCCCCCTTGGGCAGCCCGTCTTTCCAATGCCCGCTGCTGACAATGACCAGACCGGTCATGAGGCAGACCACGACGGTGTCCCAAAAGGTGGCGGTGCTGCTGACAAGCGCCTGCCGGACGGGATTGCGGGTCTGAGCCGCCGCCGCCACGATGGGCGCGCTGCCCAACCCGGATTCGTTTGAGAACAAACCACGGGCGATCCCCGCCTGAGCCACCTGCTTCAATGTGGCACCGACAAAACCACCGACCGCGGCCTGACCGCTCCAGGCCCCATTCCAGATGTCTGCAAAAGCCTGCGGCAGGGCGGCATAGTTTTTGATCAGCACCAGCAAACAGCCAAAGACATAGCCGACAGCCATGATGGGCACGAGAAGCTCACAGACTTTGGCGATGCTCTTCACGCCGCCCAGCACCACGGCGGAAGTCAGCACGGCCATCACGCTGCCAGCCACCCAGCGCAACACGACATCGGAGTCGGGTTTGATATGCTCCCGCAGAAGCTCCACGATGCTGTTCGCCTGGGTCATGTTGCCAATGCCAAAGGCGGCGATGCAGGTGAAAACGGCGAACAGGACACCGAGCCATTTCTGCTTGAGCCCGCGCTCCAGGGCATACATCGGGCCACCGGCCATGCTGCCGTCCGGCATGGTGATGCGATATTTCACGGCCAGCACGGCTTCGGAGTATTTCGTGGCGATGCCGAACACACCCGTCAGCCACATCCACAGCACGGCGCCGGGACCGCCCATGGTGATGGCTCCGGCCACGCCAACAATGTTGCCGGTGCCGATGGTGGCGGCGAGGGCGGTCATCAGTGCGCCGAACTGGGACACATCCCCCTCCCCTTCTTTCTCACGCGAAAAGGAGATCCTGATCGCCTGCGGCAGGAAGCGCTGGATGAAGCCAGTGCGTACGGTCAGGAACAAATGCGTGCCAAACAGCAGAATGATGAGGGGCAGTCCCCAGACAAAACCGGAGAGGTCGGAAGCAATTTTGGCAAAGTCCATGGAGCCTTGTAAGGGAGTAAGCTGTCCTTCGCCAAGCAGAAACAGTGCCCTGGGCGCATTTCTCCTCTGTGAAGCACGTTTTTTGGGGGAGGTGACATTCCCATTGCGTATTTCAGCGCCAATCCGCTATCTTTGCGGCCCCAATCCATCCCCATGAAGCCCTCGCTCTTCCCCAACCGCCGTACTTTCCTCCGCAACACCGCCGCAACCGCCGGCAGCATCTTCCTCCCCAATCTGCTGATTGGTCAGGATGGTGTCGTCAAAAAAATCAATGTGGCCGGCATCGGTGGCGCAGGTGGCAAGGGTGCCTCTGACGTGGGCATCTCCGCCAAGGGCGCTAACATCGTGGCCATCTGTGACGTGGACCGTTCGCGCCTGAAAGAGGCGCAGCAGAAGTATCCGGACGCGAAGATGTTCGAGAGTTTCCGCGAGATGTTTGAAGCGATGGGCGACAAGATCGACATGGTCACTGTGTCCACCCCGGACCACGCGCACTACCCTGCAGCGATGGAAGCCATCAAGCGCGGCAAGCATGTGTGCGTGCAGAAGCCTCTGGTGAACCGCATCTGGGAAGCTAACCAGCTGCATGAAGCTGCCAAGAAAAAGGGCGTGAAGACCAACATGGGCAACCAGGGTCACACCGGCAAGGGCATCCGTTTCCTCAAGCAGTGGGTGAGCGA
>NZ_JBIPNG010000407.1:0-6086 GCF_044373815.1 Prosthecobacter sp. | reverse complement strand
CCGGCATCACGCCAAATCCGGATGTGATGTGCAACCGCGAGATGAAATTCGGCGTCCTCTGGGACTGGGCGCAGGAGCATGGCTTTGAGGCCATCGCCACCGGGCACTACGCTCGAAAACTAGAGGCAAGCGGTGAGCATCCAGCCTCCATCCTGCGCGGCGCAGACCCGAACAAGGACCAGACCTATTTCCTCGCCATGATGCAGCCGCATCAGGTGCGCATCGCGCAGTTTCCCATCGGGCATCTGCTCAAGCCGGAGCTGCGGGAGAAAGCCCGTGAGTTTGGCCTCAAGACGGCGGAGAAAAAGGACAGCCAGGGCATCTGCTTCAT
Organism: Prosthecobacter sp.; assembly: GCF_044373815.1. Lineage (GTDB taxonomy): Bacteria > Verrucomicrobiota > Verrucomicrobiia > Verrucomicrobiales > Verrucomicrobiaceae > Prosthecobacter. Next base: position 5,755 of record NZ_JBIPNG010000407.1, on the reverse strand, counting down.
CGGGCAGGTGAAGATGGAGGATTTTCTTCGCACCTTCGTGGCAGACCAGCCCGGGCCCATTGTGAATCTGGAAGGGAAGGTGCTGGGTGAGCATCGCGGCCTGCACCTCTACACGCTGGGTCAGCGCAAGGGGCATGGCGTGGCCAGCCCCATCCACAAGCAGGCCTACGTCGTCGTGGCCAAGCGGTCGCAGACCAACGAACTCGTCGTCGCTATTGAGAATTCAGACACGCCGCTGCTCTGGGCGCGCAAGGCAACACTTCACTCCATTTCCAGCACCGGCGCACCTTTGCAGGAGGTGCGCCTGCTGCAGGCCCAGCCGCGCTACCGCTGCCCGGCAGGCGATGCAGTGTTCCGCCCGCTCGGTGATGGCCGGGCAGAACTCGAATATGCAGAGCCGCAGCGCGCCCTCACGCCAGGACAAATCTGTGCCTTGTATGACGGAGACCGTCTGCTCGGTGGTGCGGTGTTTGAAACCATCCAGCACACATGACCCCCACCATCCTCATTCTTGGGGGCGGTTGTTTCGGTCTCACGGCCGCCCTTGAACTCCGCGCCCGTGGCTGGCGAGTGACCTTGATTGATCAAGGCCCGCTGCCTCATCCCGACGCTGCCTCCACGGACATCAGCAAGGTGGTGCGCATGGACTACGCTCAAGATGAGCAGCACACCGCCATGGGCGAGCTCAGCCTCCAGCGCTGGCGCGAGTGGAATGCGAAATGGGGCAAAGACCTCTACCATGAAGTCGGCTTCCTCGTCATGTCGCGTGACTTGATGCAGCCCGGCGGCTTCGAACACGACAGCCGCCAGTTTCTCACCGCACGTGGCCATACACTGCGCCACACCTCGGCTGAGATGCTGCGTGAACTGCACCCGGCATGGAATCACGCCGTCTATCAAGACGGTTATCTCAATCCCATGGGCGGATGGGTGGAAAGCGGGCGCGTCATCGCCCGCCTGGCTGCGGATGCACGTGCTGCCGGAATCACCCTCATCGAAAACGTGCCGCAGCCACACCCGCTGTTTGAGGGCTCACTCTGCACGGGCATTGCTTCCTCTGACGGAAAAAGCTGGCTGGCCGATGCGGTGCTCGTGGCAGCCGGAGCCTGGACACCCACGCTGCTGCCACACCTGCAGGAGGTGATGTGGGCCACCGCTCAGACAGTCTTCCACTTCGAGCCGCAGGACCCGCGCCCCTTCACCCCGCCGCAGTTTCCCGTCTGGGGAGCCGACATCGGCCGGACCGGCTGGTATGGCTTTCCCGCCAATGCTGAGGGCCTCGTCAAAGTGGCCAACCACGGCCCAGGCCGCCGAGTGAATGCCGCAGATCCGCGAACTCTGCCAGCAGGGGAAGAGGTGCGCTACCGCGCCTTCCTCCGCGAAACCTTTCCCACCCTGGCCGATGCCCCGCTGCACTCCACCCGCGTCTGCCTGTACTGCGACACCTTTGACGGAGCCTTCTGGATCGACCACGACCCCGGACATCCCGGCCTGATTATCGCAGCTGGAGATTCCGGCCACGCCTTCAAGTTCACCCCCGTTTTGGGTGAAATCATCGCTGACGTCGTTGAGCGAAAGCCGAACCCATGGGCTCAGCGTTACCGGTGGCGCGAAAAAACTGCCGCCAGTTCTGATGGGGCCCGAGCCTCGGAGTAGGCCACCTTTCTTATGCCGCGCAGGGGTGGGAAGGTTGGCTTACAGCAGTGCGTAAATATCTATTTAACAATAGTTAATAATCATTTATCACTGAATATTTATATAACCCTAGTTGGGCCATCGTGTCTCCAAGCAATCAAAGCGAAGACACAGAGAAACGAATTCAGCGTTTCAAAATGAAACGCCATTACGCAGCGAGAGTAGGGTTAGAACAGCATGGGCTGATCATCGATATCAGCCGCCTTGCTGCGTCTTTTACGCGGTGCAGGCTCTTCAACTGGAGCAACGACAGGGACGCTTTCTGCGGGGGCTTCAGGAGCCGTAGTTGGGATCTCTTCCGGTAGAGTCTCAGGAACAGCGACGGCAACTTCTTCTGTGGGCACTTCAAGAGCAGAGACTGCGATCTCCTCAAAGGGTGCCTCATGGACCATTTCAGGTTCAGCCACAGCCACCTCTTCAGGGGCCGCAGGTGCCGAGACCTGGGGCTCTTCCACCACGCTCTGAGACTCAACAACAACCTCAGCAGGCATCGTGATATTTTCCACGAATTCCGGCTCAATGTTTGCCACATTTTCCTCACTGATAATCAAAGTGGAATCCGCTTTAATTACTTCTTTAACAGGACGAACAGGGGCGGCGCTTTTCTTGACTTTGGGTGCCTTCACAGGCTTTACCGCTAACGGCTCGTCCGTCACTTTTTCTGTCACGGCTGCTTTGCGCAATCTGTGTCTTGCCACCCGCTTCGCAGTCAGAGCTTTGTTCTGAGCCACGGGGCTGTTGTGGCGTTTGAAGTTACGAAAAGAAAGTTTCTCATTCGTTTCAATGAGCCAGCCGGTTTTCTCCAGCGCTGCGGCGAAGCCTTTGCGCCCCACGATCTTGTCGATAAACTCTTTGGTAACGCCCAAATCGTTAGCGTCAATTCGGTTCAGCTCCGCCCAGGACCACAAGCGCACCAGCTTTCCCACGACTGCGTCATCATCCAGGCGCAACTGGGTGGCCAGACTACAAATCTCTGGCTTGTCCGGCGTGCAGATTTCAATTTTGATCCATGGACGTCTCATGCCCGTATTTCATCGGAAGAGTCATATGACGTCAAGGAAACCTTATTAACGTTACATTGGCTCCTTTGTGAATAACTTGAACCACGGCTTGGTCGGACTCCCTGATTGTGCGGTGCATTCAGTCCGTGCCTATTGAGGAAACTTCAGCTCACGCTTCAACTCCTCCAGCAGGGGCAGATCGGGCTCGAGCTCAGCGGCCTTTTGCAGCAGGGCTTTGGCGGCCACCATCTCCTTGCGCTGAAATTTGATCTCCGCCCGCATGCACAGAAGCTGCGCGTCATCGCCGATCACGGCCATGACTTTTTCCATGGCTGCATCCGCCGCCGGGTAGTCTGAGGCGGCCAGCAGCTTGGGCACGAGCAGGAGTTCCAGAACTTGCGGGGTGTCCGGCATGGCAGGCGGGTTTTGCAGGGACTCAAAGTAGAGCCGCTCATATCTGGGATTGGAGAGCGACAGGCGTTGCAACGCCTGGGTACGGGAGAAAAAAACCAGCCTGTTGTCCCGCATGGACTCCGGAGCCTGGTCGCACACGGTCAGCACATCTTCATCCATCCCTTTGATTTTGGCCTTCAGCAGCGAGACCAGGTAGTCGGCATCACTTTTCTTCAGGTTCCACTTTTCCAGCCACTTGGATTCATGCTGCGGCTTTTGCGAGATCAGCAGAGGGACCATGGCGTAGCTGACATCCTCTGTGCGGCGGGTTCCTTTCACGTAGTCATAGAGATCGACAATCCTGAACTGCTCTCCGGCTGGCTGCAAAAGCACATCCATGTACGCAAACTGCTGGATCCCGTAACTCATGCGCAGGGTGACAGCCGGAAATCCCGCCCGCGTACAAACCCGAAGAAAGCGGGCCGACTGCCCTGTCTCCTTGGCGAGAAAGCCCCCGGCCTTGGCCGTGACCGCAAACTTCGTCGCGCGATCCAGCTGGCGGCGCATTTCCCAGTCATCGATTCCCTCCACGGTAAGCGCCACGATGGCGTCGTAATCATGCAGCCGCGAAATCTCCTCCCCCTGATTTTCACTGAGCATGCGGGCGATTTCCCGCCCCCAGATCGGCAGATATGCCTCCTGCTGCGGCGTCAGATGGACCGCCCTGTCAACGGGTGCAGTGGCGGCCTCCTTTTTGGGTTCAGCCTTCCCGGCCCAGATGCGGAAGACCAGCACACCCGTCAGCACCACCAGCAGAAGCAGCAACCCTGCTCTAACCATAATTCGTGCTTTGTGGTTGGTCGTGCGTTCAGGTGCCTGATGGCTCATTTCTTAAGACTGGAACCATCCTGCCGCCTTGGCAATCATAGAATGCCCCCAGCCCCCCCCGCCGGGAAGGGGAGGCTGCGCTCATCTCTGCCGGAGGGCGTTCACCCGGCAGAGACGGTTTCAACCGCTCTACTTAGCCCCCTCACTCATGAAGGCCTGAGCACGCTTCATCAGTTCATCCGGCGGCACGTCTTCGAGGTGCTGGCTGAAGCTCCAGCGATATCCGAAGGGATCGCGGAGCATCGCGGTGCGTTTGCCCCAGAACTGATCTCGGGAAGGTGTCAGCGGGGACCCGCCAGCGGCGAGGGCGCGGGCGAAGGCTTGGTCACAGTCATCGACCTGGATCGTGAATACGCAGGGTGCCAGACCACCCTCGGGGATGGCGAAGGCGTGCCCCGGCGGGAATTCATCGGAGATGTTGATGTGCGTGGTGCCGATCATGAACTCGGCATGCGGCACGAGGCCGGGGGCGGGCGAGAGACGATAAAGCTCCACGGCACCGAAGGCCCGGGCGTAGAAATCGAGTGCAGCGGCGGCACTTTTGCAGGTGAGGGAGAAGCAGACGGTGGGTTCGTTGGTTTGGCTCATGGGTGGTATTTCGGTGGGTTGTGAATGTGGATCGCTATCTTTTGCGATCATGCGCCATCCATCGCACCGCCCCCTGACAGCCTTATGTCAGGGGTGTTTTCACCCGTGACGATTTTTTCGGCTGATGGTGCTCCGCAGTGGCGAGGGCCAGCTCGGTCACCTTCACCCGCAGAACTTCGGGAGAGAGAATCTCGGCATCGGTTCCCATGCTCAACAACCAGCGGGCGACGTAGTCGAATCCTTCGGGGCGGAAGGCAAAGCGGACACGCACGTGGTTGCCCGTGGTTTCCTCCTCGATGATCGTGGGTCCCCAGAAGCGGCGGACACTTTCGATGAGCCTGTCCGGAACTTCGATGACCGCGAATTCACTGCGTTCCGGCATCATGCATTTCGCGATATGCTGATTGAGATTGAAATCCGGGTGTGGTGGGATCGGCTCAGGCAGAGTCTCACAGCGGACAATGCGATCCACGCGAAAATCCCGCATATCTCCGCGCAACCGGCACCAGGCGATGAGGTGCCAATGGTCGAGGTAAAAGACCAGTCCCCGAGGCTCCACTTGTCGCTCGGTGGGCTCGCCACGTGCGGCACCCAGGTAGTTGAGCCGCAGCACACAGCCCTCGGCCATGGCCCGCTGGACGGTGCTCAAAGGCACGCTGCCCTTGGTCGGAGACCGCCCTCCGATCACCATGGTTTTGCGCAGACGGTCCACACGGCCTTGCAGGCCCGGCGGCAGGACGGCCGTCACCTTGCCCATGGCGGAGCGGATCGCATCGCGCATGGAGGCATCCGTCATGCGTTCGACCAGCAGCCCGCCGGTGACGAAGGCAAAGGCTTCCTCCGGCGAGAACATCACCGGCGGCAGGCAGTAGCCGCTCATCAAACTGTAGCCCACACCGGGCTCCCCCACGATGGGGACGCCGCCTTCACCCAGTGCCGCGAGATCGCGATACACGGTGCGCTCCGTGATCTCGAAATGTTCCGCCAACTGCGCAGCGGTGATGACCCGGCGCGATTGCAGCAGCATCACCATGGAGACGAGGCGGTCGGTGCGGTTCATGCCTCACCTCCGATGTCGGGATACTGCTCCGCAAAGGGCAGCCAGGTGTCGCGCTTCAAGTTTGGTGCGTTCGAGCGGGTGATATTCAGCGTCACCTGGAGTTCCACCAGAGCGCTGTCCACCTTGCTCT
>NZ_JBIPNG010000406.1:0-6167 GCF_044373815.1 Prosthecobacter sp. | reverse complement strand
ACATCCAGGCAGTGAAGCAGGCAGGGCAGGGGGAGGGAGACAAATACTACCTCACCATGAGTGTCAGTGCCGAACTTCCCAAGGAGCGAGCCGCCGTGAAGGACGAAAAACCTGAAGACAAAAAGAAAAACGACGAAGCTTTCGCCGAAGAAAAGAAGAAGCTGGAAGAGAAGCTTGCCAACGAGAAGAGATTCGAAGGCTGGGTCTATGAGGTAACGGAGTACACCGTCAGCAGCCTTTTGAAAAAGCGCTCTGAAATCCTCGCAGCACCTTCTCCGGCGAAGCAGCAGCCTCCTGCCGCTGGTGGCAGTTCCAGTCCTTCGGGTCTGCCCGATATTAAGAAGATGATTCCCGGCCTGAACATGCTCCAGCCTCCAGCCGGTCCAAGCAGCTCTGCGGCTCCCGCTGTTCCAGCTGCGAATCCCGCCCCTCCCATCAGCACGACCACACCTGCTGTGTCATTACCTGCTGCTCCCAAGACCGAACTCAAGCCGGCCCCGGCTCCTGATGCCAATCCCGCCACGGGCACAAAACCCGCCCAGCCAGCTGCAGACAAGCTGGCAGAGCCCGCCAAATCTGCGCCAGACAAACCGGCAGCACCTGCCAAGCCAGCGGCTGAAGCCCCGAAATAAGCTAAAGCAGCAGACTGTTCCAACACGGAGTGATGCCATGCATCACTCCGTTTTTTTTGCCTGCTAGCAGCCCGGCTGGTGAATGGTGAGGCAAAGCTGTCAGACAAGTCTCCGTAGCTTTAGGATGCGGAACTCACTTGCTCCTCCCACCGCGCCAGCAGCCACAGCACATCTGACAAACGGTTGAGGAAGCGGATAAGCTCCTCATTGGGCACATGATCGGCCGTGCCTTGCAGGTCGATGACGTTGCGCTCGGCACGGCGGCAGGCGACGCGGGCGAGATCCGCATAGGCACCGCTCATCACACCGGCTTCGCCGGGCAGCGCCCAGCCTTTGAACTTGAGCGCGCCACCAGCCTCCAGCTTGGCCACCCACTCATCCAGCCAGTCGACGTTCGAGGTGGAAATGCGATCAGGATGGGTGGCTGCATAGCGGCTTTCATCGCCGGGTGGTGTGGCCAGCTCTCCCATGAGTTCAATAAGCCAGCGCTGCACCTTGGGTACAATTTGCTGCGTCTCCTCGCGTGCAGCGGCGATGCGCAGAGGGCCGAGGGCGGCGTTCAGTTCATCCACCGCACCAAGGGCATGGACTCGAGGATGGGATTTGGCGAGACGACAGCCAAACAGCAGATCGGTCTGGCCTTGGTCTCCTTTGCGGGTGGCGATGGACATGGGAAGAGAGTTACGAATTCAGAAGAGGAAAAGACGGCTGAAAGCGATCACTCGTCAGGGAAACTGCTGGGTTGTGTTTCGTGAGGCGGGGCCGCTATGGAGGGAGCTGGCGGCGGAAGGCTGGTTGTTTTTCCTTTACGGCAGGACCGCACAGTCCAGCCAAACAGCAGGGCCAGCAGGAGCAAGGCGGCCAGGCGTGAGGAACGTGTGGGTAGCATGTGACGTGGTGCTGTTTCAGCCACCTTTGGCCTGCCTGCGGCGATCCACTTCCCGGCTGGCACGTTCCAAAGTGAGCAGCTCCTCCGCAGTGAGGCTGTCTTTGCCGTGCAGGTTCATTTTATCCAGCAGAGGATTCACCACCTCCTCCATCCACGCTTCCATCGAGTCCGGCTGCCGCTTTGTGGCCAGGGGAACCGTGTCGATTTCGAGTTCATTCGTCGGCCGTGCACGCGTGCGCGCCATGGCCGGTTTGCGTGGCTGCTGGTACGGTGCCGGCTGCCACTGACTGGCGTAGGTCAGTGGTCTGCCGCCATAGCCGAGGCTGCGTGCATAAAACCAGCCCAGGGCAGCACCGCCGAGGTGGGCAAAGTAAGCGATCTGCATCCCTTCGGGCAGGATATGAAACAGGATGCCCGCCAAGCCAAAGACCAGCTGGATGATGAACAGGCCCTTGGCCAGGGTCCAAAGGCGCAGCTGCACGGGAATGATGAAGTAGATGAACGCCGTGATTTTTTCATCCGGCATCACCACCGCCAGCGCCATGAGCAAACCAAAAACCGCCGCCGAGGCACCCACGAGCGGCGTGGTCATGTCGCCTGTCACAAAGCCGTTCACGGCCATCTCCGTGGCTGCTCCCACGACGCCGGAGAAAATGTAGATCAGGGTGAAATGGCGGCTGCCAAACAGCTGCTGCACCCCGCGCCCGGCGAACCACAGCATCATCATGTTCAGGGCAAAGTGCACCACACTGCCATGCACAAACATATAGGTGAAAAGTGTCCAGACATTGCCACGCATCAGTTCGTGCACGCTCACGCCGCCCAGGGGCATGTACATCTCCCCCGTCAGGGGGTGCCGGACCCAGCCCGTCTCAAACACGAACTGCATGACGAACACGGCGATATTGATCCCAAGGATTACGTGGAATGCCGTAAACTCCCGCACCATTCCGGCAACGGAACGTGGCGGTCCTTCACGCATATAGTCGCGGTCATACAGGGACATGGGCTGAATGTGCCCGTCTGCGCGCCCAGTGCGAGGTTTTTTTCGCGTTGGCGATGACAAGCGCCGACGCTTCGGTTACGCTTTTCTTACAGTATGAAATCGTCTTCTGAATCCCTGCTCGACGCCGTATCTCAAAGTGGGGCGCATGACGCCGCTGATCTGCTGGAGCAAGCCTCTGGCGAGGACGCCGCCAAGGTGCTGCAGCAGCTGAACCCCATGGTGGCTCAGCACGTGCTCGAGGAAATGCAGGATGAGCCGCGGACTGCCGCCATGACGTTTGTCCCTCTGCAAAAGGCCAGGCAGTGGGCCAGCAACCGCGAACATCCCGAAGACAGTGTCGGCTGGTTGATGGAGGAGCCGGTGGCGGTCTTCCGCCCTGACGCAAGCGCGCGCGAAACCATTGAAGAGGTGCGCAAGCTCGCGAAGAAGGCCTTTATCACCTACGGTTATATCACGGATGAACAGGGGCGCTTGCTCGGTCTGCTGGTGATGCGCGATCTCATGCTCGCGGAGCCGGACGCAAGGCTGAAGGACGTGATGGTGCGAGATCCCTTCAAGCTCGATCCCAATATGGAGCTGACCGAGGCGATGAAGATGGTCGTGAACAAGCACTATCCAGTCTATCCTGTGTGCAGCAAAGACGGCATCCTGCTGGGCTTGGTGCGCGGGCAGACCTTGTTCGAGGCGCGTGCCATCGAAATCAGTGCCCAAGTCGGCTCGATGGTGGGGGTGGAAAAGGAGGAGCGACTCTCCACACCGCTGCTGCGCAGTTTGCGTTTCCGCCATCCATGGCTTCAGGTCAATCTGGTCACCTGCTTCATCGCTGCGACAGTTGTCGGGGTGTTTGAGGGGACGCTCGGCCGCCTCGTGCTGCTCGCCGCGTTTCTGCCGGTGCTTGCCGGACAGTCTGGCAATACGGGATGCCAGGCGCTTGCGGTGACCTTGCGCGGCATGACGCTGGGTGATCTGAAACCGGGAGATGAACGCCGTCTCGTGATCAAGGAGGGTTTGCTAGGTTTGTACAATGGCATGCTCGTTGGTATCTCCGCCGGCATCGGCATGGGGATCTATGCACGCATGAATCACAATCCCAACGCGCTCATGCTGGCGTTTGTGGTGTGGGTCGCGATGACTTTCAGCTGCGTCGTCAGCGGCCTGAGCGGCGCGTTGATTCCACTGCTGCTGAGAAAATTTGGCGCTGATCCAGCCACCGCATCCAGCATCTTCCTCACCACCGCCACGGATGTGATCAGCATGGGCACCTTTCTCGGACTCGCGACACTGCTGGTGCCATGATCATTTGGAGCAGGGAAGAGTGGAGGCAGCGCATGCATGAGCATGCAGCGCGCGTCGCTGCACACGCGGATGCTTTCGTGGACCGACGCAGTCGAGACGCGAAACATCCGGTGCATGATTTTCTCTTCACCTACTACAGCTTTGCGCCGGCGAAGCTCAAGCAGTGGGTGCCGCCCTACAGTGTGGGCCTGGAAGTCACCAGCGCTGATCTCGAAGCGTGCCCATGGTTGCAAAGCGATCGGTTCCTTTGTGAAAAGGGGCTGCTGCATGTGGACGCGAGGCGCTTCATGCAGCGGGAACGCGAATTCGCCGCCTGGGTGGCCATGCTTTGCACTCGCATCCTCGGCAGAGCAGGGAGGTTCACCTGCTTCGGACTGCATGAGTGGGCCATGGTGTATCATCAGTCGGTGCAGCAGGTGCGGCATCAAGGCTATGAACTGCGTCTGCCACCGAATGAGCTCGCCGCATTTGTGGAGTCTCTTCCCGTGTGCTGCTCACACTATGATGCGTTTCGTTTTTTTACGCCTGATGCGCGGCCCTTGAATGTGCTGCAACCCACGCTCGATTCTCGTCCTGACCTTGAGCAGGCGGCCTGCCTGCATGCGAACATGGATCTGTACAAATGGTCTTCCAAGCTCTGGCCCTGGACTGGCTCCGACTTGATCGGCGAGAGTTTTGAGCTGGCGCTCAAGGGCCGGGATCTCGACATGCGTGCAAGTCCTTATGACCTAAGTTCTCTCGGCTATGAACCGGTGAAAATCGAAACGGTGGAAGGGCGCACCCGGTATGAACGCGAGCAGCGCGAGCTGGCGGCGCAGGCTGCGGAGCTTCGGCGGAGGTTGCTCGAAGTCTGCACGGCGCTTTCACAGATTGTCGTTGCTCATCCGCCGGCCCACTTCCTCGCAAAGCCCGATGAACGTGCGCTCGGGCAGGTTTAGCGGGCGGTTTTTGAGGGTGGAGACAATCCAGCGGCGTTTGAGCTTTGCTTTCGGCAGCGGCAGTGCGATCAACTGCCCGGCTTCGATCGCGGAACGTGCAATCCAGCGTGCGGCAATCGCCACGCCGATGCCCAGCTTGGCCAGTTCCACGGTAGCCTCGGAGCTTCCCAGTTCGATGAAGGAGCTCAGACGCACGCCGTTCTTGAGAAAGTATTCCTGAATCATCGAGAAGTTCATGCTGTTGCGGCTCGCAACTATGAAGGTCTCGTTTGCCGCATCCTTCAGCTTTGGCCGCGTCTGAGCCCAGCGGTGCAGCGGCGAGACGAGAAACTCCAACTCGTCATCAAAGATGGCGTGGCAGTTCATGCGCGAGACATCGAGCGGACGCAGGCTGACCGCGAGATCAATCTCGTTGCTCACCAGTCGCTCGACCGTGTCGGGTGTTTCGCCACAGGTGACCTTGATCTCATAGAGCGGGAAGGACTCCTTGAACTCGCGCAGCACGGTGGGCAGAATGAACTGAGCGGCCGCCGTGGTGCAGCCGATTTTCAATTTGCCACGCGGCATCTGGTCAAGCGTGCCCAGCACGGCCCGTGCATGGCTCATGGACTGCAGAATTGTTTCCGCATGTGGCAGCAGTTCACGGCCTGCATGCGTGAGGTGGACGTGCTTGCCCTGACGGTGAAACAACCGGATTCCGAGGTCAGTCTCCAGGGATTTGATGGCGTGGCTGACGGCGCTCTGCGTGAGATGCAGTTCGCGTCCGGTTTGCGTGAAGCTGCCGCTGCGTGCCAGACGGACGAAGGCGCGGAGTTGTCGGGTGTCGATGGCTTGATCCATGAATTCGATTCATACATCTATTGAAAAACATTGCGCTTTGTTTCTGGTGAAATTCTGGCACGTGGCTCGTCTGGTGCTGATATGTCGGGGCATGCAGCAGCTCTCCACAGTTCCAAAATCCACTTTAGCCGGGGTCGTTCAGCCTGTCCGCATCGGGTTCATTCCCCTGGTTGATTGCGCTCCATTGCTGGTGGCCAGGAAGATGGACCTTTTCCGCAAACACGGTGTGCATGTCGAGCTGAGCTGTGAGGTTGGCTGGGCCACCATCCGGGAAAAGCTGCTCTACGGCCAGCTGGATGCCGTGCACGCAATTGCAGGTCTGGCGCTGGCCATGCGTCTCGGAATCAGCGGCCCGCCATGCCGGGTGGTCGCTCCCTTTGTCTTCAATTTGCATGGCAATGCAATCACCCTCAGCAAGGATCTGTGGAATCGCGGGGTGCGTGATGCCGCCAGCTTGAAAAAGCTCATCCGCAGCGCATTCAGCCGCCGCTTCACCTTTGGGATGGTGTCACGCTACTCCTCCCACAATTTTCTCCTTCGCCAGTGGCTTCAGGCTGGTGGCATTG
>NZ_JBIPNG010000405.1:0-6179 GCF_044373815.1 Prosthecobacter sp. | reverse complement strand
GCCGTCATCTTCTGCGCCCACTTCCAATGGCCGCGCTTCGATGCGCTCAAGTGTCTGTCTTTTGCTTTGTTTTGCCACGATTGGCAGGTGGTCTGAAAAAAAGATGCCAGATGCCACGCCTAAGCGCGGCATCACGGCATCTTTTTGGGGGCGTGGGAAATGAAGGGCTCCGAGGGGGGATGCGCTGGCCGGATTACATCAGGCAGGACTGAGCATCTTTGGCTGGTGCTGTGCGACGCAGAACCGAAAGAGAGGGGAAGTTGGGGGGCTTTCCGCTCTGCTGCGGCGGGCAGGCGCCTGGGTGGTGAGCGAGTTCTTCGGCATCCACGGCATCAAACCCGGGCCAAAAAGATGCCGTTCACGCGCTCATTTGCGGTCGCTGGATGCCATCGGTTGCCATCAAATGCCATTCCCTGCCATGACGTGCACTCATTTGGGGTGGTGGCCTGAAAAAGATGCCGTGATGCCGTGCTTAGGCGTGGCATCTGGCATCAAATCCGGCTGGGAGCCGTCTGCCGGCGTCAGACAAACCAGAAGAACAGGATGGCGATGCCGGTCGGCAGCAAGGCGCCGAGGAAGAGCCTCAGGGGGCTGATGCCTTCGTTGTTGAAGGCTTTGGAGGTTTGCAGGATGCCAATGCCGGCGGGATTGGGCGCATTGGCGATGACGGTGAGGCCACCGCCGGTGACGGCTCCGGCGACGAGGGCGTACTGGAGCTTGGGCGAGATGCCTTCGACCAAGGAGCCGAGATACGTCAGGGCGGCATTGTCGGTGAGGGCGGTGAGGCCGGTGGCGCCGAAGTACATGCTGGAGCCATCCAGCCCGGCGATGAGCGGCTGCAGCCACCAGGACTGTAGCGAGCCGAGGGTGACGAGGCCGGCGAGGAAGTAGCCGACGAGCAGGCCCTCGCGCAGGCGCAGATCGTCCTGATACTCATGCGTGGCGCTGACGATGCCAAGGAAGACCATGAACACGCCGAAGAAGACATCCGGGTGATGCGCGAACATGACGACGAGCGCCAGGAAGACGACATGCAGCAGCGTGAGCCATGCGGGCAGGGGCCGCGCGGGCTGCTCCACCACTTCCACACGGCTGAGCTCGGCCCGGTAGAAAAAGGTCACAATTGCGGTGGCGACGATACAGCTGGCAACGGCACGCCAGCCAAAGTGGGTGAGCATGAACCAGGAGTCCCACTGCCATTTGGAGGCGACCATGAGCACGGGTGGAGCGGCAAAATGCGTGAGCGTGCCACCAATGGAGATGTTCACAAACAGCAGCCCGAGCGTGGCGTAGGCGAGGCCTGCGCCGATGCCGCAGTCAAAGTAACGGCGCTTGAGGAGGATGGCGATCAGGGTCATCGCCGCAGGCTCGGTGATGAGCGAGCCCAGCAGTGTGCCGAAGGACAGGGCGGCAAAGTAGTAGGCCACGCTGGCCTGAAACGGCAGCACGCGTGCAAGGCCTGAGATGCAGGTTTCAGCGAGCTGCACCACGGGACGGGTCGCTGCAACGACCATGACGACAAAGACAAACTTGGGCTCCGTAAAGTTCAGCCCCTCGATGTAGACCACCGCGTCATGGAGCGAGTGTTTCAGCGCGGCGATTCCCGCGAACAGCGCCGCACCCCAGAGGCCAAAGACGACCTCGGTTTCGGCCAGGAAATGCAGGATGTTCTCCATGATGGAGCCTTCGGGATAGCGATGGGCCCAGTGGGCGAAGCGCTTGACCGCAAAGGTGTGCAGCACGGCGAGTGCGAAGAGCGAGGTCGCGAGGATTTCGATGGGGGAGGCAGTCATGCTTTGAAGGTGTCTGTCACCGGCAGATGCGGGTTTGGAGTCCTGTAGATGTGGGATGAGGTAGCAGGCGAAACCGGGTTTGTCGTGCGCTTCTGCGGCCTGAATGAGCAGCCCACATGCCCGTTCAAACGCATGGGGTGCATCCAACGACTGTGTCGTTTGCGATTCCATACTGCCCTCACGGACCCCTGAACAAAGATTGTGCGAATTATCTCATGATGTGGGTCTGCGGCTCGTAGCCTGATCTTGCCCTGGTACCATTGCAGCCCTCTATGAAACATCCTCACCTCATCCGAAGGTCCCGCTGCGCGGGCGCACCCTTCCATGAACTTTTGCCCGCATGAGTTTTGATCTCTGGGTGACCCTCATCACGCTCGTGGGAGCCGTCATACTCTTTGCCACGGAAAAGCTGCCGGTGGACATCGTGGCGCTGCTGGCCGCCGCCGTTCTGCTCATCACGGGTGTGGTCACGGTGGAGGAAGGCATTGCTGGCTTTTCCAATCCCGCCGTCATCATTGTGGGCTGCATGTTCGTGCTCAGTTCCGCGTTGCAGAGGACGGGTGCGCTGGATGCCCTGGGCAGGCTTCTTGCCAAAAGCGGTGGCAGCAGCCCGGGCATGTTCTGCATGCTCGTCATGCTCTGCGTGGTGCCCGTGTCCGCCTTCGTCAACAACACGGCCGCCGTTGCCGTCTTCCTGCCGCTGGTCATCGCCGCTGCCGCCGCGAGAAAGATCCCCGCATCACGCGTGCTCATTCCGCTGAGCTTTGCCTCCCAGTTTGGCGGTGTCTGCACGCTCATCGGCACCTCCACCAATCTGCTCGTGAACTCCATCTACGAGAAGTCAGGTCTTGGCAGCTTCAGCCTGTTTGAGTTTGCGCCGCTGGGTCTGCTGCTGACGCTTGCCGGGGGAGCCTACCTTGTGTTTTTCGGGGGCTGGCTGCTGCCGGCGCGCCGCGCTGAGCAGCTCACGGATGTTTATCAGCTTGGAGAGTACGTCACCGAGCTGCGCGTCATGGAGGGTTCGCCGCTCATTGGCCAGCGCATTGGCGAGACTCCGCTGTCACGTGAGCATGACATCACCGTGCTGGAGATCCATCGCGCCACACACACCATCCTGGCCGCCGTGGGTGAGACCGTGCAGGTCCAAGACCTTTTGCTCGTGCGTGCCAGGCCAGACAAGCTCCTCGCAGTCACCACCGGGCTGAAGCTTGAAATCGAGCCCGAGTTCAAGCTGCGCGATGAAACCATCCGCTCCAAGGACGTGAAGCTCTGTGAAACCATCGTCCCTCCAGGCTCCCCCTTCATCGGGCGCACGCTGGCTGAAATCCGCTTTGGCCAGCAGACCGGCGTCATCGCCCTCGCCGTGCAGCGCACCGGCCAGGTGCTGCGTGAAAAGCTCTCCAGCGTGAGGCTGCGCATTGGCGATGCCCTGCTGCTGCTGGGGGAGCAGGCGGGCATCGACCGCGTGCGTGCGGAGGACGGCCTGCTCGTCCTCAATGAGCTGGAGGCACCGGTGCGCCAGCGTGGCAAGACATTGCTGGCGCTGGGAGTGTTCATACTTGTCGTCGTGCTCGCCGCGCTGAAAATTTTACCCATTCTTGTGGGGGCGCTCGCGGGAGTGCTGGTGCTCATCATTCTGCGCTGTGTGCGCCCGGAGCAGGCTTATGGTGCGGTGGACTGGCGCGTGCTCGTGATGTTGGCGGGCATCCTGCCGCTGGGCATCGCCATGCAGAAGACCGGCGCTGCCCAGACCATCACGGATGTGGTGCTCCGCTTCGCGGGCAGGGATGATCCCATGGCCCTGCTTGCCGCCATTTATCTCGTCACTGCCATCCTCACGGAGTTTATGAGCAACACCGGCGCTGCGGTTCTGATCGCCCCCATTGCCATTGCCACCGCACACAGCATTGGGCTGGATCCCAAGCCCTTCCTTGTGGCCGTGACGTTTGCCGCCTCCACCAGCTTTGCCACCCCTGTGGGCTACCAGACCAACACCATGGTGTACAATGCCGGCGGTTATCGCTTCAGTGACTTCGTCCGTGTGGGGGTGCCCTTGAACCTGCTCTTCTGGGGCCTGTCCGTTTATTTCATCCCGCTGTTCTGGCCGTTTGTGGCGCGGCCTTGAGTACAGCATCGCTTGAAACGCGGAGCAGGCAGGCTACATCGCAGGGATGTTCCGTGTATCCATTCTCCCTCTTGCTCTCTTCATGCTGCTTGGTGCCGCCCGCGTGGATGCGGAAACTCCCGAGCGCATGGTCTTGATGGTGAGCGTGGATGGCCTGGCGAACTTCTACCTCGACGATCCGGTGGCGGAGATCCCGACGCTGCGCCGGCTGGCGGCCGAGGGGGCGCGTGCGCAGGGCATGATCGCCTCGATGCCCACGGTCACCTGGCCCAACCACACCACGCTGGTCACGGGCGTCCATCCCGGAAAGCATGGGGTGCTTGGCAACAGCGTGCTTGACCGCGTGAAGAACGAGATCGTGCCGCTGGTGGTCGATCCCATTTTCAACAAGGACGAGATTGTGAAGGTGCCGACGATCTACGACCTCGCGAAACAGGCGGGACTCAAGACGGCCGCGCTGATCTGGCCTGCGACTCGCGGTGCGCGTACGCTGGACTGGACCATTCCGGATGTGGGCTCGATGGCGTTGGTGAAGCAGTTCGCCACACCCTCGCTGCTGGAGGAGTTCACCGCAAAAGGCATCCCCTGGGGCATGCAGGAGGAGTGGTGGAACACCGGACGCATCGCTGAGAGGGACCGCATGTTTGCGCAGATGGGGAAACATCTGCTGGGCCTTCATCGCCCGCATCTGCTGCTCATGCATTTTGTGGAGCTCGATCATGTGCAGCACCGGTTTGGTCCCCGCTCACCGCAGGCCTATGCCGCACTGAAAAATCAGGACGCGTGCGTGGCCGAGCTCTGGCAGGAGCTGCAGCGCACTCATGGCGGGCGCGCGACGCTGGTGGTGGTGTCTGATCATGGCTTCGTGTCCTACCGCCGGCGAATTCTGCCGAATGTGCTGCTGCGGCAGGAGGGATTGCTCACCGCGCTCGGGACGCGCATCACGGGCGGCAGTGTCCGCGCCGTGGCGCAGGGCGGAGCCTGCTTTGTCTATGTGCTGCGGGATGAAGGCCGTGCGGCGCAGGTGGTGAAGCTCGCAGAGCAGTTCCGCCAACTGGAAGGCGTGGGAGCCGTGATTGCTCAGGCTGACTTCGCCGCCCAGGGGCTGCCTGATCCAGCGAAGAATCCGCAGATGGCTGACCTCGTGCTGTCGGCGGCGAGCGGTTTCAATTTCGTGGACTCGCCGATCGGCGACGTGGTGGTGACGCCTCCGGATGTGGTGACCAAGGGCTCACACGGATCTGACGCCGCAGAGCCGGACATGCACGCGACGTTTGTCGCCTGGGGCGCGGGCATCCAGGCGGGTGCGCGGTGCGGCACGGTCAGCAACACCTCCGTGGCACCGACGCTTGCCGCCTTGCTCGGCTTGAAGGTGAAAAACATGGATGGTCCCGTCTTGCAGCCGCTCTTGGAGGGCAAGTAGGGAGCTTCTCTGCCGCCAGGAGATCATCCGCAATCGCCGTCGTTTGCGGGCATCCGCCCTACCTGGGGCGTCAAGGCAGCAATGGCCACCACCCACCTGCACCCCAGTCCAGATACTCGGTGCTGCGGAACTGCTTTTTGTAGTCGTAGACGCTGGGCTCGCGGGTGGCGTAGCCGGAGTAGAGATGGCGGAGGCCGGCTGTGCGGCAGTGCTGGATCTCCAGCAGGAGGGTGAAGATGCCGAGGCTGCGCCGGGAGTGCTCCGGCTCAAAGAGGCCGTAAACGCTGGAGGCGGCGTGCTGGCCGACATCGAGGAAACTGGCGGCGATGAGGCAGGGACCGTCAAACACGCGGACCATGCGGCATTCGCAGGGGCCCCGGGCGGGATCGGGGCCGAGGAAGGTTTCCAGCGTTTCGGGGATGTTGTGGGTGAAGCGCTGCTTGTGGCGTTGGAAGAGGGCGCGCAGCTCGTCATCGATGGTGGCGGGGGCGATCTCGGTGCGCAGGTCGGTGTTCTTGTTCAGCACGCGGCGCTGGCTTTTGGTGAAGGTGCAGGACTCGAGATCAATGCGCAGAGGCGTGATGGTTTGCAGGCCGCCGTCCGGGGCCTGCTGGGTGCTGTAGCGGAAGAAATGCCTGCCGAAATGCCGCCAGCCCATCGCCCACGCATGATCCATGATTTCCGCAGGCACGGAATCACAAATGAATGCTTCGTCGAACACTGGCGTCATAGGGTGGGCCTTATTAATCCAGTCCCGCAGATTGACAATCCCGCGCCCGCCCGCACACTCCGAATCCGGCAGCCCCACACGCCTATGAACCTCCTGCAACGCATCGAA
>NZ_JBIPNG010000404.1:0-6182 GCF_044373815.1 Prosthecobacter sp. | reverse complement strand
TCCCACAGCAGCAGGCCGGCGCTTTCCAGAAGCTCGCGCACGGCCCAGCCGCCGAGGATGGCCAGCTTGACGGTGTGAAGGAAGTCATCGCTGCTGAGACCGGACATCATCAGCGCCTCCTGCTTGCTCGCGGCGCGGTCTTCAGGCTCGTATTTGCTGGTGAGGTCATAGATGGGGCGCTCCAGCATTTCCCACACGCCCATGGGCTTGGAGATGCCGAGTTCCTGCTCGTAGCTGCGCTTGGCCGCTTCGCTGAGCCCCTGGTATTTTTTCAGGATCGAAGAGCCGCTCGTCACACCAAAGCGCACGATGTACTCCAGAGGCACCACGTACGTGGCGCTCTGGTGAAACTGAGCGTAGTCAAAGACGTGGGTGCCCAGCAGATTGCGCTGCGGCGGGTGCATCACCGGGAAGCGGCGCACGACATTGTAGCAGCTCGGATTGGCGGGGAGGCCAGAGCGGACGATCTCACCCGTCACGGCATCCACCATGCCGATGTGGTGCGTCGCAGCACCGCGCTCCAGCATCGTTTCCAGAGGGCCCGTGAGCAGTTCTTTGCGCCAGGCGGCGTCCATCGGCGTGTTTTCGATGGCGGTTTTCACGCGCTGCCAGGTTTCCGGCTGGGCGAGGCGGGAGTACATGGCGTGGCGGAAGATGGCGCGGTTCAGGTCGTTGCCTTCGATGTTGAAGATCGAGCCGACGTCAAAGACGGAGCCTGCTGGCGTGGTCTCGCACACGACGTAGCCCGGATGATCTAGCACGGCGTAGAGATTTTGCACGGAGCCGCGATAGACGGGCTCGCCGAGTTTCGAGAGATCGAGATGCGTGGGCGCTGGGGCGGGATGGGACATGGTTCCGGGGAAAAACAACGGATTCCGTGCCTGTGCAACTGCGAACAGAGTTCAGGTTGAGGTGAACTTTGTTCTTTGAACTTTAAACTTTCGGCCCAAACTCCGCCCTCCATGTCCGAAGCCGCCGCCACACCTCCCGCCTCCCTTGATTTCATCCGTGAAATGATCGCTGCCGATCTCGCCGCAGGTCGCAACGGCGGTCAGGTCGTCACCCGTTTCCCGCCGGAGCCGAATGGCTACCTCCACATTGGCCACGCCAAGAGCATCTGCCTGAACTTTGGCCTCGCCCAGGAACATGCACCGAATTCGCGCTGCCACCTGCGCTTTGACGACACGAATCCCACCAAGGAGGAAGTGGAGTACGTGGACAGCATCATGGCGGATGTGAAATGGCTGGGCTTTGACTGGGGCGAGCACCTCTTTTACGCCAGCGACTATTTTGAAAAGCTCTACGGCTTTGCCGAGCAACTGATCACCAAGGGCCTCGCCTATGTGGATGATCAGACGCATGAAGAGATGCGCGCGAACCGTGGCACCCTCACCTCCCCCGGTACTCGCAGCGCGGGCGCTGACCGCAGCGTGGAGGAAAACCTGGATCTCTTCCGCCGCATGCGGAAGGGCGAGTTCAAGGAAGGCGAAAAAGTTCTGCGCGCCCGGATCGACATGGCATCGCCGAACATGAACCTGCGTGATCCGGCCCTCTACCGCATCCTGCATGCCCATCATCACCGCACTGGCGATGCCTGGTGCATCTACCCGATGTATGACTACGCGCATCCGCTGAGCGATGCGCTGGAAAGCATCACCCACAGCCTCTGCACCCTGGAGTTTGAGCACCACCGCCCGCTCTACGAATGGCTCATCAACAACGTCGATGGCCTGCCCGGTGCGCCGTATCAGCGCGAGTTTGCACGCCTGAACCTCACCTACACGGTGATGAGCAAGCGCAAGCTGCTGCGTCTGGTGAAGGACGACCTCGTCAACGGCTGGGATGATCCGCGCATGCCCACCATCAGCGGCATGCGCCGCCGTGGCATCACTGCGGCTGCGATTCGCAGCTTCTGCAAAACGATCGGCCTGACGAAGTTCAACTCGCTCACGGAGATCGCCCTGCTTGAGCACTCCATCCGCGAAGACCTCAACAAGATTTCCCATCGTGCCTACGGCGTGCTGCGCCCGATCAAGGTGGTGATCACGAACTATCCGGAGGATCAGGTCGAGCACTTCGAAGCGCCGAACCACCCTGAAGATCCTGCAGCGGGCACGCGTCAGGTGCCGCTTTGCCGTGAGCTTTACATCGAGTCCGACGACTTCATGGAGTTCCCTTCCGACGGTTTCCACCGCCTCAAGCCCGGCGGCGAAGTGCGCCTGAAGTTTGCCTTCTGCATCATCTGCCAGGAGATCATCAAGGATGAGGCTGGGAATATCGTGGAATTGCGCTGCACGTATGACGATGCCACCCGCCACGGCAAAAAGCCCGAAGGCCGCACCAAGCCGAAAGGAATCATTCACTGGGTGAGCGCCCGCCATGCCGTGGATGCTGCTGTGCGTCTCTATGACCGCCTTTTCACGGTGGAGACGCCGGATGCTGATGCCGGTGAGGACGGAGATTTTGCGAAGTTCCTGAATCCCGCGTCGTGTGAAACGATCACCAACGCGAAGCTGGAGCCCTCACTGAAGGATGCCGCCCCCGGCACGCATTGGCAGTTTGAGCGCGTCGCTTACTTCTACGCTGACCCGATCGATTCGAAACCCGGTGCTCCGGTGTTTAATCGCACGGTGACGCTGAAGGATGGGTGGGTGAAGAAGTAGGAGGCGGCCATTCCATTTTTCTCCCAAGGTTGTTTTAGCGTGGGGGGCAAGTGCTGTCACATTGTGCCTGCATCTGTCATCCCCTCTCCTTATGAAACTGATCCGTGATATTTTGGTGCTCGCCTCGGGCATTGTGTCGGCTCTTTACCTGCTGAACGTTGGCTTTGGCGTGGCGGAGTTTATTCCGGACAACATCCCCATCTTTGGTAATCTGGATGAAGCGGCGGCGACTGCGCTGCTGATCAACTGCCTGGCGTACTTCGGCGTGGATATTGGGCACTTCCTGCGGCGCAAGGGGACGGAGGAGAAACCGGCTCCGAAGACGCATGATATTGATGTGGAGACGAAGTAGGCCGAACTTCGGAGTTCGGTTGGGATGAGAACGAACATCCATGGTGACTATTCAGGAGCCCTCTAAAGTCAGCCAGATGAAGGGGGCTGATTCGCCAGCGGGGAGGCCGATGTGCGCTCCCGACGTTTGCAGCTGCCCCCTCACCCAGCCTCTCCCCGAAGAAGACATGCGCCAAGCCATACCCTCGACGGGGAGAGGGGGACGCATTGCGGCTCCGATGAAGTTTCCATGTGATCCAGCGCGAATCCCCTCTCCCCGCCCAAGGCTCCGTTGCTCCATATCTCTTTCGGGGAGAGGCTGGGTGAGGGGCGAGATTTCGGGAGCGCACATTGCGCCTCCGCAGAACCTGAATAGTCGCCTTGGAAGTTCCTCTACACCACCACATCTGCCGAAGGCACCTGCGTCTTCATCTCCGCATGTGAGCCGTGGATAAGGCTCCATTTCAGGCCGGGGCAGTAGCGGGACTCCCAGGCATCGCGACGGATGAGGGTGTCGGCAGCGCCGTGGCGGAGGTAGGGGAAGTGGCGCTTGTGATGGAGGGCGAGGCGCAGCGGGGCGAGGTCTTCGCTGAAGCTGACGAGATGCAGCGGGCGGATGGGGCCTTTGGCGGCTTCAGCTTCGTAGAGGAGGATGACGGCGAGCCCGGTGGCGGCGGTGGCAAGCTGCGTATCCCAGACGATGAGCGGCGGGGACTCGGCAGGCAGGCGCAAATGCTGGATGAGCTGGGACTCGATGGCGGGATCGAGCTGCGGTGTCGTGGGAAGAATGCGGCCGCTGGGGATGTGCCGGATGGCGGGCGGCTCGCCATTGAGTTCGTAGTCGCCCTCGTGCTGCGGTTTGGTGGAAGTGCGCTTGGGATGCGTGACGGGATGGTCCACATCTTCGATGGGCAGAATCTCGCGGCGCTCGCGGTAGAGCGGCATGAAGCGGTCTTCCAGAATGCTCTGGCGGATCTCGCGCATTAGCTGGTGGTAGAAGTGGATGTTGTGCTGACCCACGAGCGTCCAGCCCAACTGCTCCTGCGTTTTGGTAAGATGGTGCAAGTAGGCGCGACTGTGGGAAGCGCATACCGGGCAGGTGCAAGTGGGATCAAGACGATCCTCGCTGAATTTGTAAACGGAGCGGCGCAGCTCGACAATGCCGCGTGAAGTGAAGGCGGTGCCGCGCTTCGCCACCTGCGTGGGGATGATGCAGTCAAACATGTCCACGCCACGATGCACGGCCTCCAGCACATCCACCGGCGTGCCGACACCCATGAGATAACGGGGGCGGTCTGCGGGGAGCAGCGCGGCGGTGAGCTCGCACACGTCTTCGCGTTCGTTTTTTTCCTCACCGACGGCGAGGCCGCCGATGGCGAAGCCGTCGAAGTCGAGCTGCATGAGGCCAGCGGCGCTTTCGCGGCGGAGCTGTGGATACAAAGCCCCCTGCACGATGCCAAACATGGACTGCGGCGAGTCCTCACGTGCAGCGAGGCTGCGCACGGCCCAGCGCTGCGTCACCTGCAGGGCGGCGCGCGCGGTTTTTTCATCGGCAGTGGATGGGATGCACTGGTCCAGCACCATCATGATGTCGCTGCCGATGGCGCGCTGCGTTTGAATGCTGAGCTCCGGGCTGAGCAGGATGCGCTGGCCATCCACGTAGCTTTGAAACACGGCCCCCTTCTCCGTCATGGAGCGTGAGTGCGGCAGCGAGAAGATCTGATAGCCGCCGGAGTCCGTGAGCACGGAGCCCGGCCAGTTCATGAAACGGTGGATGCCGCCGAGCTTAGTGAAGACATCAGGACCAGGACGCAGCAGGAGGTGGTAGGTGTTTGCCAGCAGGATCTGCGAGCCGGAGGCGTGCAGGGACTCCTGCGTCTGCGCCTTTACCGTGGCCTGCGTGCCCACGGGCATGAACAGCGGCGACTGAATGGTGCCGTGCAGCGTGTGAAACGTCGTGGCGCGGGCATGCGAGTCGCTGGCCTGGGCATCGAGCTGGAACTGGAGACGGGAGGGCGACACGCGATTACTTCTCCGCCATCATGGCCCGCAGGCCGGAGAAGAAGTTGGTGTTTTCCTCCTGCGTCGTGGTTTCGTTCATGTGCTTGGTGTAGTCGAGTTCTTCCACGTACTTGCGGTCGAGCTCCTTGAGGAAGGTGCTGGGCATGTTGCTCTGCTTCTTGCCCCACTTCATGCGCGTACGCGTGTGGCTCAATGTCAGCTTCTGCTTCGCACGGGTGATGCCCACGTAGAACAGGCGGCGCTCTTCATCCACACGACCTTCGTCAAAGCTGCGTTTGTGCGGGAGGATCCCCTGCTCCATTCCCGGCAGAAACACGACCGGAAATTCGAGCCCCTTGGAGGCATGCATGGTGATCAAGCACACGCCTTTTTTCTTTTCGATGTCGTCCTTTTCTTCGCGCTCATCATTGAGGCTGACTTCATCCAGGAAACCCGCGAGGCCGCTGGCGCGATCGCGCTCCGCATGACTGGTCATGCTTTTGTACAGTTCATTGATGCCGTTCTCCCAACCGGCAAAATCCTCCGGCTCCTTGGCTGCTTTTTTGAGATGCTCCATGTAGCCGGTCTCAAGAATCAGGGCCTGCGTCATGTCCACCAGATTGGTTCCGGGGGTGCTGGCCGGGCCTGAGTATTTGACGATGAGAGCCGTGAAAAGGCGGATGGCATTGCGCCCTTTCTCGGGGATCTGGCGCAGGAATTCCTCATCGCACAGCGCCACCCAGATGCTGTGGTGCTTCTCCATGCTGCGCTCACGCGCGAGCTCGGCGGTGGCGCTGCCGATGCCACGGGTGGGCGTGTTTAAAATGCGCAGCAGCGCCATGTCATCGTGCGGATTGTGCAGCACGCTGAGGTAGCTCACAATGTCCTTCACCTCACGCCGGTCAAAGAAGCTGCGCGCACCCACCACACGGTAGGCGATCTTGCGCTGGCGGAAGGCCTGCTCAAGCACGCGCGACTGATCATTGGTGCGGAAGAGCACGGCAAAATCTTCCAGCGGCTGCTTGTTCGCGAAGTGGGCGGTTTCCACTTCCTTCGCAATCATGTCCGCCTCCTCCTTGTCATCCTCATTGGCAATGAGGCGGACGAGATCGCTGCCATGATTGCGGCTCCACAGGGACTTTGGGCGGCGGCCCACGTTGTTTTTGATGAGGCTGTTTGCCGTGTGCA
>NZ_JBIPNG010000403.1:0-6185 GCF_044373815.1 Prosthecobacter sp. | reverse complement strand
CCACTGCCAACGTCTTCACGCCATGCCCAGCGCCCTCGCTCCCCTGTCCCGCCGCCGCTTCCTCGGCAGCACGGCCATGGGCTTGTCCAGCGTGGCGCTGTCAGATCTCATGGCAGATTCACGCCCGCACTTTCCATCAAAGGCCAAGCGCGTGATCTGGCTCTTCATGCACGGCGGGCCCAGCCACGTGGATCTCTTTGATCCAAAGCCCGAGCTCATCCGCCACGCAGGCAATCCTTTGCCAGACAGCTATGGCGCTGTCGAGACACGGCGCAAGGTGGCGCAGAATCCGCTGCTCGCGCCGGTGAAACCCTTCCGCAAGCATGGGCAAAGTGGCATCGAGGTCAGCGACTTCCTCCCGCACATGGCGGAGCTGGCAGATGAGATGTGCGTCATCCGCAGCTGCCATGGGGACAGCGTGAATCATCCGCAGTCCGTCTATCAGATGAACACCGGCTCCATCCAGATGGGCAAGCCCAGCATGGGCAGCTGGGTGTCGTATGGCCTCGGTTCTGAAAATGCGGACATGCCTGCCTTCGTCGTCATGCCAGATCCCGGTGGTGGCCTCAAAGGCGGACCACCCGCCTGGGGCAGTGGCTACCTGCCAGCCACCTATCAGGGCACCACCATGCGCGCGGGCGGCAATCCCATCCTGGACCTGAAAGGGCCGCACAGCAGCGCACGCCAGCGCGCCACACTGGATCTCATCCAGCAGATGAATGCGCAGCATCTCGCGCAACACGCGGCGGACAGTGAACTCGACGCCCGCATCCGCAGCTACGAGCTCGCCTTCCGCATGCAGAGCGCCGCACCGGAAGCCGTGGACATCTCCCACGAGACCGAAGCCACAAAAAAGCTCTACGGTATCGACGACGCCACCACCAAAGAATTCGGCACCCGCTGCCTGCTGGCACGGCGCATGATTGAGCGCGGCGTGCGCTTTGTGCAGCTCTACTCCGGCGACACCAATGGCTGGGACGCGCACGAGAACGTGCTCAAAAACCACACCGACTACTGCGCCCGCACCGACAAGCCCGTGGCCGGTCTGCTGCGCGATCTGAAGCAGCGCGGGCTGCTGGAGGACACCCTCGTCATCTGGGGCGGCGAATTTGGCCGCATGCCCATGAGCGAAAAAGGCGTGGGCCGCGATCACAACCCCTGGGGCTTCACCACCGTGCTCATGGGCGCGGGCGTGAAGCACGGCCACATCCACGGTGCCACCGATGAATTCGGCCTGCGCGCCGCCCAGGACAAAGTCCATATCCACGATCTCCACGCCACCATCCTGCACCTCCTCGGTCTGGATCACGAGCGCCTCACCTTCCGCCTCAACGGTCTCGATCAACGCCTCACCGGCGTGGAAGGCAGCGGTGTCGTGAAGGGCATTCTCGCATGAACATGACTGGTGATGCGATCAAAGGCAGGCCGACACTCACTCGATTTTGCCGCAAAGGGGCAGAGGAGGAGAGATTGGCTGAAAAAGTCTCTGCTCCCTCTGCCTCTCCGCCCCTCTGCGGCAAATCCGTGCAACCCCAGCGCCTCCTTATCTGCATCGCATTGAGCCTGCTTCTAGTCGCGCCATACGCCCCCGCCGCCTCCATCCGCGCCTCCTCCGATCCCGTGAAGGACGAGCGCCCCATCAAGCCGGAGGACAAAGATCACTGGGCCTTCAAACCTCTGCAAACCGCACCCGGCAAAACAGGCATCGATGATCTCGCCGAGCATTCGTCGTCGCCCGCAGATCCCGCCACGCTCATCCGCCGCCTCACCTTCGATCTCACCGGCCTGCCACCTTCTCCCCACGAAGTCGCAGCCTTTTCGAAAGCTTGCATCCAGCATCCAGAATCAAGCATCGAGCAACTAGCCGACCGCCTGCTGGCCTCACCCCGCTACGGCGAGCACTGGGCTCAGTGGTGGCTGGACCTCGCACGCTACGCGGACACCGATGGCTTTGAGTACGACGCCGAACGCAACCGTGCCTGGCAATACCGCGACTGGGTCATCGATGCGCTCAATCGCGACATGCCTTTCGATGCCTTCGTGCAGCATCAGATCGCGGGAGATTTGATGGGAGACGAAACCGCCACCGGCTTCCTCTTCTCCTGTCCGGACATGCCGGATCTCAACAATCAAAACGAGCGCCGCCACGTCCTGCTCAATGACATCGCCACCACCGTCGGCGCCGTGGGCCTCGGCCTCACCGTCGGCTGCGCGCAGTGTCACGATCATCCCTACGATCCCATCAGCCAGGCCGACTTCTACCGTCTGCGCGCCTTCTTCGACAACACCGTGCTGACCAAAAATAGCAAGCCTCTCGGCCCCGCCGTCCGCATCTTCACCGAAGGCATCCCCGCCAGCACCGTTTTCGTGCGTGGCGACTTCAAGCGCCCCGGCCCAGGGATCCAGCCCGCCATCCCCCGCGTCTTCGGCGCGACTCCACCACAGGCCGACCGCACCGCACTCGCACAATGGCTCGCCAGCAAAAACAATCCCCTCTTCCTCCGCGCCATGGCAAACCGCCTCTGGCAGCAACACTTTGGCAATCCTCTCGCCGCCATTCCCGGTGATCTCGGTCATCAGGGCGAAGCCCCGGCTAATCCCGGCCTGCTCGACTGGCTGGCCGCTGAACTGCCACGCCAAAACTGGAGTCTCAAGCGCCTGCACAAGGTCATCGTGATGTCGCAGACCTATCAGCAGAAAAGCTCCACCCCCACACGCCTCACCGGCGAAATGCTGCGCGATGCCATGCTCAGCGTCAGCGGCCAGCTCAATCTCAAAACCGGCGGCCCAGGCGTGAAACTGCCCATTCCCAAGGAAATCAGCAGCACCCTGATCAAGAGCCAGGCGGAAGCCACCAAGGACGTGAGCGAGCACACCCGCCGCAGCATCTACGCCTTCGCCCGGCGCAATCTTCGCCACCCACTCTTCGAGCTCTTTGACCGCCCGGATGCCCAGATTTCCTGCGCCCGGCGCAATGCCTCCACCACCGCGCCGCAGGCCCTCATGCTGCTCAATTCCGACTTCGCCCACAGCATCGCCGCAAAGATCGCCACACAGTTGAATGAACAGTACGGCTCCAATGCCGCCGACCTCATCACCGCCGCCACCCTGCGCTGCCTCTCTCGCCAGCCCACACCGCAGGAGATCGAAATCGGCCAAAAATTCCTGCAAAAACAAACCGCCCTTACGTCCGGCTTTCGCGAGGCACTGGCAGACTACTGCCTTGCCCTGCTGAACTCGAATGAGTTTGTGTATGTGGACTGATCAACGAACGAACCACCCCACGAGTAGCGGCGCGTTCATTATCAGGAGTTTCTGCCAGCCGCCCCGAGTCTGTAACAAGGCCATTTTACCCCCGCTGGTTTCAGTCGCGGAATTCTTGTAGCGCATAACATGACACGCACTATAAATTCCATATTGAGTCAAGCCACTTGAAGACCCCGTCGACTGGTGGATCTTAGAGGTTCCCAGCGAAACCCATGCCCAAACTCGACATCAGCCCCTACCCCGACACCCCCACGGCGCGGTCGGAGCTGGTTGAGTTTCTGAACCGGCAGCTACCACCGCAGAACGGTCACGGCTGGGAGCAGCGTCTGCGCCACTGGTGGGATGAAAACCCCGCCGCTGCAATCAACCCTGAACGCGGGCGCTGGGTGCATGCGAAAGGGCGCTTGGTGGCCTACGGCGGCTCCATCCCCGCCCTGCATGCCTGGCAGGAAAAGCCCTGCCAGACGCTCTATGCCACCACCTTCTGCGTAGACGAGCAGTTCCCCAAAGCAGCGGCACTCGTCTTCCTGCAGCAGCGCGAGGTGGCGGAGCAAACCATGATCACCCACACCACACCCAGCCCCCGTGTTCAAGAGGCTCTGTCTAAGATGGGCGCACGCGCGGAGCAGACCGTGACACGCCGTTTCTTCCCCGCCGGACTCGCTTCACGTGTGTATGGACACTCTTGGTGGCCCTCCCTGGCTGCTGATAAGCGCGTGGTGACCGATCCCACCCAAGTCACCGCCATCGTACGCCCTTACCAGCGCACGGACCGCATTGAGAAATGGATCACCCCCGAGTACCTGCGCTGGTTTTGCAGTGCCCCCACGCGCAAGCATCATTTCCTCGGCCTTGTTGATAACGCAGGCGTGCTCAGTTCCTACCTCCTGGTCACCCCCCGGCTCGTGCGTGGCTTGCGTAGCTGGGATGTGCTGGAAAGTTTCACCACCCAAGAGGACAGATCTGAACTTTACGCCCTGATAGGCCTCCTCGTCAAAGATCCCGGCCTGCTCCCCGGCGGTGCCGTCCTCGTCACCGCCGCCGCCTTCCCTGCCGACCTCACCTGGGATCCGCCCCCCTCCATCCTCTGCCGCAACCAGCACGTCTGCCACTTCTTCCTTTTCCCCGAACTCCTCCGTCAGGCCCCCAAACACACCATCATGGCCGAAGGCGATCTGGGGTTATGAGCGGTCTATAATTTACTCTCCCTTCCCAACACCCCCAACCACCGGCACCAGCAACCGTGACGGGTGCTCCGCGTCGCAATAAATGCAGTTGGTCTGCTTCACCTTCTCCCCGTCATCACTCCAGGGCTTCCCAGTGCCGGGGTTCACATCAAAGCGGGGGAAGTTGCTGGAGGTGATCATCACACGGACACGATGGCCGGTGTTGATGATGAGGCTGGTGGACCAGCAATCGACGGTGACTTCCTCGATCTGGCCGGGCGTGAGCGGCTCGGGTTGCTCGCGGGATTTGCGGTAGCGCAAGCGCTGGATGCCTTCAGCCATGAGCATGCTGCGGCCATCTGGATACACATCGCAAATGCGCACGGAGAGATCGGTGTCCGCAGCGCGGGAGGAGACGAAAACCTTAGCCCACAGACGACCGGTGATTTCCATCGGCTTGTCGAGCGCCTCGCTGGTGAAGACCACGGCGTCCTCGCGGCTCTCGACCCTGCGCTGATCCATCGGCCCGCGCTCGATGGTGAGGTTGTTGCCGCCGATGGTGGGGCATGGGTGGGCGGGATCAAAAGTGTACTCGTGGTGGGCGGCTCCTGAGGCGGGTGCTTCCAGTGCCAGCTTTTTGTCCGCCATGAAATATACAGGCGTCTCCTTCGCCGGGATGGGCCAGTCATTGGCATAGCGCCATTCGTTGCCCGGAGCGCCAGGCGCGCTGGTGTCTCCCATCACGTAGTAGGCCACGGCAGGTTCCTTCTCGATGCCGTTGTCGATGCCCTTCAAGTAGTGCTCAAACCAGCGGCCCGAGTTGTACTGCTGCGGCGGCTTCGCATTCGGGAAGGTGAGCTGACCGGCAGGCATCTGCCCGACGCCATGATGCCAGGGCCCCATGATAAGCTTCTGCGTGCCTTTGGAGCCCGGCGCACCGCGTTGCTGCCGCCCAACAAATTGATCAATGGTCCCCTGCGCAAACATATCAAACCAGCCGCCGATGTTCACCGCCGGCACGTTCATCACTTCAAACTTCGTGTTCGTGTCGTTCCCGCGCCAGTACGCGTCATAGCTCGGGTGCTTATGCATGATCGAGAGCGCTCTCGCATCAAACTTGTTCCCCTGGGTCCAGTTCTCCACATCCGCCTTGCGAAACGCGCTGCCGATGTAGCTCGCGTCCGTGTACATGTCCGCCGGCGCCACACTGATGTACTGCGCCTTCAAGGCACCGGGCGCCGCACCCGCCAGCAGGTTCTGCGTGATGCCGCCTGCCGAACCCCCGATGGTGGCGATGCTGCCATTGCACCACGGCTGCTTTTTGATCCACTCAACCGTGTCCACGCCATCCTGATGATCGCCCCAGCCGCAGCCGATGAAGGGAATGTTTTCACCCTCCGACTCAAAGCGACCGCGCATGTCCTGAATGATAAAAACATAACCCGCAGCGGTGAAGCCAGCTCCGCTCCCGCTGCCCTTCACCCGGCTGTAAGGGGTGCGAGAGAGAATGACGGGAAACGCCCCCTCCCCACGCGGCATGTAAATGTCCGTGGCCAGCTTGATACCATCACGCATCGCAAGCTTCTCGGTCTTTTTCTCCACCGGCTTCGTGTATTCCCCGACCTGCTTCAGCCAGCTCTCAGACGTCACCACTTTGTCTGCCACAGCGCGTTTCAACATCCCTTCGATCTGCCGCGCCCACTGCTCGCCGTAGGTCTTCTTCACAAACTCAACCGCCTGCGCCTGCTCCTC
>NZ_JBIPNG010000065.1:0-20104 GCF_044373815.1 Prosthecobacter sp. | reverse complement strand
AACCCGCCGACCACACCACCGCCGCCTCCACAGATGCCGCCGAGGCCCGCTGGTTCCCCGTTAGCGACATCCCCCCGCTCGCCTTCGACCACGCCGAGATCTTCGCCGCCGCCCTCACCCGCCTCCGCGGAAAGCTCACCTACCAGCCCATCGGCTTCGAGCTCCTCCCTCCCAAGTTCACCCTCACCCAGCTCCAGCGCCTCTACGAAAGCGTCCTCGGAACCGAGATCGACAAACGCAACTTTCGCAAAAAAGTCCTCAGCTACGACCTCCTCATCCCCCTCAAAGAACAACACCGCCAAGGCCCCCACCGCCCCGCCCAACTCTTCCGCTTCGATCCCGTGAAGTACGAGCGCCTCAAGAAAAAGGGATTCCTTTTCGAGATATGAAAACAACCACTCTCTACCGCCCTGTTGGACCCAAGGAGCTTGCCTTGATCGGAGATTCTGGATGGAAAGAATTTCCGCCACGTTTGCCAGATCAGCCCATTTTTTACCCAGTGATGAACGAAGACTATGCCATCCAGATCGCACGCGACTGGAATGTTCCTGCATCAGGCTCCGGCTATGTTACCCGTTTTGAGGTCCAGATGGACTTCCTTGCTCGTTATCAGGGGCAAGTGGTCGGTGGCGCTATGCACCGTGAACTATGGGTGCCGGCGGAAGAACTGGCGGAGTTCAACCGGCACATTGTCGGACGGATCGAAGTTATTCAATGTTTTGGAGTCGGCACAACGCAATCATGAACACCACTATCGAAGCTCTCCAAGCAGACATCACCACCTTCGACGTCGATGCCATCGTCAATGCAGCCAACTCTTCCCTCCTCGGCGGTGGCGGCGTGGACGGTGCCATTCATCGCGCCGCAGGAAAAGAGCTGCTGGCCGAATGCCGCATGCTCAATGGCTGCCGCACCGGCGAGGCCAAAATCACCCGAGGCTACAACCTCAAAGCCCGTCACATCATCCACACCGTCGGCCCCGTCTGGAATGGCGGCAAGAATGGAGAGCGCGAGAAATTGCGCTCCTGCTATGCGAACTCACTGCGCATCGCCGCAGAGCACCAACTGGCCAGTATCGCCTTCCCCTGCATCTCCACCGGCGTTTACTGCTTTCTACCTGACCAAGCGGCGCAGATCGCCGTGGAGACGGTGCGCGAATTTATCAGCCAACCATCTTCTCTGAAACAGATCATCTTCTGCTGCTTCGCGGCGGCAGATCGGCAGCGATATGAAGCGCTGATCCAATGACGAAGCGCCCTCCATGAATCCCACTCCATCCACGAGCCGGACAAGCGGTTTCCGCCTGTCATGGCTTGATGCGGTAATTCTCATCGCCGGAACGGTGTTGTCATGGTGGCTCCAGAGCCAGTCATTTCCGCTCTGGTGGATCGTTCCTGCGGCAATCGGGCACTTCTTCCTCTTCTGCAATGTCTTCCTGGTATGGCGACGCTTGGAACTTCTGTGGGCAATAGCGTTCGTGCTCAATGTCGCCGCCCATGTCTTTTTCGATGAATGGGATCCATGGCCCTCTCTGCTTTGGCAGAGTCCTGTGACCTTGGCCGTCATTGCTTGGCAGATGCGTTCGCCATGGTATCACGGCATCTTTGCTCGCCAGATCAATGCCCGTCTTGCAGACTATATCAGCGACAAGCTTCATCCATGACCACCAGCCCCCTTCTCACCGATCTCTATCAACTCACCATGGCCGCCGGTTACTGGAAGTGCGGCAAGGCGGAGCAGGAAGCAGTGTTCCATTTGTTTTTCCGCAAGCTGCCCTTCTCCGGGGGCTATGCCGTCGCCGCAGGTTTGGGAGATGTGGTGAAGTGGCTGCAAGGCTTCCGCTTCAGCACCGCAGAGCTGGACTATCTCACCACGCTGCCGGGGCGGGATGGAAAGCCGCTTTTTGAGCGCGGCTTTCTCAACTACCTCAGCACCCTCGAATGGAGCTGCGATGTGGATGCCATGCCCGAAGGCACCGTCGTCTTCCCCCATGAACCCCTCCTGCGCATCAAAGGTCCCCTCATTCAGGCGCAGCTCGTGGAGACGGCCTTGCTGAACATGATTAATTTCCAAACGCTCATCGCCACCAAGTCCGCACGTGTATGCCTGGCAGCACAAGGCGAGCCCGTGCTGGAGTTCGGCCTGCGCCGTGCGCAGGGACCGGACGGCGCAGTCATGGCCAGCCGCGCCGCCTTCATCGGCGGTTGTGCCTCCACCTCGAATGTTCTCGCAGGCATGACCCACGGCATCCCCGTGCGTGGCACGCATGCCCACTCATGGGTCATGTCCTTCGACACCGAACTCGAAGCCTTCGAAACCTACGCCGAAGCGTTGCCCAACAACTGTGTCTTCCTCGTGGACACCTACGATACTCTCGAAGGCGTGTGCCATGCGGTGGAAGTCGGCAAACGTCTGCGTGATCGCGGACACGAACTCGCAGGCATCCGCCTCGACTCCGGCGATCTCGCCTGGCTCAGCATCGAGGCCCGCCGCATTCTCGACGAAGGCGGCTTTCCAAACGCCTTCATCGTCGCCAGCAACGATCTCGACGAGCACCTCATCGAAAGCCTGAAACATCAGGGCGCAAAGATCGGTGTGTGGGGTGTCGGCACCCAGTTGGTCACCGGCGGCTCACAGCCCGCGCTCGGCGGCGTGTACAAGCTCGGTGCCATCCGCAATGCAGCGGGCGAATGGGAGCCCAAGATCAAGCTCAGCGAGCAGGCCATCAAAGTGAGCAATCCTGGCATCCAGCAGGTGCGCCGCTTCACCCTCAACGGCGAATTTCGCGGAGATGCCATTTACGATGAGGAGCATGGCTGCCCCGCACCCGTGGAGATCATGCACCCCAGCGATCCCACTCGCAGCAAGCCCATTCTCGAGGGCGCGACCCACGAAGACCTGCTGCAACCGGTGTTTCGTGCTGGAAAACTCGTCGCCCAACTCCCCACGCTGCCACAGATCCAAAGCCGCTGCCGCGAACAGCTCACGCATCTTCATGCCACGGTGAAACGTCTCCAGCATCCGCACGAGTACACGGCAGGCGTGGAAAGAACGCTGCATGAGCGGAAACTGCAGCTCATTCAGAAAGCAAAATCGTGAGCGCGTCCCTGAATGCCCCGCCGCCCCTGATCGCCGCCGTGGATGTGTGCTACCACGATCACGGCGCAACGGCCGCCGCCGTTCTGTTTGAAAACTGGGCGGATGATCAAGCCAAGGAGCAGCACCTCTGCCACATTCCTCAAGTGGCCGACTATCAGCCCGGGCAGTTTTACCGGCGCGAACTGCCCTGTGTGATGGCCGTTTTGAAACTGCTGCCTCAAGCGCCTTCAGTAATCGTCATCGACGGGCATGTGTGGCTGCGGCCAGGCGAGCCCGGTCTGGGATGGCATCTGCACGAGGCCACAGGAATCTCCGTGATCGGCGTGGCCAAGACTTCCTTCGATCAATCTCCGCACGCCGCGCATGTATTCCGTGGCGAGAGCATGAAGCCCCTCTTTGTCACCGCTGCCGGCATGGAGCAGAAGGACGCCGCACATCACATCGAGTCCATGCATGGTGCCTTTCGTCTCCCCACCCTGCTGAAAAGCGTGGATTCGCTCTGCCGCAGCGGTGCTCCAGTTGCAGTGGCCCCAAACGATCCTTCTCCATGAAAGCACTCCTCCTCATCGACATCCAAAACGACTTCATGCCGGGCGGTGCGCTCGCCGTCCCAGGTGCGGATGAAATCATCCCCATCGTGAATAACCTCATGCCGCAGTTTGATCTCATCGTCGCCACCCAGGACTGGCATCCCGCAGACCACGGCAGCTTCGCCGCCAATCATCCTGGCAAAAGTGTCTATGACCAGATCGAGCTCGACGGCCGGCCCCAGACACTGTGGCCCATTCACTGCGTGCAAAATACGGATGGCGCGTCATTCGCTCCAGGTCTCGACACCCGGCGCATCAATCGCGTTTTCACCAAAGGCATGAACCCACGCATCGACAGTTACAGTGGCTTTTATGACAACGGCCATCGTGCCTCCACCGGCATGGGCGAATGGCTGAAGGCCCAAAACGTCAGCGAACTCACCATCGCCGGCGTGGCCACGGACTACTGCGTGAAGTTTACAGTACTTGATGCCTTGAAAGAAGGCTTCCGGGTGAACTTGATCGCTCAGGCCTGCCGGGGTGTGAATCTGCAGCCCGTAGATGTGGAGCACGCATTGGATGAGATGCAGGCAGCGGGCGCGGTGATCCTGAACTGATCGCTAATTCACCATTGCCTCCCACATCGGCTGCGTGTCGGCAAACATGCGGAAGCGGGCGATCCGGCCGCCTTTCAAATCATAGACGTGGGCAACGGCGGCGCTCATGGCTTTACCGGTGGCGGGAGCTGTGCCACTATAGTGACCGAGGACAACGACACGATCACTAGTGGCGAACATCTCTTCTTCCGTGAAAGCGAATCCCGTCCAGCGTTTGGCATTAGCACGAAAGACATTCTCAATCACCGCAGCAGCACCATGCCACGTGGAACCGCCGGGAAAACCCGCGCTCTGCTGCCAGACGAGATCGTCGGTGCAGAGCGCGGTGAAGGCGGCATCATCTCCCGCGCGCATGGCGCGATACATTTCGCGGATGATTTCGAGTGGGGTCATGACGCGTTATCGTTACTGCGCAAGCAAGCCACCATCAACCTTCAATGATGTGCCGGTGATGAACGAGGCACCATCGCTCGCGAGGAAGAGCACGGCGTTCGCGATCTCCTCAGAGCGGCCCAGTCGGCCAACGGGATGCAGTGAGCGCATGTAGCTGAGCGCCTCCTCAGCTCCACCGCCAGTGAAGCGGTTCATCATGTCGGTTTCAATGGCCGCAGGAGCCACGGCGTTCACCCGGATGCCCTGCTTGGCGTATTCCAGCGCAGCAGCTTTGGTGAGCCCTTCCACCGCGTGCTTGCTGGCCACATAGACGCTGGCACCGGCCATGCCGACATGCCCGGCGGCGCTGCTCGTATTGATGATGACACCTGCGCCCTGCTTCAGCATGACGGGAATCTCATGCTTCATGGAGGTGATCACGCCCCAGACATTGATGTCAAAGACACGTCGGTAGTCCACCTCGGTGGCATCCACGATGGCACCGGTGAGTTCGACGCCCGCATTATTGAAGGCAATGTCGAGTCGGCCATACGTCTCCACCGTTTTCGCCACGAGTGCCGCCACCTCAGCCTCCACGGCCACGTCCGCTTTCGCAAAGGTGGCTTCACCACCCGAGGCTTTGATTTCAGCCACGACGGCCTGACCTTCGGCTTCACGCCGGCCGCTGACGATGACTTTCGCCCCGGCTTTGGCAAAGGCGAGAGCACTGACTTTGCCGATGCCGCTGGTGGCTCCGGTGATGAGTACGACTTTGTTTTGGAATGAGGTTTGCATGGGAGTGTGGTCTTGAGGGATTGAGTTGAGGGTGAAATTGAATCAGGCTTTGCCGCCGAAGGAGACGTGGTCGTCGAAATCGAGGAAATCGAACCACGTGCCGATGTCTTCACGTGCAGAGCCTCCCGCCTTCGCAATCTGCGCGCTGATGTATTCGCGGCTTTCGTTGTCAGTAGGCACGGCAGCTTCACGGTATTCGCTCCAGTGGGCGATCTCGTAGTCGCTGCGTTTGTGCAGCGCACTCTTTTCGATCCAGGCGAACATGTCGGCGTCGCCCAGTCCCTTGGCCGCTTCGGCTTTCAGTGCCTCATGATCAATGCCAGTGAAGCTGAGGAAGCGCTGATCCAGCGGGCAGTTGTAATGATACTCGCCGTTTTTACCGGCGATTTCAGCGCGGCATTTGTCGAGCATGCGTGGCAGGAGGACGTAACCGCCGAGGCGGACCCGTGGGCTGCGTGGGGGGCGTTGAGTGAGGTCGATGGACATGGGCTTGGGGTTGTTTGGGGCGTTGGTTTTGGGGTGGAAGAAAAATCAGGCAGCGAGTGCTGCTTCGAGGAAGCCCTTGCTCTTCACGCCGGTGATGGTGTTCACGGGCTGGCCGTTTTTGAAGACGATGAGCGTGGGAATGGCGCGGATTCCAAAGCGCGCCTGCAGATCAGGGAAGGCGTCCACATCCACCTTGGCGATGGTGGCACGTCCAGCTTGCTCTGTGGCCAGTTGGTCGAGGATGGGCGACATCATTTTGCACGGGCCGCACCACTCAGCCCAAAAGTCCACGAGGACGGGCTGGTCAGTGTTGGCAAGGGTGGTGTCGAAGGTTTCAGTGGTGAGGGCGATGGGTTTCATAGGGCGGGTTTTGTATAGAATAGACCGGTCGGTTTATAGCGGGTTAAAAAGAAAATTACGGGGTGAGCAGTGTGCGAATGAAGTTCAGCGCTTCGCGTGGAGGAGTCGCGTCACGGCAGATGGCAGAGCGCTGCATGGCTCCATTCCACAGGTCATGAATGATCACGGCCACTTCGACAGGGCGCACGGTTTTGGCGATCTTCTTCTTATCTATGCCTTCCTGCAGCACCTGCTCCAGAATGGTGATCGCCTCGCGATTTCCAGCCGCCAGCACCTCGCGCATCGCTTCACTCATATCAGCCACCTCGGCGGCCAGTTTGAGCACCAGGCAGGGGCACTTTCCCTTCGTTTCCAGCACACGGCAGATCGTGCCCTCGCAAAAACTGAGCAGTCGCTTCAGCGGGTCCGGTTCAGGCGTGTCGGAAAGCAGCATCTGCTTCTTATAGGCCGTGGCATCGGCCACGTAATGCTTCAGCATTTCCACACCAAACTGTTCCTTGGATTTGAAGTGATGATAGAACGAACCCTTGGGCACCTTCACGGCCTCAAGGATTTCCGTCAGCCCGACCGAGTGAAAGCTCTTCTCAAGCATCAGCCCTTCGGCTGCGTCGAGAATGCGTTCTTTAGTCGTTCGGTCGCTCATGATGGATACATAATTAGACCGATCAGTCTAATCCGTCAAATGCATTTTTTGACTCATGCAATTTCATCCGCAGATGCTATGAAACGCAGTTCCCGCACGCAGTCGATCATTCAATCTCCATGAGCCTCACCCACCCACACCTCGAAGTCAGCATAGGCATGCAGCGGCTGCGTTTGTTTGATGACTGGCGCCTCGTGCGCGAGTGGCCGTGCAGCACGTCGAAATTCGGCATCGGCTTCACCGAAGGCAGCAACAAGACGCCGTTGGGCCGCTTTGTGGTGAAGGAAAAGCACGGCGACGGCGCGGAGAGCGGCACCATTTTCAAATCCCGGCAACCCGTGGGGCACTGGCAGCCTGGGATGGAGACAAAATCCGACCTCGTGCTCACGCGCATCCTCTGGCTGCATGGTGTGGAACCACGCAACCAAAACACCTACCAGCGCTACATCTACATCCACGGCACCAACGATGAAAACAGCATCGGCCGCCCCGCCAGCCACGGCTGCGTGCGCCTGCGCAATCGCGAAATGATCGAGCTGTTTGACCTCGTGCCGGCGGGGACACCGGTATGGATCGAGGAATGAGCCCCGGTCTCCCTTTCAGCATCTCATTTGAGCAGCCCCAGTGACTTCAAAAAGACATCCGTCTTGCTCATGGTGTCATCATAGAGGGCTTTGTTGCGCATGAGATAGCCGTGCACGCCGCCTTCGTTGATGTCGAGTTCACAGCGGTTGCCCGCCTTCAGCATGGCCTCTTGGAAAGCTTTGGCACCTGCAAAGGGCGTGACAGTGTCGCCGGTGCCATGGAAGATGATCGTTGAAGGGACACCCGGGCGGACGTGGTGCACGGGGGACATCTCCTGCCAGCGTTCACCGATTTTCTCGTTGCCGTAGCCCTCCTTGGAGGTGTCGATGACGGGAAAGAGCAGCACGAGGGCGTTGGGGATCGGTGAAATTTTGAGGTCGTCGCTGTCTTCATTCACATTGTCAAAGAGGGCCGTGGCTGCGGCCAGATGACCACCGGCGGAGCCACCGCTGACGATGATTTTTTGCGGATCAATGCCCAGTTCCATCGCATGCGCACGGATGTAGCGCACAGCAGACCTGGCATCCTTCACGCAGTCAAAGACGCTGACACCGGTTTCCTTGCTGTGCAGTCGGTACTGCATGCTGATGCCCACAAGGCCGAGCTTCGCGTAATGCGCAGCGAAGGGGTACATGCGCGGTGGGGTGCCCCCGGTCCAGCCGCCACCGTGGATGATGAGATAGCAGCCTCGGCTGTCGCCCGCCTTGAAGCCTTCCGGCTCAAAGACGTGCAGTTGCAGCTCTTTGTCAGCGATCTTCTTGTACCGCATGACTCGCGTGGGTTTCAGCACGGCGGCCATCTGGTCCACCGCATCAGGCGCTTTCGGCTTGGCGGCGGGTTTTTCCGTCGGAGCAGAGCTTTGGGCTTGCAGGGATGAGATGGCAAAAAGGAACAAGACGCAGAGGTATTTCATGGCAGGTTGCTTGAACGGTCTCAATGGCGAAGCCATTTCATTCAAGCTCAGCGCGTCTGCTGCTTTCATTCTTCACAGGTCCGGGTCGGCGTTCTGCTGCCTCCAGGTTTGCAGTTTCGCGGCGAGTTCCTCTTTCTTTGACCGATGCCCCGGCTCTCCGCTCAGATCATGCATCTCATCCGGATCACTCTTCAAATCAAAGAGCTGCTCCCGTCCCACCTTCAGGTAAATCACAAACTTCCAGCGCTCATCGCAGATCATGCGCTGGGTATCCGTAAAAACACCGGTGACAAAATCATGCACGCGCTCGGTTTGATGCCGCAGCAGCGGTGCCTGACTCTTCGACTGCACAGTGCTAGGAACCCCGATGCCCACGAGATCACAAAGCGTGGGAAATAGATCATTAAGATTCACCAGCGCTGCGCTGCGCTCGTTCTTCGGCAGTCCAGGACCGCAGATGATCAGCGGGCTGCGGATGCTGTGCTCATACTCGTTCTGTTTCCCCAGCAGCCCGTGGCTGCCCAGCGCAAGGCCCTGGTCGCTGGTGAAAATAATGATCGTTTCATCAGGCGCTGGCAGCACATCCAGAATGCGGCCGAGCTGTGCGTCGAGATCCGTGATCATGGCATGGTAGATGGCCAGTTCCTCGCGCACCTCGCTTTCAATGCGCGGCGTCTTCAGCAGCAGTTCATCACGCCCGTCGATGTTGCCGTGATCAAACGGATGTTTCGGCGCAAAGTTGGCTGGCAGCGGCATTTTTGCCGCGTCATAGCGGTCCTTCATGCCCGCAGGCCACTGGCGTGGATCGTGAGGAAAGGCGAAGTTCACATGCAGGAAGAGCGGCTTGCCCGCCGGGGCTGTTTGAATCGCATGAATGGCCCCGTCAGCGATGTGTTTGCTGTTGTCGGGCTTCAGGCCGACGCCTTTGCCGAGTTCTGCCTGGTTGTTTTCATCCTTGAAGGTCCAGCCGCGATACCCCGTGAGAGGGCGGCCACGATCATCAATGTCCGGTTGCGTGACACCCTTGCCGCCCCCGCTGGAATATAAACCGCTGGTAGTGCTGTAGCCGCGCTGTTTGGGATGCCCGTCGTTATGCCATTTGCCTGTGTAGCAGGTGTGGTAGCCCGCTTTTTGCAACGTGCCGCCAAGCGTGGCGAGGTTGGGATCAATCGCTCCGCCAGGATATTTCGGCAGCGCTTTGAAGGCCGGGTTGCCGGTCAGGATCTGCGCACGGCTCACATGGCAGATGGGATAGCCCGCATACGCACGAGAGAAAGCGGTGCCACGGGCGACGAGGCGGTCCAGATTCGGTGTGTCGATCACGGCATTCCCCAGCGCATGAATCGTGTCCGGTCGCTGGTCATCAGCGACGATGAGCAGAATGTTTGGCGCAGCGTGGATGCTGGTGCCGACTATGAAGTAAAGAAGCAGCGTGCGCATTCAAGAATAACGCTGCAAATCATTCCTCCCATCAAGCTTTCGGACGGTTGCCCAGCGCTGCCAAAAACACCTCGTGCAGGCGCTTGGTAAATTCCCCCGCACTTTCATCCGGCGGGCTGGCCAGTGGTTCGCCCAGCGTGATGCGCATACGGATCTTTTTGTCAGGCAGATGCCACAGCGGCCAGCCTTTGGAAAGATAGTCGCTGTTGGTTTCGATGAACACTGGCCACACCGGAGCACTCGACTGCGTGGCGATGATGCCAAGGCCGCCCTGAAGCGTGTTGATGCACTGCTCCATTTTCCGCGTGCGTGTTCCTTCCGGGAAAAACAGCAGCCGGTCGCCCTGGCGCAGCGCTTCGATGGAATTCTGCAGCATTTTATGCGCGGGTTTGTTGGGGATAAAGCCCGCCAGCTTGGCTGCACCACGTAGAAACGGATTGTGCATCAATGACGCCTTCAAAATGCAGCGCAGGCCGTGAATCTTGGAGAGGATGAAAACGGCATCCCAAAGCGCCGGATGGTTGGGCGCGATGATCAGCCCGCCTTTGACATCCTTCAGCGCATCGAAACCGATGTATTCGCACTCAAACACACCGCACACGCGCAGAAATGTGAGGAAGAGGCGGAAGGCCACGCTTAGCAGCCACTGGCCCAGAGAGCGTGATTTTTCCACAGGCAGGACCGGCACCAGCGCAGCACCTGCCAGCACAAACAACAAGCCGCCTATGGCCCAGTAGATCATGCTCAGCAGCAGGACGACGACATGCCACACTTGAATGATCACACGACAGATCATCGGCGCAGGCGCGCATCTTGGTGTTTGCTCTGTGAGTGAATCGTGAATATGACCGCAGCATGCCATCTTCTGCCGACCTAATTCAAGCGCTTTCCTCCCTTCCGCACGGTTCTGAGTTTCGTTTTATCGACGAACTTGTTGAACTGAATCCCGGCGCCTCCGCTAAAGCGGTGTGGAAGCTCAAGGGGGATGAGGAGTTTCTTCGCGGCCATTTTCCCGGTGCCCCGCTCATGCCCGGCGTGCTGATGATCGAGGCGCTGGCCCAGCTCGGCGGCATCCTCATTCAAACGCGCCCTGGCGAAGCCCCCCTCAAAAACATGCGCCTCACCGCAGTGCGCCAGATCAAAATTCTCGGCAGCATCACGCCCGGTCAGTCGCTTCACCTCAGTGGCGCGTTGCAGGGCATGCTGGACAACCTCGGGCAGGTCAGCGGCGAAATCCGTGACGATGCCGGCAATGTCATCCTCATGGGGGCTGTCACTTTGGCAGGAGAGCGCTGATTACTTTGGCAGGCGCAGCATGAAACATGCGCCGTCCTTGTGAGTGGCATCCAGTGTGATCGCGCCTCCCAGTGCGGTGGCCAGCCGGCGGCACAGCGCAAGTCCCAGCCCGACCCCGGGTGCCGAGTGTGCCGCCTGATCGGCGCTTTTGTGAAAGGGGTGGAAAATCCGCCGTTGCTCGCTGCGGGAGATGCCACCGCCGTGGTCGCGCACGCGTAGCATGGCAAACTTGCCGCTCGTATCCGCCTCCACATGGATCACCGGCTGCGCCGCACGCGGAGCGGCGTATTTGCAGGCGTTGTCCACGAGGTTGAAAAGAATTTGCTCCACCGCTGCAGCGTCCACATGCAGCTCGGTTTTGCGGTCCGTTTCCGTGGCTTGCACCTGCACCGTCATGCCACAGTCATCGGCACGCTGTTGCAGCCGCGGCAGGATGCGATCCAGCAGCTCGCCGATCGTGATGTTCTCGGCTCGCGCCTTGGCGCTGCCTCGTTCCAGCCGGGCATACGCGAGCACGTTTTCGACGAGATGGCTCAATCGGCTCGCTTCTCCGGTCAAGGTGTCGAGGTAAGTCTTCCGCTGCGCTTCATTGGTCACCATGCCGTCCGCCAGCATCTCGGAGTAGAGGCGAAACGTCGTCAGCGGTGTACGCAGCTCATGCGTCACGGCGGAAACGAAGTCCGCGCGGCGCTCGCTCAGAGCCACCGTGCCGAAAAGCACCAGCCCCACAGCTGCGGCCGCGAGCAGGACACAAGCGAGAGCGATGCCCAGAGACCTGCGCAGCGGTGTCCAGAATGGCAGCGGTGGCAGCTGGATGGCACCTGGCACCAGCCTCACCGGCAGCGCGGCAAAGCGCAGCGGATCGTCATTTGGGCGGGTTCCTGCGGTGGCATTCGCTGCAGGCTCCAGCTTCGCATCCGGAAACAGATCGGTGATCTCCCGCAGCAGGGATTCGCGCAGCGCGGGCCAGTCCAGCCACACGCCCTGCACCATGCGCACACCATCCACCAAGGCTTCGCGCGTCAGCATGAGATTGCTGCCGAGCCACACACCCTGAAAGGGCCGCGAACTGTTCGCGGCTGGGGCGTTTTTGAGTGGCGGTTGCACAGCGGATGGAACGGCGGGAGCAGCAGAGGACTCATTGCCCGGAGCTCGGCCAGCACCATCCGCTTTCGGCTCCAAAGGCATCGGCGTTGGAGCCGCCGCAGGGGCCAGATCCAGGGGTTGCTGCCGAGCCGCCATTTGCTTGTCATTCATCGACTTCGCAGCCGGTTCTGAGGAGGCAACGAGGCTGGATCCATTGCTGCTGCTTGCCGGTTTCGCGGATTCTTTTTTCAAAGTCTTCGCTGCTGCTGGCTTGGGCTCAGCCATCTTGTCTTTGGAATACGCCAGAGCGTTGGATCCTTCCTTCAGCTTGATCTGCGGCTGTTGCTTGATCGCCTCCTCGGCCTGCAGGTTGACGGCACGATTGCGCGAGTAGTTCTCCGTGTTGTTCAGCATCAACTGTTGGGACGTCCCCTGGCCCTGCTGGGTATTCCAGGCCGGATTGCGTGGAAGACTGGCATCATTGGCTTCGGCCGTCTTGGAATCATCAATCTCAAAGCGGGCCACGCAGGCCATTTCGGCAAGCAGCTGACGATTGAGCGAGGTTGCCGTTGCAGGGGCCATGGATGTTGCACGTCCGTTGTTCCAGACCGAGGACTCGCGTTGTTGCGGCGGCGTGATCACTTGCACCGGCTTGGCGAGCAGTTCGCGCAATCCGCTCAAACGTTGCTCGCTGCGAGTCAGATCATCCGCATTGATGAACTGCGCCAGCGCCAGTGTGCGCTCGTTGTTTTGCGGTACCTGCGGGGATAAAACCTGGCCGCGCGTGTCCATCTGAAAATACAGCAGCACATGCTCCGGCACCTCGGCGAGCAGCGGGGAGGGGACCAGCACCTCGCCCTTCGCCACATTGTCGTACGCCTTGTTGATCAGACCTTCCGGCGAATGAAATGGCCGGAAATCATAGGGTGGGCGTGCATTCTCGCGGATCATGAGCGCGCTCGCTTGGAAATCGAGCCGCCACAGCGCCAGCCGCACGCGCTCCTGCTGGTCTGCCTCACGCGCCGCCGTTTCTCGCTCACGCTCCAGCGCCAGCGTATGCCAGCTCACCCACGCCATCGCCGCGAGCAGCAGCCCGAGGCAGGCAATGAAGATGATCCAGATGTGCAGCGGTTTGCGCATGGGGAATCAGGTGAGTTGGTAGCCCTTGCCGCGCACCGTGACGATCACACGCGGAGACTCTGCGTCATCTCGCAGTTTGTGGCGCAGATTTGCGATGTGCATGTCCACCGTGCGTGTTTCGGTCTGTTGGTTTTCGATGTGCCAGACGCGTTGCAGCAGTTCCTCGCGAGACACTGGCCTG
Organism: Prosthecobacter sp.; assembly: GCF_044373815.1. Taxonomy (GTDB): domain Bacteria; phylum Verrucomicrobiota; class Verrucomicrobiia; order Verrucomicrobiales; family Verrucomicrobiaceae; genus Prosthecobacter. The sequence goes on along the minus strand of NZ_JBIPNG010000065.1, from coordinate 6,561 downwards.
CCGCGATTCAGCGCAAGGTAGCGCAGTACATCACGCTCGCGTTCGGAAAGCTCCGCGCTCTCGCCGTTCTCAAAACGGGCCACGCTCAGCCCGAAATCAATCGTCGCTGCGGTGAGCGTGAGCGTTTCGCTCACGGGCTGGCGTTCGGGCGCACGGCGCAGCACCGCCTCCACGCGGGCGAGCAGCTCGCGCACGCTGAACGGCTTCACCACGTAATCATCCGCACCCAGCCGCAGGCCGCGCACGCGGTCATTTTCTTCACCTCGGGCGGAGAGGATGATCACCGGTGTGCCGGGCCGTTCGCGGCGCAGGGCTTTCAGGATGTCAAAGCCGCTCGCATGGGGCAGCACCAGATCCAGCAGCATGAGGTCGAAGGTCGAACTTAGGGCCAGTTTCATGCCCTTCTCACCATCGCTTGCCTCCAGTGTCGTATGACCGGCGAATTTGAGCGCATCCAGGACGCCGCGACGGATCGCGGCGTCGTCTTCAACAACAAGGATGGTGGCAGGCATGGCGAAGTTTAAAGGTTCATTTCTCCCACGCGATGCCTTTTTTCTCCGCCTGGGACCGCAGGGCCTTGGTCATGGCGGTGTCGAGCGTATCGGTCTTGGCGGACTCTTTGCGCTGCGTTGCCACGTAGGCCTCACGGTCCTTGTTCAAGGCCAGCACCTGCTTCTGGATCTCCGCACGCTCGGCGATTTTCTTGTCGAGGTAGGCCTTGCGCTCTTCGGCGGTCATTTTCTTCATCTCCTCGGGCAGATCGGCCTCCTTGATCTTCGTGATGTCGAAGTCCTTCTGCTTGCTGGCATCGACGAGATCCCAGCCGGTGTTGCAGTAGTTTGCGCTGGCCTTGCTGACGATGCGCTGCACCTGGGCGCCGGATTCAGCCTTGGCGGCGGCGTTGTCATCCTGGGCGACCTGCCGCGCCTTGGCCATCGGTGCTTCCTTTCCATAATTGATGTAGGTGCTGTTCAACTGTTCGTTGAGTTTCACAATCTCCTTGTCCTGCGGCGCTTCGATATGAACGATGGCTTGGTTCTGGTCGATCACGAGGTATTTGCCGTCTGCGAGCAGCGCGCCCTGGTTCCAGTGCTCGGCGATGCCCTGGGCCTCGCCGCCGCAATGGATCGTGTTCACGATGATGCCCTTCGCGATGGCGTTCTGGCAGCTTTTTTTGGAACCTACGGGTCCCTGAGTGAAAGGTTCGTTGCCGGCGATGAAGATCGCCTTGTACACTTTCGGACTCGCATCCCAGGCAAGGTCTTTCGTCGCCCGCTGAATTACCGCACCACAGTATTCATCTCCGCCGTTCGTCGTCAGGGCGAAGAGTTCTTCGGACACTTTGTCCAGATCACGGGTGAGTGGTTGGATCTGACGAATCCAGTTCTCTTCCGCCCGTAGCGATGATTTGCCATATTCATACAACGCCACCTGCACGACGGGTGTTTTGCCGTCCTGCTTCGCGGTGATGAATTCATTCACCAGCTTCCAGAGCTGGGTCTTCGCCTGCTCGATGAGGCCGCTCATGCTGCTGCTGGTGTCCAGCAGCACGGCGATCTGCACCAGCGGGGTTTCAGCAACAGTTTCGACCTTGGCGATCTCCGCCACGGGGGCGGGCGGTTGAGCATCTTTGGCGATGGCGAGGCACGCGGACAAGGCCGTGGCGATGAGGATGGATTGCGTTTTCATGGATGTGTTTGTGGATGAGTTGACGGGAGAAATTTCAGCGGATGAGCACCAACTGGCCGCGATGCTGCAGCAGCAGTTCGCCACGCAGGGCCAGCAGGCTCTGGCGGTTGTCGGCTGCGAGTTCATCGACCAGGCGGCCGAACTCAGGGCTGCCGATCTCAATGGTGCGGTCGGGAGCTCGCTCGGCCTTGGCGGCGCTGGCATCGGTCCAGCGGTTGCCTTTGTTAAAGAGGGCTCCGGCCTGGCACTGCTGCACGCTGGTTATCTCGATGGCCTGCATCTTGTCGTCGAGAAAGCGATTACGGACGTTGAGCTGCTTGGAACTGGCGGCTTTGGTCAAATTGCCTTCCTGAGAGACGGCGGCAGGACCACTGCGCATCTTCATCGCCCTGTCGCTGTAGTTGTCGTAGGCCTTGCTGGCATTGGCAGGCGCGGCGGCGAGCGAGGTGCCTTCTTCGGCCAGGAAGGCGGTGTATTCCGTGAGAATGCCGAACTGCGTTGAAAGGCGCACAATTTCATTCACCAGCTCAGTCGTTCCACCCGTTGCACCATCGGCACCGAGGTCACGGATCGCTTCGCTGAGCACCGCGATCTTGTTGCTGGCCCAAAGCCGTGCCACAAAGGCATTCGCGGTGCTGGCCTTGTCGAGGTTGAAGGTGAAATCGAATTTTCGTTCTCCCCCGGCCGCAGCGCCGGTGAGCTGGAAATGCAGCGGTGCTTCGCCACGGTAGGTGCCGGACAGAAGAATCTGCTCCCCCTCAAACACATCGGGCAGGGGAGAGGGAATAAGGTCGCTCACACGGCTCGGGTCATCCACCCGCACGGCCGGTTTCGTGAGCAGCGGACCGCGCAGGCGGTCAAAGACACGGCCCACTTTGACCTCCACATCTTCCTTCGGCAGCACAAACTCCGCGCTGCCCCGGGTATCGCGTGCGATGCGGGAAAGCAGCGGCGTGTTCACATCCACACCGACGCCGAAGGTGAACACGCGGCGCTGGTGCGGATTCCCCTTGGCCACCGCCTCACGGATCGCCTTTTCCGAGGTCTGGCCGATGGTAGGCAGGCCGTCGGTGAGGAAAAGGACGATGGGCAGCATGCCTTCGAGCGGCTTCTGGCGCAGCGCCTCGACGATTGAGTCATGGATGTTCGTGCCGCCGCTTACCCTCAACGCGCTGATGTAGTCGCGGGCCTGCTTCGTGGTCTCGGCGTTTTTGATCACCGGCTGTGCGGCAAACATCTCAACTGACTCATTATAAACGATGAGGTTGAAGCCCTCGCCGTCGTTCAGGCCTTCGATCACCTGCAAGGCGGCAGCTTTGACCTGATCGAGCTTGGGGCCAGCCATGCTGCCGCTGCGGTCGATGACGAGGGTGACCTCCCGCAGGATCGGTTTCGCATCTGCTTTGGGCTTCGGCGGGGCGATCATCACCAGAAAATAGCCGCCGCCGATCTTCGGATCGGGATAGGCCAGCAGCGAGGCGGTCATTTCATCCTTGGTTTCACGCAGCAGAGACACCCGGAATGCACCTGGGTCCTTGGTTTCACAGGAGAGGGTGGCAGTGTTGCCATTCGGCTGTTTGGCCGAGATCTCGTGGCTTGCAGAGTAGAGTGAGGCGATGCGTGACGTGGATTTGATGCGCATGGAGAGCTTCCAGGGCACTGCATATTCCACCGCTTCCGAGCGCGGCAGGACGTAATCGAGCCGCGAGCCATCCGCTTCGAGCAGCTGCTCATAGGTTACCCGCACTTTCTGCGTGCCATTGGCCGGGACCGGGAACACGCTCGATTTCACGACCGCATTGCCGACGAACTCCAGCAGCGCCGGATCGCGCGTCTGTGCCACGATGGTGTCGTAGATGCGTCGTGCCTCCTCACGCGGTAGTAATTTGGCCGTTCCCTCGGAATTGCCGCCCTCAAAGGCAAAGGCCTTCAGCACCGCCCCGCTGGGCACCGGGACGAGCAGTTCGGACTCCTGCGGGCGGCCCGTCGGATTGCGCAGCGCGATATCGAGGGTGGTCGTGGCGATTTGATCCGCGATGTCGATGTGGGCGTCCACCTGGGTCACCTGCACCGGCTGCGAGTGAATGATCCGCGAACTGGGGGAAATCCAGGCTCGTGCGCGGAAATCCTGCGCAATCAGGGGCGTGGCGAGGAAAAGGGCATAAAGAATCGTCTTCATGCCACCATGGTGGTTTAGGCGGCGGGCGGCGTCTGTAAACGCACTGTAAAGGGCCGGAAAACGCCCTGACTGGCCCTGGATAGGGGAGTGAATCGGGCTGCTCAACTGGAACTCCCCCTTGCCAAGCTGGGAAGTCCCCCCATATTCGCTCCCCTTTTATGGACATCTTCATTGGAATTCTTACCGTAGTGGAAGTCATCGTCTGCCTTCTGCTCATTCTCGTCGTGCTTATGCAGCGCCCCCGTCAGGAAGGCCTCGGTGCCTCCTTCGGCGACGCCGCCGCCAGCCAGGTCTGGGGCGCACAGACGACGAACGTGCTGCAGAAGTTTACGGTCTATCTGGCCATCATTCTTTTTGCCCTGACTATCCTTCTGGCCGTGCTTGTGAGCCGCCACCAGACCGGCAGCAAGGCTCCGACTCTCTACGGAGATGCCAAGCCTGAGGCCGCAGCCCCAGCCGCCCCTACGGCTGAAGAGCAGGCCAAGGCCAAGATTCTGGAGAAAATCCAGGAAGCCGTGAAAAAGGATGCTGACAAGCCGGGCGAACCTGCCAAGGCAGCTGAGGCTCCGAAGGCTGAAGCGAAGAAAGACGCTCCTGCTCCCGCCAAGGCTCCTGAGGCACCCAAGGCCGCTGCACCAGCTCCAACCACGGCTCCTGCACCTGCGGCAACACCAGCCCCGACACCTGCGCCTGCTCCCGCAGCACAGCCGAAGTAAGCGACGGTTTGCTTTGAATTTCACACCAAGGGCACGACGCGAGTCGTGCCCTTTGTTTTTTCAGGCGCGGATTGCATGTGCATTTCCGATAGTGTGCCGTGCGAAAACGGGCTTCACATCATGCGTTGGTTCTGCCTACCATCGAACCAACCATGAAACGTTTCCTTTTCTGTCTCGCGCTTGCAGTGTCTTGCGTTGTTCCGCACTCATCCTTTGCGGTGGAGCCGCTGCGCGTTTTCATCCGGTCGGGTCCGAAGTCCCACGGTCCGGGGGCGCATGATCATCCCTCCTTCCTGCGGGACTGGGTGCCGCTGCTGAATGAGCGGGGGGCGAAGGCGACGGGCGGGGATGCTTTCCCGACCAAGGAGCAGCTGGCTGCAACGGATGTCCTTATTCTGCATCTCGACAGCGGGGGTGACATCAAGATCGGTCAGGAGCGGAAGGACTTGCTGGAGTATTTGCAGCGGGGAGGCGGCATTGTGACGATCCACGCGGCCTCGGTGTCCAAGGATCATGACTGGTTCAAGGGCATCATCGGGGGTTCCTGGCACCATGGGCAGACGAAATGGCGGGAGGGGCCGATGCATTTGTACTTCACGGACCATGAGACACCGATCACGAAAGATGTATCGAATTTCGCAATGGATGACGAAATTTACTACGACATGGATGTATTGCCCGAGTGCCGGATTCTGGCCGGAGCCTACACGCCGAAGCCGGCGGGAGTGCGCAATGAAAAAGCGGCCAAGAGAGCCGCAGAAATCACCAAGGGGGGCAAGGAGGTCAGCATCTATGACATTCAGCCGCAGGTCTGGACTTATGAGAAGGACAACTACCGGTCGTTTGTCAGCATTCCGGGGCACTATTACGCGAACTTCAGCCGGCCGAATTTCCGGGCGCTGCTGCTGAGGGGGATCGCCTGGGCGGGGAAGCGGGAGAATGTGGATGAGCTGTGCAAGCCGGAGGAGCTGGGGGACAATCTGCGGTATGTGGAAGGTGGACCCACGCGGCCGGAAAAGGCGGCGGATAAGCTGGAGGTGCATCCGGAGTTCGACATTTCGCTGGTGGCCAGCGAGCCGCTGATTAACAAGGTCATGAATGTGGACTGGGACGAGAAAGGGCGGCTGTGGGTGTGTGAGACGCCGGAGTATCCGAACGGGCGGCGTGAGCTGAATGTGGAGAAGTGGAAGGACAGCGGCTCATGGACGACCAAGTATGACCGTGATCCGATCGACCGGATTTCGATTTTGTCTGACACGAACGGCGACGGGGTGATGGACAAGAAGCATGTGTTTGCGGACAAGCTGGAACTCGTCACGAGCTTCTGCTTCTACAAGAAGGGCGTCATCGCCTGTGCTGCGCCGGACATCTGGTATCTTGAAGACACCGATGGTGATGAGACCGCCGACAAGCGCACGAAGCTTTACACGGGTCTTGGGACTGGAGACACGCATGCGGTGATCAACAACCTGCGCTGGGGTTTGGATGGGTGGGTGTATGCCACGCATGGCTACAGCTCCGGGCATGTGACCTCGCCTGATGGCAAACAGGATTTTGGTACGGATGGCAGTGGTGTCGTGAGGTTCAAGCCGGATGGCAGCGCGTTTGAGCAGTATGCTTCGCGCGGTGGGAATACCTGGGGACTGGACATCACCACGGACGGGCAGGTGTTTTTCACGCAGCCGACGAGTGGGAATCATTTCCTGCATGTGGTGCTGCCTGAGTATGTGCTGGCGAAGGGCAAGCTGCCCGGGGTTATGGGAACGAATGGCATGCTGCCGAAGGAGCCGACGTATCCGCTGATGTCATGGCCGGAGCAGGCGTATGTGCAGATTGACCAGGTGGGCAGTTATACAGCTGCCGCTGGTTGCGCCATTTATGAAGGCGGTGCCTGGCCCGATAAGTGGAACTACAGCTACTTCACCACCGAGCCGACGCTGAACATTGTCAGTCACTTCTTTGTTGAGAAGGATGGGG
>NZ_JBIPNG010000402.1:0-6191 GCF_044373815.1 Prosthecobacter sp. | reverse complement strand
ATCGGCTTCCGCGTGGTGCTGGCGCATGGAAAGTGAGGGGAAAGCGTGGCAGAAGCCTTTGGCTCAAAATACCAAGCCATCTCTTTATGCGGGGTCCCTTCCTCAGGGAGAAAATCATCCCTTCGTCTCGCTTCGCGCATATTTTGCTCGTAGAACTTCCCGCAGCAGTCGTTATTCTTTTACCCCATCATGCAAACCGCTCTCGAAACTCCCGCTCCGGAGAAAAAGGTCGAACAGACCGAGGCTGGAAACTACTTTGTCTCCAATTATCCGCCGTTCTCATTCTGGAAGCCTGACCAGGTTCCCGTGGTGGAGGAAGTGCTGAAGCAGCCCGCACCGGCCAACATCCCGCTGGGCGTTTATTTCCACATCCCGTTCTGCCGCAAACGCTGCCACTTCTGCTATTTCAAAGTCTACACCGACAAGAATGCGCAGGAGGTGAAGGCCTACATCGACGCCGGGATGCGCGAGATGGAGCGCTTCACCAGCCAGCCCTATTTGAAGGGACGCAAGGCGCACTTCGTCTACTTCGGCGGCGGCACCCCCAGCTACCTTTCAGTGCCTCAGCTCAAGGATCTGACCAATCGCATGAAGGACATGATCCCATGGGACGAGGCGGAAGAAGTCGCCTTCGAGGCCGAACCCGGCACGCTCAATGAAGTCAAGCTTACCGGCATCCGTGATATTGGTGTCACGCGCCTGAGCCTCGGCGTGGAAAATTTTGACGATCACATTCTCGAAACGAACGGCCGCGCGCACCGCAGCGGCGAGATCGAGAAGGCCTACCGCTTCGCCCGCACGCTCGGCTTTGAGCACATCAACATCGACCTCATCGCAGGCATGATGAACGAGACCTGGGAGAACTGGAAGGACACCGTCAGGAAAGCCATCGCCCTGCAGCCGGATGCCGTGACCATCTACCAGATGGAGGTGCCCTACAACACCACCATGTATCAGCAGATGAAGGCCGAGGGCAAAGTCACTGCGCCCGTGGCCGACTGGCAGACCAAGCGCGACTGGGTCAGCTATGCCTTCGATGAATTTCAAAAAGACGGCTACACCGTGACCAGCGCCTACACCGTGGTGAAGGACCCCAAGCGCATCAAATTCGTCTATCGCGACTCCCTCTGGGAAGGTGCGGATCTCTTGAGCTGCGGCGTGGCCTCCTTCGGCCATCTCGGTGGCGTGCATTACCAAAATCAGGCCGATGTGGGCCCCTACATGCAGGCCGTGGATGCCGGCCAGCTGCCGATCTTCCGCGCCTACCAAACCACCGCCGAAGACCGCTTCGTGCGCGAGTTCATCCTCAAGCTCAAGCTCGGCCGCAGCGAGTTCGACTACTACATCCAAAAGTTCGGTGAAGATCCGCGCAAACACTTTGGCCCGCAGCTCGACTACCTGGCCAAGGAAGGCTTTGCCACGCTGGATGCGGCGGGCGTCACGCTCTCGCGCGATGGCCTGCTGCAGGTGGACCGCCTGCTGCACGATTTCTTCCTGCCGCAGCACCGCCAGTACGCCCGTTATACCTGAAGCCCTCCGACGCAACCGAACGACAACGACGGCGATGAACGAGGCACCCCGGCAGGACGAGGATATCCTGGCACCCCTGATCTTCTTTTACGGCATCGGCAGCACACGTCCGCGCGTGACCTTTGTGGAGCCCCAGGACCTGGCCGAGCAGGAGCGCGGCCTGCTGGTGCATGACCAAGACATGACGCCGCGCCTGCGGGATTTTCACGCCAGCGAGATCGATCTGGATGTCGCCGCCCGTGCCCGCATCGGCAACTACCTCGTGCGCGCCTCCGTGCTGCACCGGCACACGGACGGCATGCCCGTGGAGTTTGGCGCCATCGGCATTCACCTCGATCTCCTGCCTGAGGAAGCGCAGAAGCTCGTGCTCGAAGGCCTCGTACCCTTCGGTGCCATCTTGGAGCGCTACCAAGTCCCGCACTCCAGCCACCCCCGTGGCTACTTCCGCATCTCCGTGGATCAGCGCCTAGCCGACCTTCTTGGGGCCACCAGCGGCCAGATGCTCTTCGGACGGTGCAATGAGCTGCGCCACGGCAGCGGGCGAGTGCTGGCGGATGTGGTCGAGGTGCTGCCGAGGATGGGGTAGGGGATTCATCGGATGTGGTTCACCCCGCGAAAGCGGTAGCTGCGATGCAGGCTTGCGCCGTGCATCTGCGCGACCGCACTCCAAATAAACCCGGCACGCCACGGCTCACCCATCAACTCTGCAGGCAATGGGCCTCATATGGAGTGCGGTCGCGGAGTGAGGAACGAACGAAGCTACCGCTTTCGCAGGCCGGACGGAGCGCTGAGGCCGAAGACGCTCGAGCATCTTGAATCACGGCCATAGGCCACGTCCGCCTCGTTTCCCATTTCCATCCCAGGGGACTCAAAATTGGAAACGAAGGGGAAGGGAATATTCCTCCCCGTCGAAGAGCGCAATTGTTGCAAAATGTGGTTGCGTTGTGAAGTGATGAGGTGATTATCACCCGTCTGCCTGACCGGCCTTGATGCAAGGCTGGGAAGGTGGGGCGGGTGCAGTGTTCGCGTGGTTTTGCGTGCAAGACGCAGGGCCGCAGGGATGCGGTGCCACGCGGCTCCAATGGCCTGCCAGATGATCCCCCTCCCACACACCGGGTTCTGAGGAACCTGCTGCCGAAGGGGGATGACCGGGCCGGCGCATGGTGCGGCCCGCAGCCAGAAAAACCTTTGCGCCTGCCGGGCGGTGTTCTTCGCCGTCATGCTTTGGCGGATACCATATTATAGCTCTTACTACCACGTCATGACATCAATCGTGCCTGTTGTTGTTTCATCCGCCGCCGTGACTGGCGGCCACCCCATGCGCCATCCATGAAAACCACCGTTGAGCGTGCCAGCGCCTACCTGGCCAAAATGCCCGTGTCCGTCCAGGGCGGGGACGGTGCGGCCTTTGCCGCCGCACAGGCCCTGGTGAGGGGCTTCAGCCTCAGTGTGGAAGAGGCGCTGCCGCTGCTGGTGGTCTGGAACCACGGCTGCCTCCCGCCGTGGTCGGAGGCCGATCTGAGGAGCAGGCTGCACAGCGCCGCAAGCACCTCCAGCAAGGCGGAGGGTTACCTGCTGGCAGACCGCCCCGCCGCCGCCCGTGACCGCATGTCGGCTGATTTTCCAAACGAGGCAGAGCAGAGGGCCTGGCAGCGCCGCCAGTGGCCTGAGATGCGCCGCTTCAGCCGGGAGGAACTGGAGCCCATCGCCCGGCAGCGAGGCATCCCGTGGGGTGGTCTGTACATCGCGCGCAGTTTTGGCCTGATCAAGGCGTGCCAGCTGGATGGCCACGACTGCTATGCGGTGTGTGAAGGCCGGTTTGCCCAGGTGCGCCGCTGTGACGGCCAGCCGTTCACGAATGCGGAGGGCAGGGCCATCAATGCCAAAAACCTGCCCGGCAGCGAAGGGGCCTGGGTGGGGCGCGGCCTGCTTTCTCAGGCACCCCATGTGCTGCTGGTGGAGGGAGCCGTGGGCCTGCTGGAGGCCCTCACCGCGTATGCGCTGGTGGACATGCAGCCGTCCTGGACCGTGCTGGCGGCCACCAGCACGTCTTCCCGCCTGGAGCGCGATCCCACCCTGCTCAAGGCACTGGCGGGCCGCCACGTCCGCATCGTGCCCCATCTGGATGCCGCCGGCCTGAACGCCGCCGCCTCATGGCTGGCTGAACTGCAGAAGGCCGGAGCCACGGTGGACATCCAAGAACTGTCCGCCGGGCGCAAGGACCTCGGCGCACTGATCGCCAAACCCGAAGCCAATCAAGACGAACTCAACAGCCTTTTCCAAATCCTATGAAAGACATCACCGAACTCGTGGCGCAGCTCGCCGCTTACAAATCCACCCTTACCCCCACCACCGCCCCAGGTGCCCCGCCACCGCCGGAGCCGCCGGACTTCGCCCGCTCCCTGCTCACGCCGGAGCAGCTGCGCCACACCCAGACCGCGCCCCGCCCCCGCCTGCTGGGGGAATGGCTGCGGGAGGGGGATCTCGGCTACCTCTTTGCCCCGCGCGGCGGTGGGAAGACCTGGCTGGCCATGCTCATTGGCAACGCCCTGGCGGAGGGCTGCCTCCTCGGTGCCTGGCAGGCCGGGGAGGCCCCGCGCAGGGTCTTCTACTTCGATGCCGAGATGAATGTGCCGGACGTCAGGGAGCGCGCGGAGAAGCTCGGCATCACCTCGCTCAACTTCTGCTGGCTGAGCAATGAGCACCTCTACCTGGACCAGGGCCTCAGTGTAAACATCGCCCAGCCCCTGCACCAGACGGGCCTCTCCTCCATGCTGCCGGACGGCTCCGTCCTCATCATCGACAATCTCAGCGCCAGCCAGATCGGCATGCGTGAAAATGAGAACGACGACTTCGACAAGCTCGAAGAGTGGCTGCTGAGCCTGCGCCGCCGCAGCGTCACTGTGATCATCATTCACCACGCCGGGCGCAATGGGGAGATGCGCGGGGCCTCCCGGCGTGAGGACATGGCACACTGGATCCTCAGCCTGAAGGACGCCACGGAGGACGAGTCCCACTTCAAGGAGTTCATCACCCGCTTCTCCAAATGCCGCAACTGCCAGGGGCGCGATGCCATGCCCCTGCGCTGGGCCTTGAAGGATGAGGGCAGCCAGATCACCGTAAGCTGCGAGGCCCACGGCAACCTCGACGCCCTCCTGGCCCACATCCGCGAAGGCATCGTCAACGCCACCGAACTGGCCGAGATGCTCGGCGTCCAGTGCGGCACCATCAGCAAATGGGCCCGCAAGCTCATGAACGCCGGCCTCGTGCGTAAAAAAGGGCGTGAGTACGAGGCGGTGGAGCTGCGGCCAAGGGCGGGGGTCGGTGTGGATTGAGGGTGGGGGATTCTGGGGGAGCATGCGCCCAGCTGCGGGTGGTCGCGCGCAGCGCGAGAAGGTAGGACGGTTGGTCCTCCAACCGCCGCCGAGAGCGGGAAGAACGGACGAAAGACGACTGGCGGCAGCGGAGCCCAGTGACAGTCGGCAGCAGCGGAGCCGGGAATGATCCACCCCTGAGCAATCACCGCGCTGGGCCACGGCGGCTTGGGGACAAGCCGCCCAACCTGCGCTGGGCATGCGTACGTCCTGCAGGGGGGGCACGCAAACTCTCTGCCCCCCGTCGTCGTTTCCTCCACGAGGGCCTCCAGGAGCGGAAACGGGAAACGAGGCGCCGCCTCCCGCTTTTCCCCCTAGCATGCAGGCCCGGCGCGATCTGAAGCCGGAAATGAGGCTGGAAATGGAGCGGTGGCACTGAACGGAGCTCTCCAGGCCCTCCTCTTTTCTCCACTCTTCGTCTCCTCGGCGAAAAGACGTGAGCTTCGTACGGTTGGTGGTCAAACCATTTGCGATTTAAGGGTAATGGGGTTTGAGTTGACCTGATCCAACTTGCGCTCTTACCCTGGTTATTTTTTGTCATGAAACGCTCCCTGTTCATTCGCCCCACCCTGACTGCCGCTTTGCTTCTGGCCGGCATTCTGCCTCTCACCGCCGCTCCCAAGGGCACCAAGGGGGTGGAGGAATTCGACCCGCTCGCTTTCCCGGGCAAGGTCGTCGATGACGTGATCGTCCCGGTCCCGAGCGAAGTTTTCTCCGTGCTCGACAAACTCGGCGAGCCCAACTGGAACGCGGAACTGCGCAAGCAGGACATGCCGACCACCAGCGACCGCACCAAGCTCTCCCTCCTCTTTGGCTACACCGTGGCCGAGGGCTTCGTGGCCGTGCAGGCCGAGGACAAGGAAGCCGTGAAGGACATCGGCCATGACGTCATCTCCCTGGCCAAGAGCCTCGGTCTCAGCAAGTCCGTGCTGCCTCACGCCCAGGCCATCTTGGATGCGGCCGACAAGGGACAGTGGAGCTCCATCCGCAAGGAATTCGACCAGACCCAGAAGACCGTGCGCGACACGATGGAGCAGATGAAGGACATGGACCTCTCGCAGTGCGTCAGCCTCGGCGGCTGGCTGCGTGGCACGGCCTCCGTGACCTCCGTGGTGAAGAAGAGTTTTTCCGCCGACCGCGCCGAGTTGCTGAACCAGCCCATGCTGGTGGAGCACTTCGTCAACAGCATCGCCAAAATGCCCGTCAGCACCCGTGACCACGATGTGGTGAGGTCCATCCAAAAGGGCCTGGCCTCCGTGCTTCAGCAGATGGAAGGCGCCGTGGACG
>NZ_JBIPNG010000401.1:0-6197 GCF_044373815.1 Prosthecobacter sp. | reverse complement strand
AGTTCATCAAAGCTGAATCCTGAATTTTCACAGCTCACGACAATAAACGCGCAAGGATCCAGGCTCTGGGCCAAAAAAGCACTGGTGATCGTCTTGCCGCAGCCGATGTCGCCTGTCAGCATGCCCAAGTTCATGGTTTTTTCGCTGGCGAGGTAGAGCAGGCGATCGAGGGCCTCCTGATGCTGGGGACTGCGATAATAAAAGCGCGTGTCCCATGTGCCCTCAAAGGGTTTTGCGTCGAGCTGCCAATGATGAAGAAAGTCGGACATGTTTCGTGGAGAAACTTCTGCCCCGATCCCCCTACCCTCAACCCCCCCAACTGCGGGAACCTGTGAAGGGTTTTTCATAGACCTCCATGACGCGTTTTGCATTGTCGTCCCAATTGAAACGTCTGGCATTTTGCAGACCTGCCGGAATCAGGGCCTCCCGTTTTTCGCGATGCGAAGCGACCTCAAGCAGAGCCTGAGCCATGTCGCCGACATCCTCGGGGTTGACGATGCGGGCGGCATTGCCGACGACTTCACCCAGCGAGCCGCTTTTCGAAGTGATGACTGGGCATCCGCAGGCCATGGCCTCGATCGGCGGCAGGCCGAATCCTTCAAACAATGAAGGGTAAACCATGGTGGAGGCCGCACGGTACAAATCAGGCAGTACGGCATCTTCGACAAACCCGAGGAAACGAATGTCCTTGGCGTGGCGGGAATCCCGCGCTGCCGCGTGAATGTGTTCCGCGCCATGCCAGTCACTGCCTGCTAGCACAAGCTGCCAGGGGGAACCGGTGCTGGATTTGAACTGATCAAAAGCCTCGATGAGGCGAGTGTGATTTTTGGCCGGATGCTCCAGCCGCGACACATAAAGAAAGAAGGGCTCCTGCAGCTGCCAGCGTTGTTCCACCTGGGCACAGGCAGCGGCGCGGTCGCCTGGTTTGAAACGCGCATGGTCAATGCCGTTGAGAATCACGTTCTGTTTCTGGACCGGCACGCCAAAGTAGTGCTCAATGTCCTGGGCGGTGCTGGTGCTGACGGCAATGATGCCATTCTGCCTGCGAGCAAGATGTTTCACGATGACACGGCCGTAAATCATGCGGGCGAGGTCATACTTCTTCTTCACATGAAACGGGGCAAGGTCATGAATGGTGGAGACGAGATGACAATGTGCGGTGTGCACCATGCGGCGGTAGCTGGGCACGTGCAGCACATCGATTTCGTTCTTTTCCAGCCATTGCGGCAGCACCTGCTGATGCCACCAGATATTTCGCACGGCGGGGCGCCACTGCTCATCGACAGGTACAATCTCCATTCTTCCCCGCGCAAACTCAAAGAGAGGCAGATCCTGCGCCAGGGCGAGGATGTGAAATTTGACCACGTCCGCGTAAGGCAGGAGCGCCTTAGTCAGAGCCAGTACATACTGCGCCACGCCGGTTTTTCCGCGCTGGATGACGCTGGTGGAAATCGCGATTTTCATGATGCGAGAAGATATTCCAATTGTTCGTGACGCAGGGATTCATGCACGACCGGGCTGGCATTGGTGAAGCGCAGGTGGATGTGCTGGCTGGCGGCATGATCCTTCAGGCGGGCCATCAGGCCCAGGCCGCCGCTGTCCATGAGCTGGACCCCTTTGAGATCAATGACGACCGGATTGCGGGCATCAGCGGCATTCTGGATGACTCCCAGTGCGCCACGCCAGAGGCCATCCACACTGCTGGTGGTGACTGCGCCGCTCCAGTCGAGGTGCAGTGGCACGGTCTTGGTGGGGGATGGAGAAGCAGGTGCGCTGGCGTTCAAGATTTTGTTCAGCGCTTCCTCACGGCTGGCCGCCTGGGTGAAGATGGAGCTCAACCGGGTCATCTGCAGCAGTTTGAGTATTGCAGGCGAGACGGTGGACAGCACCAACTGCTTGCCGGACTGACGGCAGCGTTTTTGCATGCGCATCAGCAGGCCGAGTCCGGTGCTGTCGATGAATTGAGCGCCACCGCAGTCGATGATGATGCCTTCTTCCGGTCCTTCGAGGGTGTTCATCCAAACCTGCTCGATGACACGTACCTCCGCTGCATCCAGACGATCCGGGCAGAAAAGTTCCGGAACACTCGATAGCTGTATATCCGGGGCTTTGGCCGGTGTGGGTGTGAGCGGTTTGGCCGGGGTGGTGCGCCTGCTGCTTCGAGTCAGCCACCACTGTTTCATAATCGTCAGTCCGAAAACCACGAAGTCCGTGGCGTAGCGTTTGAACAAACGCCGTGGCTCCTGCAGCAGGCGGAAGAGCCATTCGAGTCCGATCTTTTGCATCCAGAGCGGCGCGCGCTGCATGTGGCCCGCAAGAAAGTCGATCGTGGCTCCGACGCCGATCGTCACCGGTGCTCCGGCGCGCTGGTAATTCATGGCGATCCACTTTTCCTGCTTCGGACAGCCGAAAGACACAAACAGCAGATCAGGATTGGTGGAGTGAATGTCAGCGCAGATGGTTGCATGATCCATCTCATGCAGCGGCATGAACGGTGGGGACATTACACCGGCTATTTTGAGTCTTGGGTGGCGTTCCTTCACCACCTGCACTGCCTGTTCTGCCACCTCTTTCTTCCCACCGAGAAAATAGACACTCCAGTTTTTTTCTTCAGCGACCGCCAGGAGCTTTGGCACAAGGTCAGAACCAGCCACACGTTCTGGAAGTGCATTGCCGAGCCAGCGCGATGCCCAGACAAGAGGCATGCCATCGCATACCACGAGATGTGCATCGAGCAAAATGCGACGCAGATCATCGTCATACATGGCAAGCGCGGTGAAATCGACATTTGCCGTGGCGATGTAATGAGGTTTGCGCGAGGCAATCATTCCGGAGATGGCCTCCAGAGTCTGATCCGTCGTCACATTGTCGAACGGGACGCCGAGCATGGACAACGACGGTCCGCTGCGTGGGGTGAATGCTGCTTCAGTTGTGTTCATGGGAGTTCTTTGCCGGCTGGAAATGCTGTGAGTAGTAGCTGCTGAGCTGCTGACCCAGACCGGGCCAGCCGAAGCGCCCGCGACAGGTTTGCATGCCGCGCTCTTCGATTTTTTGACGCAGTGCTTCGTCATGGAGCATGCGCTCGGTGTAGTGCGCGAACATTTCGGGTGTGTCTGCCAGGAGGATATCCGTGCCATGCACCAGATTCAGACCCTGAGCGCCGATGGTGGTGCTGATCACCGGTGTGCCCATCGCCATGCTTTCAGGAATCTTGAGCCTGGTGCCGCCGCCGATGCGAAGCGGCACGATTTGAGCCCAGGCACGACGATACCATGGGCGAACGTCAGGAACGCCGCCAGTCACGGTGACGTCTGGCAGTTTGCCGTATGCTTTGACTTCTTCGGCCGGTGATTTGCCAACAATCAAAACCTGCAGGTCAGGCACCAGCTTTTTCAGGCGCGGGTGAATTTCACCAAAATACCAGCGCAGGGCATCCACGTTCGGCATGTAGTCCATGGCACCGCAATAAAGAACCGTGGGCGCTGAGTCGCGGGAGACTGCAGATGAATTGGGGCTGAAGTAGTCGAGATCGACTCCGTTGGTGACCACTTCTACTGGCACATGTGTGCTCACCTGGGAGCGGATGAAGGACTCGTCATCCGGGCCGCAAACCACCTGCACTGAACTGCGGCGGGCGACCTTGTGTTCGAACCGGCGCAGTTTCCAGACCTGCTCGCGGTAAAGGAGGGATGATTTGATCCCTTTGGGCATGCGGGCGTACTGCTCTTCCTGAAACTGCAGATCCACCCGACTGCGGTCAACGCTCAGTGGTATCTCCAAATGATCTTTGAGGAAGTACTGAGCCATGACGATGTCGCACACATGCACCATGTCATATTCATTTTGGTCGAGCATGCTGCCGATGGTGTCGGCCAGCTGAGGCAGCCACCAGTGACGGATTGTCGTGGGCAGGGAATTGAGAAGACGGTCGGGAAACAAATTCGGCCATGGTGGATGCTCGAAAGGAACGAAGACCACCTTGCGGCAGAAGTTTTCGAAGATGCCGCGATGCTCCACGCGCTCGCCCTTTTCGGAGAGGGCGATCAAGTCGATCGTGTGATTTCTGGCCAACTCACGCAGCAGATGAAACACCCGCTGATAGGTGCCGCGGTCGATCGGGTAGGGGATGTAAGGGTAAACAACCAGGATGTGCATGAGCAGTGTGAACTGCTTGTACCAAAGCTGAACTCATGACCCAATGCATCGCCCGCAAGTGGGGGGAGATGAACCTAGTTAAACCGGTTCCACAGCGCGGTGTACTGCTGGATGGCTGACGGGGTAGCGTGGCGTTCGGTCCAAAGCATTGTCACCAGCTCATGGAGGAGATGCTCACGTGGATAACGGGTGATGCTTGATGGTATGCCTCTTGTGCGGAGATGAATGAAGACGTTTTTCCAAAGCGGTACTTCAGGGCACTTGTTGGTCTTGCAGGTGGTATAATCCACAGGTGTTGACAACTTGATTTCCAAACGGCGGCTTTCGAGCTGGAGAAAGATGTTCTGGGCGAGCTGAGAAAGCACGGAATGCTGCTGGCGCAATTCATCACGCGTGTGGGGTGAGCGCTGTGGATGCAACTTAAACTCCACTCCAGCGGCATGATGGGAAAGGAGCGATGGATCGATTCCAGCAAGCTCCTGAAGCCTGCGGTGGCGTTCGCGGCAACTCCAATGATAGAGGCCTTCCATTGCCAGCACTACGTCACCCAAGGCCAGCTGTGCCTTGGCGAGATTGCGTCCGACAAAATCGGCATCTGCGGCGCTGAAGTCTTCCTGCGCGAGTCGTTCGTTGGCAAATAACAAGCCGGAGCAGCGATTGAAGAGGAGTCGTGTGGCTTCATGTAAAGGAATGCGGCTGGCGTCGCGGTGGTGTTCGCATCCGGCGAAAAGGTTGTCTCCACCGATGATCCACCGATGTCCCATGACCAGATCGTAGTAGAACATGCTGACAGGGCTGCGGCGGAGACGCGCGGTGGAAAGAATTTTGAACTCGACATCCAGGCCCACCGCATGAGAAAGCGACTCCCCGAGCTTGTGCAGTGCAGCCTTGAAGAGACGGTCATTGATCAATGTGCTGCCGCGAATGAACACGAAGAACTCCATGTCGTTGTAGGGCAGGTCCTGACCGTTTTCGCGCAGCACGCCGCCTTCGCCGCGCCCATACCCGCCGGCAAGTGCAAGGCCTTCGAGTTTGCCCGCCGGGACGATGCGTTCAACGCCAGCGCGCACGTGAGTGCAGGTTACAGCCAGGTGCTGCTCCAGCTTGTCACTACCATCGATGGTGAAGCGGGCACTCATGCTGGAATGGATTCACGCAGGTATTGTTCCACCTGATCAACAATGGGAGCCATGGAAAAGCGCTCATGCACCTCATAGTGGCCTGTTTGGGCGATGTTGATGCGCAGGTGGTCTTCGGTTTGCAAAAGCAGGATGCGCTCGGCCAGCTGAGTGGCTGCTCCAGCATCATACGTGACGGCGTTCTGACCGTGGCGGAAGAGTTCGCGGCTGCCGCCGGTCATCGTGCCGATGACGGGCAACCCGCAGGCCATGGCTTCAAGGGGGGTGAGTGCAAATGGCTCCTCCCACTCGGAGGTGAAAAGCAGGGCATCATGTGCGCGATAGACATCAGGCATTTCTGCGGGCGTGGCGCTGTGCCATGTGACTGGGAGTGAATTTCCTGCGGCGAAGTTTTTCAGCATGGTCACGTAAGCGTCGTCCCCTTTGCCATAGACGTGCAGTTCGCCTGCAAAAGAGTTTTTGATGAGCAGCAGTGCGCGCAGAGCCGTCAAAATGCCCTTGTCTTCGGCGAGGCGTCCCACCCAGAGCCAGTTTTTTGGAGAGCGGGTTATTGGTGTGCCTTGAAAGTGCTGGGTATCCACCGGGCAGTGGATGACGCCGCCATGCATCACATCGTAGCCCTGCTCCGCCGTGAGCTCGCGCAGGCGGGCGCTGGTGAAATAGAGCCGTTTAAAACGGATCTCGGAGACGGGGCTGGTGGGAGCGATTTCATCGCACCGCCGCCGGACTCCGCACAGGGTCCAAAGTGCCCGCTGCACGCGTGATGCGAAAGACCCACGGCTGCGATTCCACCAGTCGAGCCAGACATCGCCAGTGAGACTGCGCAAAATCCAGTGATCGCTGACATCATAGACGGTCGGTACACCGCTGCGCTGTAGAGTGAGGCAGAGGGACTTGGACAGG
>NZ_JBIPNG010000400.1:0-6202 GCF_044373815.1 Prosthecobacter sp. | reverse complement strand
ACCCGTGCTGTCCTTGGGGCCAGCATGACGATACGTGAAGCCGCGCAGGTTGTTGGCACCGCCGAGGAACTGACGCTCAAAAATGGGCACCCGATCGCTGTTCCAGCTGTTGACGGCACGGAACATTCCTTCAAAGCTCAGGATGGTGTCTCCGGGCAGATTGAAATACTGCTGACCGCCGATGTTGCCGCCATAAACCGGGACATCTCCACCAAGGCCTGAAAGCAGGATGCCTGCTTCGATCTTGTGACCGCTGCGGGTGATGAAGACGCTGTCACGCGTGTCATGCACAAAGTTCGTGTCAATCTTGCTTTGGAGGTATGATCCTTTTTCTTGCGCGATCAGAGCGGAGGCACCGCTGGCAATGTCGCCAACTGTGACGTCCTGAAGGGTGTAGGTGCTCTCAATGTAGGCGTGCTCACCGAGACGTTTGCGCAAACCGGCCGAGACGCCGACGTTGGTCTGATTGAAGAAGTTGGAGAGGTAGAAGAGGTTGTGATAGAATGCCTCAGCAGTGAGGGCCAGTTCGCGACCCAGGAACCAAGGTTCGGTCCAGCTGATGGTGACGTCACGACGAAGTGCACCGGCACGAATGTTGGCGTTGAAACGTTGACCGCCCCCGCGGAAATCCTTCCAGTCGTTGATGTCAAAGTTGGTCTGTGTTACCTGAATGAATCCAGTGATGCTGTCGATGGAACTGAAGCCGGCACCGAAGTTCACCGTGCCGGTGGACTGCTCCTGGACATTGATGTCCACATCCTTGTAGCCGGGGGCGGTGGTGGGCGTGTTGCGCATGTCCACCGAACTGAAGTAGTTCAGGTTTTGCAGGCGGCTTTTACCGGCCTCGATTTTCACGGTGTTGAGTTCCTCACCCGGGGCAAAGGGAAGTTCGCGGCGGATGACTTCGTCCTTCGTGACCGAGTTTCCGGAAATGTTGACCTTGCTGATGTAGGACTTGGTGCCTTCCACGATGTTGTAGGCCACGGCAACCTGCCCGGCACTGGTCTCCAAAATGCTTGTCTCCACACGCGCATCGGCGTAGCCACGGGAGCCGTAGTAGTCTTGAACCATCTTTTCATCAGCCTTGATAAAGCTGCCGACGTAAGGGAAGCCGGGTTCAGTCTTGATGCCCTGCATCAGCACGTCATTGGTGAAAATGGTGTTGCCGGAGATCTTGACCGCCGAGACGTCATACTTGGCGCCTTCATTGATCACATAGACAAGGTCCATCTGCTTGGAGGACACCGGTTCACGCCGCACCTCGGTCACTTTGGCATAAACAAAACCCTTGTCCTGAAAGGCCTGCTCGATCTTTTTGATGTCTTCCTGCAGATCCTGATTGCTCAGCTTGCCTTTTTTGCCCCACAAGTTCCAGATGTGGTGCTCCTGAGATTTGATCTGGCCGCGGAGCACACGTGACTTGATGGCGGTGTTGCCTTCGAAGCGGATGTCATGAATGATGCCACGAGCACCTTCATCGATCTTAAAGGTCACCGTGGAGAACCCTTCGCGGGCGGACGGGGTGATGTCATAGCTTGCGATGACATCGGAGAACCCTTTCTTTTCGTACAGTTCCACAATCTTTTGCTGTGCAGCAGAAAGCTTGATGTCATCCACGGGATCGCCCACTTTGACCGCGATGTCCTTGCGCAGCTTGCTGTTGTCGATGGCGGTGTTGCCAATGAAATTGATCTCTGCAATGCCGCCGCGACCGATGATTTCGACGATGACTTTGACGCCGCCTGCCACGTCCACCGCATTGATGTCGAGGTTTTCCACCGCTCCAGTGCTGTAAAGAGCACGGATGTCGCGTTCCACCGATTCATTGCTGAAAGGCTGGCCCACACGGGTGGACAGCTGGCTGCGAATGCGATTTTCATCCAGCTTGACCGCGCCTTTGATGACGACTTGCACGTCCTGCACGATTTTTTTAGCCGTAGGTGCCGCAGGGAGGCCCGCTTGTGCTCGTGCCTGCTGCGTTGTGGCAATCAAGAGTGTGACAGCCACTACAGATAAAATTGTTAGACGAGACAGATGAGAAGTTCCGTGATTCATAGGCAGGGCAGAGTGAGCAGACGGGATAAAGGCTGGGCGGCAAGGCACGTCCAAACTGGAGCATGACAAGCCTGCATTACTGCTTCCGCACCGCTCCACGTCAAGGCGTAAGTTCTAAGGGGGTTCTTGCCATTAATTGAGGCCATAGGATGTATTGATGGCGGATTGGTGGTTTTCGCCCTTGTATGCGACCGAAAAATGAAGCCTCCAGCACCAGCTGGAGCAACAGATTCGTCACCAAGCATGTCCCGTTCCAATCTGCGTAATTACATCCAGCTGCATCTAGTCGTGCTAGCCTGGGGGCTCACGGCTATTTTGGGAAAGCTCATCCTGCTGCCGCCGGTGGATGTGGTGCTGTGGCGCACGGCGCTGGCGGTGCTCTGCTTTTGGGCGCTGGCGCGCTGCATGGGGCACTCCCTTTTGGTGTCCCGACGTAGAATTTTGGCAATGTTAGCTGTGGGAATTATTCTGGGACTGCATTGGATTTTGTTCTTTTGGTCCGCCCGGCTGGCCACCGCTTCTGTCTGTTTGGCGGTGATGCCTACGGCCATGCTGTGGTCCTCGTTGATTGAGCCAGTCATTGATGGCTCCCGGCGCTGGCGGTTTGCCGAACTCCTCGTGGGAGCTGTCATGGTCGGGGCTGTGTGGCTCATCTATCAGGTGGAGTTCCGTTACTGGCTCGGGTTTTCCGTGGCCATCGCCGCCGCCGTGCTGGCCGCCTTCTTTGCCACCCTGAGCAAGCAGCAGGTTGCGCGGGACACCCACTGGAGCGTCATTGGTTTTTATCAAATGGGCGGTGCGTGCCTTGCCGCGTTCCTTTCCCGCCCCTTTCTCGAAAACGGGCTCCTGCCGGAGCTGCCGGATGCCGCATCGGCGCTTTGGCTCGGTGTGCTTTCTCTTGTGTGTACCGTGGCCGCCTATGCGGGTTTCATGGATGTGCTGCGTCGGGTCAGCGTTTTCACGGTCAACGTCGTCTATAATATGGAGCCGGTGTATGGCATCGTTCTCGCTGCCTGGGTGTTTGGGAAGGCCGAGTTCATGAGCGCGGGCTTCTATCTTGGCGCATCGGTCATCATCGCCGTCGTGCTGGCTTTGCCATGGATTCGTCGCTGGGTGGAAAGGTGAGAGTGCTGGACATGGTGTGCAGCGTGGGCTTGCATCGGCAAACCTGTGAATCGCCTTCGCCACATCCTCGTCTCCGCCTCCGCAGGTTCCGGCAAAACCTACCAGCTGGTGCGGCGGCATCTGCATCTTCTCGCGCTCGGGCAGCCGCCGGAGCGCATCGCGGCGATGACCTTCACGCGCAAGGCGGCGGGGGAGTTTTTCCAGCGCATCCTGCAGCGGCTGTCCGGGCTTTCGCAGCACGGTGAGCAGCCGGAGCACTACTTCACGGGCATGGCACCTTTGCCCGAGCAGTGGCCGGAGTTTGTCGATCTCCTGCGCAGGGTCACCCAGCAGCTCCATCGCCTGCGCCTGGGAACGATGGACAGTTTTTTTGCCAACATCACCGCCTGCTTTCCGCTGGAGCTCGGTCTTCCGTTGGGTGCCAGCGTAATGGCCGAAAATGAAGCGGCACAGGCGCGGCGGGAGGCGCTGGATGCGCTGCTGGAACGCATCCATTCCTCGCGCGATGAGCATGCAGGCCGTGCGCTGCTCGAAGGCTTCAAGCAGGCCACCTTTGGCATCGAGGAACGCAGCGCGGCAGGCAGCCTGGAGTCCTGGATCAATGATCACCATGCCACCTGGCTCGACAGCGGGGATGGTTCCCCATGGGGTAGGCTGCCGGGACTGGAACTGGCAGAGGCCGGCAATCTCAAGGCTGAGCTTAATAACCTGCGGGATCGTTTTGTGCCGCGCACCGATGAGGGTGCCCGGTTCTTCGATGAATTCCTGGCGGAAGCCTCTGTCTTGGAACCCGGGGCTACACTGCCGCCGAGGGTGAAGTATTTTTTGGATAAAACGACCGCAGTCTGGAAGGATCTAAAGACTGGCAGGGCGGAAATCGGCTGGGGGCGCGGCAAAAAATCGGAACTCACCGGGGAAACCGCGCGCGCCTGGGGACGGGTTGCCGGGGCGATACTAGACCAGGAGCTGATCTGCCGGGCGCAGCGCACTCAGGGCATGGCGGCTCTCATGGCGCTTTACGAGGCCGAGTACGCCCGTCGCGTGCGCTCACGCGGTCGGCTGTCCTTTGCCGATGTGCAGCGACTGCTGGCGGCTGCCACGGCTGACGGCTCGGAATGGGCGGACGGTGAAAGCGGTGATCTGTGGTTCCGGCTCGACGGACGTTATGACCATTGGCTGTTTGATGAGTTTCAGGACACCAGCCGCGTGCAGTGGAATGTCGTGCGTGGGCTGGTGGATGAGGTGATGCAGGATGACACCGGCAGGCGCAGCTTTTACGCCGTGGGGGATCCGAAACAGTCCATCTACCTCTGGCGGCAGGCGGAACCCGGCCTGTTTGACGATGTGTTGCGCGAATGGCCGCATCAGGACCAGAACGGCCTGGAACCGCAGACGCTCAGCCAGTCCTTCCGCAGCGCTCCAGCGGTGCTGGACGCGGTGAATGCGGTGTTTGCAAACCCGGCAGGCATCGAAGCGGTGCTGCCAGGCTGCACCGCAGGCTTTGCGTTCAAAAAGCATGTGGCTGCGGAGCGTAATCAGCAGCTCAGCGGTTACGCGGCGCTGCTGAGCGTATCTAATGAAGAAGGGCTGCGCAATCCCTCCACCACACCCACCGTGACGGCGCTGCTGAAAGAAATCCGCCCCTTGGAGCGCGGGCTGACCTGCGCGGTGCTGGTGCGCGGGAATAAGAATGCCAATGAAGTTGCGGAAGAACTGCGGGCGACAACGGGCATGGAGGTCGTGTGCGAATCGCAGATCCATCCGGCCACGGACAATGCGGTGACGCTTGCCCTGCTCTCTCTGCTGCAGCTGGCGGCGCACCCGGGTGATACCCTGGCGCTGGAACATCTCAAAATGACGCCGCTCTGGCCGCAGATCGAGCTTCCTGAGCGGGGCTGGCCGCTGACG
This sequence comes from Prosthecobacter sp., assembly GCF_044373815.1. Classification (GTDB taxonomy): domain Bacteria; phylum Verrucomicrobiota; class Verrucomicrobiia; order Verrucomicrobiales; family Verrucomicrobiaceae; genus Prosthecobacter. Next base: position 1,114 of record NZ_JBIPNG010000400.1, on the reverse strand, counting down.
TGCCATCAGGTGCGTGAGTCCGTGTTTGAGCGCGGCTTTGTCGGCTTCACGGAAGTCTGGACCCGGCATGTGCGCGCCCTGCTGCCTGAGATGGATGCTTTTCACGAGCTGCGGCTGCGTCAGTTCGGTGAAATGGCCGCCGAATTTGATGCCGGTGGTTCACGCGACATCGATGCATTCCTCCAGCATGCGCGCGATATGCCGATGCAGGTGCGCGGTGCGGCAAACGCGGTGCAGGTGATGACCGTGCACAAGGCCAAAGGGCTGGAGTTTGATGTGGTCATTTTGCCGGATCTCAATGGCGATGCGATGGATCATGTGCGGCGGCGCTCGTTGATCGTGAATCGCGATGCGCAGGGGATTTCCTGGGTTTTGCAGGAGCCACCGCGCATCTATGCACCTTTGCATGAGGCTTTGGATGAGGAGCTGGAGACCTCGAAACAGCGCTCGGGTTTTGAGTCGCTCTGCCGCCTGTATGTGGCGATGACCCGGGCCAAACGCGGCCTGTATCTGATTGCCGAACCGCCACCGAAGTCAAAAGAGCCATCGATGAGAGAGGCACAGTTTTTGCGCCGGATGCTGGGCGTTGCGGGTGAGTCCGAAGCAGGCGAGTCTTATTTGATCGAGTGGCAGACGGGGGACGAGCAATGGTTTGCCACATCTCCTGGCGCAACGCCCCGGGCGCAGGAAACGGCGCTGGTGTCGCGTCCGCTGGGGGAGTTGTTGAGGGAGTTCCAGCCGCTGGCCAAGCGCGTGACGCCTTCGGGAGAGGAAGATTTCCAGGTGAAGGGCAGCATGCTCTTCAGCGCAGGGCGTGAGCCGGGCCGGAGACTGGGCAATCTGGTGCATGAATTGCTGGCTTATGTGGAGTGGTGGGATGCCAATTCGAACATGGACGAACTCGAATCGCGCTGGAAGGCGTCCGGACTGCTGCGCGGGGAGGCGGTTGAAACGACGGCGCTGGCGATGGTGCGCGGGGTGCTGCAATCAGCCGCTGCAAAGTTTGCCTTTGCCAGGCCGGCTGCGGAGGCACAGGCATGGCGGGAGCGTCCCTTTGACCTGATCCACCAAGGGAGCTGGATCAGCGGCGTGTTTGACCGGGTGGTGGTCGAGC
>NZ_JBIPNG010000399.1:0-6216 GCF_044373815.1 Prosthecobacter sp. | reverse complement strand
CGCCGGTGATCGGCGTTGCCTACTCGCAGACCATCACCCCTTCAGGCGGCCTGACCCCCTACACCTTCACCCTGGTCAGCGGCACGCTGCCTGCCGGCATGACGCTGAGCAGCAACGGCACGATCAGCGGCACCACCACCAGCGTTTCCTCCACCACCTTCACCCTCAAGGCGACGGCTTCCGATGGCTGTTCCGGCACGGCCGCCTACACGCTCGCTCCGGTCTGCCCGACCCTGAATCTCTCCCCCACCACCGCCACGCTGCCGGTCGCCTATCTCGGCGCCTCCTACTCGCAGACGCTCACCGCTTCCGGCGGCGCCGCACCTTACAGCTATGCGCTGCAGAGCGGGGATCTGCCCGGCGGCGTCCTCATCTCCTCCTCGGGTATTCTCAGCGGCACAGCCACGGCCAAGGGCTCCTTCCCGGTCACCATCCGTGTCACGGATGCCAACGCCTGTGCGCAGTCCTTCAACATCACCCTGCAGGTGCGCACGCTCTCCATCGGCAATCTGGTCTTTGAAGACTCCAACAACAACGGCCTCAAGGACAGCAGCGAACCCGGTGTGGCCGGAGCCACCGTCCAGCTCTTCACCACCGGCGATGACAATGCCATCGGCGGCAGCAGCACCGCAGCGGATGTGCAGGTCGGCAGTGACTTCACCACCACCTCCAGCGGTGCGTATCTCTTCAGCTCCCTGCCCGCCGGCAATTTCTACGTCAAGGTCACGCCTCCTGTGGATTATCTCTTCACCGGTGGCACGGCCTCCATCGCGGACAACAACGTCGACAACAACAATGACGGCGCGCAGCCCGGCGGCTCCGGCACGGCTCTCTTCAGCCCCGTCATCAGCCTCTCCGGCGGTGCGGAATCCATCACCGATAGTGACACGGATGCTGACACCAATTTGACCGTGGACTTCGGCCTCTGGTCCAGCGTGGCCGTCGGCAATTTCATCTTCCTCGACATCAATGGCGACGGCCGCCGCAATGAGGGTGAAAGCCTCGGCAACATCTACGTCGAACTCTACGCCCAGGGTGCAACTCCCGGCGTGGATGATCCGGTGAGCGTTGGAAGCTCGGGCTGCAGTTGCAAAGGCCGCTACTACCTCGAAGGCCTGAATCCAGGCAGCTACTTCCTGCACATTCCTGCGTCACAGTTCACCACAGGTTCACCGCTGGAAGGACTCCTGCCGATGTCCTCCGTGATCGAGGGCGATGACGACGTGGGTCAGGATCTCATCTTCAACAACAGCCCCGCCGTCAATGGTGCCAGCACCGGCCTCTTCACCCTGCGCCCCGGCTTCTGCCCTGTGGGTGCCGCCGAATCCGGTGCTGAAGGGTCCACCGATGACGCCACCGACGCCAGCGTCGATCTCACACGCGACCTAGGCATCGTCGCTCCTGCCGGCACCGGCTTTGCCGCCAGCACGGCCATCCGCCGTTACATCATCACCGGCGGCTTCACCGCCAGCGTCCTTCCAGGAGCCAGCACCTTCGCCACCTGGAGCCAGGGCAGCGACATCGGTGGCGCCACCGCAGATCCTGACGAAGACGGCATCTCCAACCTGCTCGAATACGCTCTGGGCACCGATCCTGCCAACCCGCTGCAGCCGAACCGTTTTGCCCTCACGCATGACGCCACCACCGGCACGCTCATCGCCCTGCTGACGCAGCCCACCGCCACGCATGATGACCTCATCATCAGCCTCGAAACCCTGACCGACCTCAGCAAGGCCGGAACTGCCTCCGCCTGGAAGAAGCTGACGATGGCGGCCACCACCACCATCAACGCGGACGGCACGCTCACACGCTCGTATTCGAACCTCGAAAAACTCCTCGTCTTCAAGGGCCTCGACGCCGGCTACATCCGCCTCAAGGTCGATCTCGATGCCAACCGCGACGGCGTCCCCGAAGCCACCGTAACGTCAGGCATCCAGGGTTGGAGCCGCCAGTCCTTCGCCCCCGGCTCACGCACCTTCAGCATGCCGCTGCTCAATGCCGCCTTCTTCACCGGCCGTGTCGCCGCCGTCAGCACCAATGAAGTCATGCTGCAGGCCATCATCACCCTGCCAGCCGGTTCGTTCTACCTCGAAGTCCTCGACGGCCCGCTGGCCGGACAGCGCTTCGACATCGACGCCACCAGCAGCTCCGGCAACACAGTCGTGCTGCAAAATACCAGCCAGTCTTATGCCGGTCTCGCCAATGCACGCATCAGCATCCGCCAGCACCACACCTTGGGTGTATTGCTTCCATCCACCGCCTTCAGCAGCGAAGACCGCGTGCTCTTCTTCGACCCTGCCGCCAGCAACTACACCACCCTCACCAACAGCAATGGCTACTGGCTCAGCGACGTTCTCAGCATGAACGCCCGCCCCTTCGCTGCCCACGAGGCCGCCATGGTGCAGGTACGCGGTGCAGGCAATGCCCTCATGTTCACCGGCGAAGTGCGACTGACGAACTACGTCACCCCCCTCGTCACCGGCACCCAGCTCGTCGCCCCCGGCTGGCCCGTGGCCACCCCTGCCCCGGTCAATGGCCTCACCTCCGGCCTCACACCGGACGCCGCGGATCGCTTCCGCCTCTGGGATGGCGACACCACGCCAGACGCCAGCAGCTACACTGGCTACTACCTCGACGGCACCACCACTCCGCCCGCTTGGATGCCGCAGACCACGCCAGCACCTGCCGCCATTGTGCAGCCCTTCCACGGCTTCTTCCTCATCCGCAGCGCGCCGTTGCAGCTGAATCAGACTGCGCCGTGGTGATGGGAATGCAGGATGGGTGTGGTGATAGACCACCGGCATGTGAGCGGGTGGAAACGTCCGCATCCTGACTGCCAAGTCGGTTGCCATGCCATTTTTTCGGTTGCCCATGGCAACCGCGCAAACTGCACCGCATTGCCACCGCATGCCTGCGGTTTGCATTCGCCTGCGCTCTCCTGCACAGCCTTCGGCCCCTCGGTTGCCAGTTGCCCACCCTAGGTTCTGGGGGGTGGAAACTGGCAACCAGTTCCTCACCCTTTCTGCCTTTCACCGCCGGGGGACGGCGCACCTTTTTGAATGCCTGCGCCGCCATAGACCCGGAATCACGGACCCGCGCAGCGGTTCCCTCCCCCCCTGAAGCACCTGAGCCAACCACGGCTGGCAGGGACACGTTGCATGACATGTTATGGTATTTTATTTCAGGCGTACCGAGCCACCTTCAGCCAGCAGGGATGCGCTATGCGCGTCCGTAGAATCCTTCGTCCCAGCGCGTGCTGAGGACACCTAGCATCCTCCCTGTCCAAAAGCCCCCCGGCTTTTCCCCACCTATTGCGCTTTGCCCTTCCAGATGTGCCGCCCTCTTGACACCCCGGCTTCCTGAGATGAAGAGGCGCGCGTGCATCCCTCCACTTTACTCCGCTCCTTCAAAACGCATCGCCTGCTGACTCTACTTTCCTGCTGCGCGCTCTCCCTTGCCAGCTCCGCCCTCGCAGAGCTGGACATCGTTTCGGCCAGCAAAGAAGGAGAGGAACCCATCTACGTGCTGAAGGACACCGCCACCGGCAAGGTCTTCGGTACCTTCTGGAACCGGGAAAAGGAGACGAGCGACTATGGCTTTGAGTCCTCCGTGGTGCCGAACTTCCTGTGGTCTGAGGATCGCCAGCTCGTGGCCGTCAGCGGTGGCGCGCCCCGCAGCCAGGTTGTTTCCCTCTACCAGGTCACGAAGAATTCGCTCAAGGAGATCCCCGTGCCGCAGCTCACGGATGAGCAGGCCGCGACCATCCTGGCCATCAACGACATTTCAGCGGAAGGCACCGAAGCCGTGGGCTGGCAGGCGGATGGCAGCCTGCTGCTGCGCTTCTGGGCCGCAGGCAAGGTGAAGGAGGAAAATGAAACGCCCCAAGCGGCCAACGTCTGGGCCGTGCTGGAAATCGCCGAGGGCAAGGCCACCATCACCAGCACCACGTTGAAGGAACCGTCCGCAGCTGCTGAGGAAGGCGAAGCTTTTGATCCCGAGCGCCTCGTCGGTGTGCATCAGTCCATCGGCCGCAATCCCGATGGCACCGCCTACAAAGGCACGGTGGAAATCCGTGTGGTGAATGGCGTCATCGGCCTCGAGTGGAAGATCGGCGACACCGTCTCCCACGGCAACGGTGTGCTCGTCGGCTCCACGCTCGGCGTCGCACTGGACAGCGGGCTTTCCATCTACCGCATCGTCGGTCAGTCGGAGGGTATTTCCCTCATCGGGATCTGGTCCAGCGCCGGTTCCGCCGCCACCAACGCAGACGCGATCCTCCTTGGCAACGCGGACATGACGCAGGCGAAATTCGAAGCCGAGAAGCTCAACGGCAAATACCTGTCCCTGCGCGAAGTAAAGGACAGCCAGATCGAGGGCAAGGCAACCATCTCCGGCGGCGAATTTACCAAGAAGGTGCTCTGGACCAGCGGCGACGAGACCACCAAATGCCAGGCTCTCGCGCTGGGAGACGGCCTCGCTGTACTCACTCCCACCGGCCTCTCCGTGTACGAGAAGCAGCTCGACAACGGCGGCAACACCACCCTCGTGGGCACCGCGCTCACCGGCAAAGGCAAGACCTACCCAGAGACGCTCAGCCCCACGGAGTAAGGTCAAAAAGAGGAGCGCGTCAGACTGCGTCTCGGCGCAGCCTCATGCGGGAATCAGCCGTTCATCGGCCCTTCGGGGCACCGATTGTAACGGCTTTTTTCATGCCCGGAAACGATCCTGCCAGTGACAGCCGAGGGGAGGCATTCACCCCATGGCACGGACACACCCCACTGCGTAGCTTGGAACCATCACACCCCAAACCAACCCACACAACATCATGAACAACCCACCTCCCTTCGACCAACTGCCCCAAGCCGCCAAAGACCTGGCCGACCACGCCACACAGGCCGCCAAGGACGCTGCTCAGCGCGGCATCGCCGCCACTCAGGCTGCCGCCAAGGACGCGACCCAGGCCGCCAAAGACCTCTACAAAACCGCCTCAGTCCGCGCCGAAGACCTCTACCACACCGCAGCCGTCCGCGCGGAAGACACCTTGGTGCAGTCCAAGCAGTACGTGCGTGAGAATCCCATCCCCGTCGTCCTCGGAGCCTTCACCCTCGGCCTCACGCTCGGCTGCCTGCTGGGCCTGTCCCATCATCAACCTGAGCCCACCTTGCGCGATCGCTTCCGCTGGTAGGAAACACGACTGGTTGCCAGTTTCCACCCCCCAGAACCTAGGGTGGGCAACTGGCAACCGAGGGACTGAAGGCTGTGCAGGAGAGCGCAGGCGAATGCAAACTGCAGGCAGGCGGTGGCAATGCGGTGCAGTTTTCGCGGTTGCCATGGGCAACCGGAAAAAGGAGCATGGCAACCGGCCAAGCGCTGTATTGGAAAGCCTTGGTGGCCCCAAGGAACTCGGAAGTCCGGCAGTGGCGGGACCATCCCCTTGCTTGAGTACGTGATTGGGCCCTGAAGGTTTTGTTCAGCGAATGGACTCAGCCAACTCCGACCAGCCTATCTTTCTGGCCAAGTCCCCAGCCGTATACCCAGAAGGGGTGCGCGCAGAAGGATCAGCCCCGTAACGTAAAAGCAGGGTCGTAATGCCGAGGTTACCCGCCAGCGCTTCATGATGGAGCAGACTCCATCCTTGGTCATCAATGGAACGGGCAATGCCCGGATCGGCCTTCAGCTGAGCCTCCACCTTGGGAAGCATGTTCACACACATGGGATGATCGCAAAACTTCGGGATCTCCTTTGGAGCGGACCTGCTAAGCAGGCTGGCAAGCAGCCCTTTTTTTACTTTTGGCTGTCGCTGAATTTCGATCTGAATGTCTGCGGGATCGCCAAAGTCCAGGCCCCAGGCCTGATCATGCTGCGCGCGTGCGCTGCGATCCATCCTCGCTCTCATGAGATTGACGGTGTGCCCTCCATAGGCGCGGCCATCGGCCGTCATCATCCAGTCCGTGATGTGGGAAAAAGAAACGCTCACCGCATCTCCTTTGCGTACCGAAGTCAGCCAATTCGGCGCGTTCAGGAGCGTGCCGCTGACGGAGTCCCCATCAAACTCGATATCTCCCATCCACATGTGTTCATATTCCGATTTCCCGTCCGTTCTGGGGCCATCCGTGAACGGCAGCTTGACCATGGCCATGTCCAAGCCGGGCACGATGCGCCGCCGCTCCCACGCAAGTTCCCTCCAAAAGTAACGAAAGGTATCCTGCGCAGACC
>NZ_JBIPNG010000125.1:0-14628 GCF_044373815.1 Prosthecobacter sp. | reverse complement strand
CGGCGCGATAGGGCTTATGCCGGAAGGTGCGGGTCATTTCCGTGAGAGTCGCGCCGAGGACGATGCCGAGATCATAGATGTTCAGCTTGGCCTGGGAGGCTGGCAGGAAGCCGGTGTTCAGATAGACGACGGGTTCGTTCATGAGATGTGGGCGGCGTGTTTGATGTGATCGAGAATGTTCGAGGTGATGCGCTGCGCGCGGACGTCCACGCCCTTGGGTTCTGTGTAGACTTTGGGCCGCACATAGCCGGGAGGTGCGGACAAGCCATCGCCCCACCAGCAAGTGGCGGCATTGAAAACGATGTTCTTCTTTGGGCCCGGATAGATCGTCGCGGCGTAAACACCCTCGCCTTTGGGTCCTTTGGAACCGTTGCGCGTCGTGCCGGTGGACACGACTTCGAGGCCTGGAATGTCCGCGGGCATGCCCATCCATTCCCAGCCGACAAGGCCGGGTATGCCCTCGCCTTTTTTCATGCCGGTTCCCGCGAAGATCCAGTGGTCCGGCAGCGTGCAAGTCCACGCGGCACCGCCGGTGACGGGAGGTGCATTGCGTGCGCCGATCAAGTCTGCCTCGCTCGGCGTCTGGTAGGGAAACTTGTTGGAGCCCGCCCATGAGTCCGCGCCGGGCAGGCAGGGGCCAAAGGCGTCGATCCGGCTGAAGATGCGATTGGGCGTGCCGCGCGCGGATGGTCGCGGATCAATGCGGCCCCAGCAGGTGTCGCCGGAAAAGAAGCAGGCATTCACACCCGCAGCGACGGCCGACTTGAGATGGTCATACATCTCGATCGAATAATATTCGTCGTGACCGATGCTGAGAAAACCCTTTGCGCGCAGCAGGCCCTTCGGGTCGGCGTGGGTGTCGAGATTCGAGATGTAACTCACGTCGTAACCTTGCGCCTCCATCCAGTAGGCGAACGGGAACTCCCAGAGAAACCACGAGCCCGAACCGGTGGACAAGGGGGCATCGAGGATCTGGCAATACTTGCCGTAGGGGCGGTCGAAGGACACGTCCACACCGGGACCGCAATACCACTTGTCCTTGCCGTCGTCGTAGAGCGCGAACTGGTCGGGCCAGCGATTGTAGGCCTGCCAGGTGGTGTCTGAGCATTGGAAAAGAAAGTCCGCCTGCCGGTCGTCGCGCACGATGAAGATGACGTAGCTCTGCCAGCCTTCGAGCTCCGCTGTGAGTTTGCCCACATAGACTCCGCTTACCCAATCGTCGGGGATGGTCAGTTCGGTGCATGGCTCCCACTGGCACTCGCGCAAACGATTCGGGCCGACGGGTGGGTCTGGCTGCGTCACGCCTTTGAACGAACCGAGACTCAACATATGCCTGCCTCCTGTGCCGCCGTAATAGCCGGTCCGGTAAAGATCGATGGTGAAGGGTGATGGAGGATTGGTGCTGAGGTGAAAGCTGATCTTCTCGCCTGCGCGCACACTGGTGCGCGAGCAGTAACCTTCGATCCAAGGGCAGCGGTACTTGGTCTTCGGATCGACGCCGGTCTTGGTGAGCATCCAGTCGCGCGTGCCGGGACGCGCGTTTTCGCGCTGAATCACATCCGACGCAGCGGCGGCCGCACTGGATGGAACACCGATCTGCGCCGACACCGCGAGAGAGCCTGTCGTGGCGATGAACTGCCTGCGGTTCATCCGTGGTGAGTTTGGTGGGGCTGGCTTCATGGCGCTTCTGCGGTGGGTGATTGATTGAGCTAAGCTTGAAGATACTTCACATGGGCCTCCAGTTTCTCGATCTGCATGTTGAATTCTCCGGAGGAGACGCGGACTTCGATTTTGTTCACGCCCTGCTTCCATGCGCTGACGGGCACGACGCAATCGAGACGCAGCAGTTGTTGTTTGGGATCGATGGGACGTGGCTTGTAGCCGGAGGTGGGCTGGGGTTTGGGCGAGAAGATTTGCGCGTCTTTCCAATCAGCGTCGCGTGTTGTCACGGACAGCAGTGTGCCGTTGCAGCGAAGTTCGAGGACGTCGGACTCGGTGGTCTGAAACAGGATGCAGCGGAGAGTGAGGCTGGCTTTCACGCCGTCGGCGGGCGGGGCGTCGCTGATGTGAAGGGTGAACTTTGCAGCGCGTGGATCGTCGGAGAAGGAATGGGGCAGGGGAGCGGTGTCGTTGCGGTTGAAGAAGCCATCTGCCCAGGGATAGCCGCCGCGTCGTTCGACGGCGAAGAACTTGTCTTTTCCTGACAGCGTCTGCAACGTGCCAGCCTCATGGTAGGCGGCCTGATGTGAGGGCGGACCCACTTCAGAACCGGTGAGGAGGCAGGCGGCGGCGGTGCCGATGGACCAGTTGAATGTGGCCACGCTGTCGGCGCCGCGTTGCAGGTGATTGGCGAAGACGCCGCGCAAGTACTCGATGGAGCCGTAGCGATAGCCGTCGGTGGCGTGATGATCATCCACGCAGGGCTGAAGCTGCACGCTCTGGCCGACGGCCGCGCGGATGCCTTCCACATCGACATCCATCGTGCGTGAGCCGAGGGTGAGGACATCGACGAGATGCTGTTCCGCCCAGGTCTGCACATCGAAGCCGTCGGCGTGGCAACCGGCGAGTGTTTGCGGGACCTTTGCCGCCAGCAGGAGCGGACGGTCGCGCTTCTCGGCGACCTCCAGCAGCATCAGGCGCACTATGCGCATGAACTCGGTGACGTGCCCGCGCAGCTCCCACTGATGACCGACGGGCAGGCAGGGAATGTGGCGGGAGAAGTCGATCTGGAGGCCGTCGAGGTCATAGCGCGTGACGAGTTCGCGCAGGAGCGCCACCTTGTGTTCGCGCAGTCCGGGGGCGGTGAGATTCCACATGCCCTGCGGCCACCAGGTGGCGGGCACGACCCAGTCGGGATGTGCGACCTTGAGCGGATGCGGCTGCTTGGAGAGGCCGCCTTCGGGCAGGCATTCGACTTCGCTGATGCGGTGATTCCAGAAGACCTCGAGCTTGCGGCGGCGGGTTTCATTGATGAGTTGCTCGACCCAGTCCACGCCGTCATTGAGCCACTGCTTTAACAGAGGATGATCCACCGGAGGCTCGATCTTGCTGGGGTAGGAACAGCCGAGCGGACTGCCGCCGATGTCCCACCAGATGGCGTCAATCTGACTGCCCGGCTCGTCTGCATAGGAGAAGACGGCATCGCGAAAACGAGGGAAGGAGGTGTCGCCGTTGCGGTTCTGCTTCCAGTAGGACCACATTGTGTCATTCGCATCGTATTGCACCACGATGCGGAGGCGGCGCTGCTGCATGGCGGTGCGATGAGCGGCGGGCAAATCCACCGGCTGCGTGTTTGCGGTGGCAGACTGAAGCAGGCGGGTGCTGAGTAAAGCGCCTGCGCTGGTGTGGAGAAACGTGCGGCGGTTCAGCGATGAAGACGCGGGTGCGTGTTGGCTCATGGGGGAAGTTGGTTTTCTCACTTCGATGACGAAGGTTCCACGCGGACGCGCCAGAACAGCTCCTCGAGCGGTGCCTGCTGAGCGGGCAGCGGAGATGATAAGGTCAGTACCACCGAGAAGATGAGCGTGTGGAGGAGGCGGTTCATGGTGCCATGTTTTTTGAAGGCCGGCCAATGGGCAGCAGGCTGGCGAGGCTGCCGCAGACCACGCCAGCGGCAAACGATCCTGGCATGATCCACATGATGCTGACGGGTGGCAGACCCAGTGGTGTGGCGTAGGCGATGCACACGGCCGTGGCGACGCTGGCCAGCGCGGCGACCAGTGCACCGAAAGTGGTGGCGCGGCGAACGAACATGGCCATGAAAAAGAGGACGAACAGCGGTGCGGTCAGCAGGTTCACGGCGCGGTAGCAGACATCGAGGAGATTGCCTTCGATGCGGCTGACCAGCAGGCTGATGAGGATCACGGCGATGCCGATGCTGGCGGAAATCCAGCGCGCGAGCCGCATGCGGCCGGCATCGGTGAGCGGAGACGAGCGGAAGCGCACGATGAAGTCTTCGGTGATGACGAGGGAGGAGGAGTTCATGCCGGAGGACAGGCTGGACATGGCGGCCGCGAGGACTGCGGCGATGATCACGCCGGTCATGCCAGCAGGGAGGCCGACCATGACGAAGCGCGGGAACAAACGGTCAGCGCCGGTGACGACGCTGGCGGATTCGGTGAACAACTCGGGATGCCGGGTGAAATAACCCACCAGTGAGAGGCCGACGAGACCGAGCAAGATGCCCACCAAGGCTTCTGAAGCCAGCGTGGTGAAGAGGGATCTGCGGGCCGCACGAGCGTCGCGCGTGGCTAGCCAGCGCTGGATCGCCATCTGGTCCGAGCCGAAGGTGCAGACAAACCATGCGAATGAAGACATGATCATGCCGAGGAAGGTCATGCGCGTGGTTGAATCGAATCCGAAGCGCGGCTCATCCCAATGGGCCGCCCATTGATGCGGCCACCAGGCGGAGACACCGCCGAGATCCACGGTGACAATCACAATCACCGCAGCCGCGCCGCCGAGCATGATCAACGACTGAACTGCATCGGTGAGGACCACGGCGCGCAGCCCGCCTTCCGCGGTGTAGATGAGGGTGATGACGCACATGACCAAGCTGGCGAGCAGCGTTGCCTGCGGGCCAAGGCCGAGCATGGGGGCCAGGACTTTGTCAGAAGTCGCATAGAGGATCGTCGCCATCCAGAGCAGGCGCATGGAGAGGAACATCGACGCGCCGACCAAGCGCACACTCGGCCCGAAACGCTGCTCGAGCATCTCATAGGCACTGGCGGCCTGCTGCCGCATGATGAAGGGGATGAGGCCCCAGCCGACGACGATGCCGATCAGTGGAAACACCGCATACTGCACGAGCTGCATGGGCCCGTGTTTGATCATCTCTCCAGGGACCGCGAGGTAGGAGAGCGCACTCGTCAGCGTGGCGAAGAGCGACAGCCCCACCGCAAAGGGACTCATGCGCCGGCCGCCGAGCATGTAGTCATCGGTGGTCTTGTTGCGTCGCGCATAGTACTGGCCTATCGCCAGCATGCCGACGGCGTACCCTGCGATGACGAGCCAGTCCAAGATTCTCATGCGATGTGGAAAAAGGGAGCGAGCTTCATGAAGAGGCCTCGGTTTGAGCGAGGTCGCGTGGGAAAAGGATGCGGATGCCGAAGATCAAGGCGGCGCCTGCCACGAGGTAGGCGAGGGCGGTGATGGAGAGCAGGCGGTCGATGCCGAGGGTTTGCTTCCACATGCCGCCGAAGAGCGTGGCGAAGCCGGAGGTGAGGGCCCCGAAGAAATTGAGCATGCCCACGGCTGTGGCGCGCGCGGTGGAGGGGATGATGTCGAAGGTTGCAGGGAAAACATTTGCGATAAAGAGACCGCTGAACAAACCGAAGCCCGTGGCGGCGATGCGTGTGACGAGCAGCGTATCGCTGTTTCCCAGCGCATGAATGCAGGGCGCGGCAAGCACGAGGCCACAGACCATGAGCCAGAACCGCGCGCTTTGAGTGCGATGGTAAAGCGCATCGGCGAGCATGCCGCCGCCGATGACACCGGCAAAGGTCGCGGTTTGCAGGAAAACGGTGGCGTTGAAGGCGGCGTCGGCTTGATTGAGATGGAACTTGTCGTGCAGGAAGGCTGGGAGCCAGCCGTAGAGCAGCCAGAGGCCAAAGACGAACACGGGGAACACCAGGCAGAGCAGCAGGAAGGTGCGTGAGCGTGCGAGGGCGCTGAAGGTGATGCCCGCTGTAGTTGCGCTCTGGTCCGCCTGCGGCTCCTCGACGCGACGCAGGAAGGCGAAGTAAGGAATCGCATACAGCACGCCCACCGCGCCGAGTGCGAAGAAGGCCCCGCGCCACTGGCCGCGATCCGCCATCCAGCCGCCGAACCAGCTGCCCGCCACGGTGCCAGCGATCTGTCCCGTCATGAGCACCGAGACAGCACGAGAGCGCCGCGCGGCGGGATATGCGCCCGCCGTGAGCGCCACGGCACTGGACATGTAGAGAGATTCTGAAACACCCATGGCCGCGCGCATGGCGAGCAGCGCCGCGCCGGAGGCGACAAGTCCGGTGCCGATGGTGATGAGGCTCCACACGACAAGGCTGAGCACTACGAGCAGGCGTTTGGAAAAACGATCGCCGAGATAGCCGGAGACCGGGCAGCCGATGGCATAGACCCAGAGAAAGACGGTGCCCACGAGGCCGAGCTGCTGATCGCTCATGCTGAGGCCGGTCTTCAGCGAAGGAAACATCGCGAACACGGCCTGGCGGTCGCAGTAGTTCAGGAAATACGCGAACCACATGAAGGCGACGAGCGCCATGGCACTCGTCGCAGCCTTCGGAGAAAGAGGTCGCGCAGGTTCGTCATTCATGCGTGCAGCACTTCACGTTCGCTGACTTGTCTTGCGATCACCGCCACGCAATCGCCCTGCTGGGTGAGACAGGGCGCGCGTATGGTGATGAGATAACCAGCGCTCTGCGCGGTGATCGGTTCCGGCGCACGGTCCGGCCGCTCCAGGTGATGGATGTGGCCGACGGTCTGGCCTTTTTTGATCTTCGCGCCGAGATCAGCGGTGATTTCAAAGATGCCGGACTCAGGTGCGAGGATGTAGTCCTCACGATTGGTGGCCTGCGTGATGATGGCGGGGGCTTTGCGCGGCTGCACGCGCCCTTTGAGTGCGCCAACGTGTATGAGCACGTTCTTCAATCCGCTTTGGGTGATGCGGTGTACGCTGGCGGGAATGCATTCGCCGCCACCGAGTTCGGTGGTTATGACAAGCTTGCCCTGGTTTTCCGCCTCCACCGGCAGCAGGCCCGTGCCGGCGATGTCTGCGTAGATGAAACAAAAGTCCGTGCCCCAGGCGAGCATGGCGGCAAACATTTTTGCGCGCTGCTCACGGTCCGGCACGAGGTGCATATGCGAGCAGGGGACGAACTCCATGCTGCGCCCGCCGGAGTGCATGTCGATGACGACATCGCTGAGCGGAAACAGCACGGTGCGCAGGTAATGCGCGATCTGGCTGGTGACGGGCCCTTCGGCATCGCCGGGAAAGGCGCGGTTCATGTTCATGCCATCGAGCGGAGACAGGCGCGTGGCCGCACGGGCTGCGGGCAGATTTAGCGAGGGGATCAGGATGATGCGCCCTGTGACCCTCTCAGGTGTGAGCTCGCGCGCGAGTTTCATGGCGGCGATCTGGCCCTGGTATTCGTCGCCATGATTGCCGCCAAGCACGAGAACGGTGGGCCCTTTGCCACGAGCGACGATGGTGATGGGGATCATCACATTGGCCCAGCCGCCGAGGTTGTGGGAGTAGGGGACCTGCAGGAAGCCTTGCTGCTTGCCCGGTTTGCCGAAGTCGAGGGAGGTGATGACCATCCCTCCATTACGGAGCCAATGGGCGTGACCTCACGGACTAAATTGCCGGAGCTTAAACCGCAGAGATCATGTGGAGTCGCGGACGTTGGGTTTGATTCGCAAAACCTGCGGGGCATCAATCCTGCCTGCTGCCATAAGGAAAGCGGCAGATGACGCTGACTCCGCCACGGGCTCTGGATTTGATCGTGAGACTGCCGTCGATGAGGTTGGCACGGTAATCCATGACGCGCAGGCCTATGCCTGGATGTTCGTGAGTGCGTTTGCCGAGGCCCGAGCCGTTGTCTTCGATCTTCAGCACGGCTTCGTGTTCGCCCAGAAGTTGGAGTGATAGCTTGATTCTGGAGGGATGGCCATGGCGCAGTGCGTTGTTGGCTGCTTCCTGGGCGATCCGGTAGATGTGCGTCTCTTTTTCCGGGTCTTCGATTTTGATGTCTGAATTGACTTCGCAGGTGCAAGTGGTGCGATGGTTGGTGCGGATCGTTTCCGCCAGCAGGTGGAGTGCTCCGCCGAGTCCGCGATTTTTCACGGATGCCGGAGACAGGCTGTGGGACATGCGCCGGACTTCCTGAATGGCTTCCTGAATGAGATGGTGGATGCGGGCTGCACTGGTGCGCTGATCACCAGTGAGTTCGGATTCGAGGGCTTCGATCAGGCTGGATACTCCTGTCATTGTCTGCCCGACGCCGTCATGCAGATTGTGGCCAATGCGCGCCTGCTCCTGCTCGGAGATTTTGAGGATTTCTTTTTGCAGCCGGTTGCGCTCCGTCAGGTCCGTGCCGGTGACGATGATGCGGTCCACCACGCCTTCGGGAGTACGTGTGATGATGCTGGAAAGCGCGACGACATGGCGCTTGCGATCTTTGCCGATGAGAGTGACCTCCCTGGAGGCTATGTTGCTGCCGGCCAGCATTTCCTTGAAGCGCTTTTTCGAACGCGCTTTTTCCGCAGCTTCCATGAAGTCGGATTTCCATGGCGGTTGCTTGCCGACCAGATCCTTCCGTTTGTAGCCGAGCATTTGCAGGGTAGCCTCGTTGGCGTGGATCAGATTGCCGTGCCGGTCCAGCAGGATGATGATGGCCGAGGTGTGACTGGCCAGGATTTCATTGAAGCCGAGCTCCCGGCGGTAGTTTGCCTCCGCCAGCTTGCGGCTGGTGATGTCCTCCACCATGGCGAGCAGCTGGTTGGGGCGTCCGCTCATGGTGCTGAGCAGGGAGGCATTGAGATTTACCCAGACCACTGAACCATCCGGACGTACATAACGCTGTTCCACTTGAAACTCGGAGGACTTGGCTGCTTTGAGCTGCTTTTGCAGATGATGGTTCTTGGCGTGGTCATCCGGGTGGGTGATCTCATCAAAGGCAATCTTCAGCATGTCTTTGCGCGACCTACCCATGATTGTGCAGAAGCGGCGGTTCACATCCACAAAGCGGCCTGTGGTGAAATCCACGAGGCCGACGCCCACGACGGCCTGCTCGAAGATGGCGCGGAAGCGAACCTCGCTCTCAATCAAAGCCTGCTCAGCCTGCTTGTGCTCGGTGATGTCCTGAAACGTGCCAATCAGCTTGACGGTTTGGCCGTTCTTGCGAATGGCGAACCCCTGGGTGCGCGCCCAGAAGCGCCGTCCTTTGGCGGTGAGGACCGGCAGTTCCAGATCGTAGGCGGTGCCGTGTTCGACGGCGGCTTTCACAGCAGCTCGAATGATCTGCTGCTCCTTGTGGGCGTAGAAGCTGATCGCTTGTTTCAGTGAAGGAGTCGTCTTGCTCTCGATCTCGAAAAGCCGACAGGTCTCGAGGGACCAGAACAGCTTCTTTGAGGCCACCTCCAGCTCCCAACCGCCGATTTTGGCCATCTCTCCGGTCCGCTCGAGCAGTTCCGTCGTCCTGGCCAGTGACTGCTCCACCTGTTTGCGCTCCGTAATGTCCTGCATGATGGCGATGTGCCGCGAAGGGGGCTCGCCTTTTTTCCACAAGGGAGAAACCGTGAGGTTGATCCATGTGATGGTGCCATCTGCATGAAGGTGGCGTTTCTCAGTGGTGTATGTCTGGATCTTGCCGGCCTTCAGCTCCTCCATGTGTTCCAGATTCGCCTGCAAATCGTCTGGGTGGGCGATGTGCATGAAGGTCGTGGCCATCATCTGCCTGCGTGTCAGCCGGGCGATGTCACAGGCCCGTTGATTGATGTTGAGGAAACGGCCTGTGTTGCTGTCGATCAATGCCACACCGACAGCGGCCTGCTCAAAGATGGCACGGAACTGCGCATTGCTTTCCTGCATGGCGGCCTCGGCGGCCCGGCGTGCGGAAGTGTCCGTCAGGAGAGCCATGGCCCCCACGTAAACGCCCTGGGTGTTGGAGATGGGATTGGTGGAGACAAACGCCCACAGAGGCGTGCCGTCTTTACGCATGTATTTGAACTCGAATTGATCTGAAATGCCATTCTTCCGGTTCTTGATATGCGTGGTCAGCAGTGCCTTGCCCTCATCGTCCAGAAAGTCGCTGATGGGACGTCCGATCATTTCCTCTGGCTTGTAACCCATCATCTTCGCCATCTTGGGATTGACGTAGTCAGTGAGTGAACGGGCATCGATCGTCCAGATGCCCTCCTCGGCAGTTTGCACGATGCGGCGGTAAAGCTCCTCGCTTTCATGCAACGCCAGCTCTGAGTTGCGGCGTTTGGTGATGTCAATGATGCTGCCAGAAAGGTGAGTCACACGGCCATTGGCATCCATGACCGGAGTCACGGAGATTTTGCCGTATTTGATTCCTGATGGGTGGATGTAGGTTTCATCCCAGCGAACGGTCTGATGGCTGCGGATTGATTTGCGGCACTGCTTCAGCAGGCGTGTGCAGGATGGCTCCGGGATGATTTGTTCGATCCGTTTGCCGATCACTTGCTGTGGTCGCTGACCGGCGGCGGTGAGAAAACGGTGGTTGGCAAAGTGGAAGCGCAGCTGCTGGCCCGGCTCCACGGAAAGGCTGAAGAGGGCGGCGTCGACGCTGTTGTAAAACTGAGCCAGCTGTTCAGCAGTGGCGACAGATTCACTTCCCTGAGTGAGTGATGCAGCCGCAGCCTTGGCTTTGCGCCTCGCCGCCGTCTGGGGGGATTTCTTCATGCAAGAATGCAGTCGCTGATTTTAACAGACCTGACCTTATCCATGGGGCAGGAGCTAAGCAAGCAGGATGGCAGGGGGTATCAAACGACGATGGCGCTCGCCACAATCTCTGCAGCAAGCCCAGGAATCTTCGCAAGGGTCCGGGCAGGGGTGTCGCGCATTGCAGGCACATGCAGTGTGTCTTTTCCCAAGCTGTGCAGGAGACGGTCCAGGGCCTGGCCGAATGCGGAGACTGCGGCACTTTCCTCCTCTGCGTCATGACGCAGGTCATTGAGCAGGGCCACGTGCTCGTAGCGCTGCAGCCATTCGTTGGCGCGGGGACGGTAGCGCTCGATGATCAGGCGCATGAGACTTTCAGCGGAGCGGGGTTCGGCTTCGCGCAGGACCTGATAGACGAGGCAGCGGGCGACATCTGCCGCAGCGGTGATCAGTCCCGGTTCGTTGACCCCGATCTGGTCATGAGCAAGGCTGCGGTGACGGTGCTCAAAATGGAAGCCCAGATCCACCTGGCACTGCTGCTCACCGGGGAGATGACGGAAGGCTTCGCAGAGAAGGGCGATTTCCAAGCCCCAGCCGCCGGGCAGGCAAAAGCATTCCAGTGCCTGCATGTCGGCGGCAAATTCACCCGAGAGCGGGTAGCGGAAGCTGTCGAGATGTTCGAGCATCGGCTTCGAGCCCAGCACGTCACGGCATGCCTGGATGAGGGGGAAGATCAGCAGCCGCGTCACGCGGCCATAAAGCCGGTCCGACACACGGCTGTAGTAGCCTTTGGCGAACCGATAATTCATGCGCGGGTGCAGCAGCGGATAGCAGAGCCGCCACAGTAGATCACGGCTGTAGTTCAGGATGTCCGTGTCATGGCTGACGATGACGCCGCCAAAACTGCGCGCATGAAGGTAGGCGATGCCCATCCAGATGTTTGAGCCCTTTCCTGCATGGGGTCCGGCGAGTCCGGCCTGATCCATGCGCTGATAGACTTGGGAGAGCTGCGGTCCGTCATTCCAAAGAATGTGGGCTGTCTTGCCGCGCAGGTTTTTGCGGATGAGCACCAGGGCACGCTCGAGCTCGGCGGCGTCCATGCCATTCATGCTCAGGATCACCTCGGAGATGTGACCTGCCTGCGAGACCTCCTCAAGAATGCGAGGGAGGGCGGGGCGTTCGCACTCGGCATAGAGAGCGGGCAGCAGCAGAGCCACTGGTTTATCCCGCGCCCAGTCCAGCATCTCAGTTTCACGGGCGGAACTGTCCGCATGAGCCAGGTGGTGGAGGGTGGGCACGCGCGCGTGCTGATAAAAATCTGCCATGGAGGTTGGAGAAGCCCTCAATTACACAGGCCCTGCGCTGCGCGAAATGAAAATGTTCAAATCTGCACGGTGCTGCTGCCGTCTGGGTGATGCTTTTCGGCATTATCGTCATCCGCTCCATTGAGTGCCAGTGTCTCAGCCTCGGGGTCGATCTCCACCGTTTCCGCCTCGATCTCGATTTCCTGCCGCCATTTACGCGAGACCCACGGGCGTACCAAGCCGTACATTAGGTAGCTCACAAACAGCACCGCTGGCATCCAGTGCCAGTTCATGACGGTGAAGGCGATGACGAAGATGGTGACCAGCACCCAGTGGAAGGAGCGCTTGGTGCGCCAGTTCACCGCCTTGAAACTCGGGTATTCCAGATTGCTCACCATCAGGTAGGAGAGGAGAGCCATCAGGCCTGCCAGCACGTATTTCCAGTTGCCGATTTCCTTCTCGTTGCTGTCCAGCCAGATGATCAGCAGGGTGAGGGAGGAGATCACGCCAGCTGCTGCGGGGATCGGGCAACCGCGGAAGCCTTTCATGCTGCTCTTCACGTCCGCCGCCGCGAGACAGTTGAACCGAGCAAGGCGCATGGCACCGCAGACCAAATAGACACATGAAATCAGCCAGCCCAGTCCTTTGGGGGTGTCGATTTCTTTGAGCACGATGTCATGCACCAGCAGCGCCGGAGCCACGCCAAAAGAAACGATGTCCGCGAGCGAGTCCAGCTCCCGGCCAAACGGGCTTTCCGTGCCACCCATGCGCGCCACGCGACCGTCCAGCGCATCAAAAAGGCAGGCCAGCAGGATGAAAACGATGGCATAGTGGTAATGCTGGTTCATCGCCAGATGGCGACCGTCAAAGATCTCCAGGATGGCGACGAAACCGCAAAGAATGTTGCCCGCCGTCATCAAAGTGGGCAGGACAGGGATGCGTGGCTCGAGTTCTTGAGACATGGCTGACAAGGTGAATGCAGAATACCGAATGTCGAGCCGAGAGAATCGAGACAGACGAGCGCAGGGAGCCCGAAGGGGGAACTGAGCGAATCAATGACGAAATGGTGGGCAAGGGGGATTGGTCGCGGGCTTGCATTGGGTGGTTTTGCCGTTATGGCATGGCTCACGCGCGCACGATGGCTGAAATGAACCTCCGGTGCTCCCAGCTCCTGCGATGTGTGCTTTGACCGACCGTTTTCCCACCATGCCCACTGCTGAACTTCCGCCGCTGACCGGCGACATGACCATGAGCCAGGTGCTCCAGGCCTACCCTGGCGCGCAGCGGGCGCTGTTTGCGCGCTATCACATCGGTGGATGCCGCAGCTGCGGCTTTCAGCCCGGCGAGACGCTGGCGCAGGTGTGCGAGCGGAATGAAAATATCCCGGTGGCTGAAGCGGTGGGGCACATTCAGGAAAGCCACCAAGGCGATGCCTCGCTGCAGATCTCCCCTCAGGAACTGGAAGTGCTGCTGCGCAACAAGCCGGATCTAGTGCTGCTGGATGTCCGCACGCGTGAGGAGCATGAGGCGGTGAAGCTGCCCGGCGCGCGCCTGCTGACGCAGGAGTTGGTGCAGGAAATTTTCACCAGTGGTGACAAGACGCAGACGGTGGTGCTATATGATCACACCGGCTCGCGCTCACTGGATGCGGCTGCGTATTTCATCGGCCATGGGTTTGGCGAAACGAAATGCCTCACTGGTGGGATCGACGCTTACAGCAGTGAGATTGATCCAAGCCTGCCGCGCTATCGTATCGAAATTGAAGATTGAATCACGACCATGGACGAAGCCGCACTCCAGCAAGCCCTCACGGACACCCAGAATCTGGGCGAAATGCCCGACGCCGATGCCGTGGGCACCGTGGGAAGTCCTGACTGTGGCGACATGGTGCGCCTGTGGATCAAATACAAAGAGAAAGACGGCAGGAAGGTCATCGACAAGGCCAGCTTTCAGAGCTTCGGCTGCCAGACGGCCATCGCCGTGGCCAGCATCGCCACGGAATTGATTCGTGGCAAAACGAAGGAAGAAGCGCTCTCCATGTCTGCCGAGGAACTTAGCAAGCCGCTCGGTCCGCTGCCGCCCATGAAGATCCACTGCGGGCAGATGGTCGAAGGAGCACTGCGTGCCGCGCTCGAAGCTGAAAGCAAACCAGCAGGCGCCGCTGCTGCTCCTATTGTGTCCGATCAATCCGGTACTTTGGCCGATGCTCTTAGCGCCGCTGGCAAAACGCAGGGCAAAATCAAAATCGTCCTCACGAGCTAGTCTTTACATTTTTTCATTCTCATTTCCCCATGCACTCCTCCCTTGAACTCAAACGCGAAGTCGATGCCGTACAGATTCCCAGTGGTGATCTGATCAAACTGCCGCTCGGCATGAAGGTCATCATCACGCAGTCGCTCGGCGGCACCTACACGGTGGCCACGGACTTCGGTCTTGCCCGTATTCAGGCGGGTGATGTGGATGCTCTGGGTATTGATCCCGAAGCCAGCAAGAAGGAGCAGGACAGCAGTTCTTCCAACATCCCTGTGGATGTCAGCGATCTTGAAGGCCAGGTGTGGAACCAACTCAAAAATGTCTATGACCCGGAAATCCCGGTCAACATCGTCGATCTGGGCCTTGTGTATGACTGCAAGGTCGAAGCCGATGCCGATGGCAAAAACAAGGCTGTCGTGAAGATGACGCTCACGGCTCCCGGCTGCGGCATGGGGCCGACGATTGCCGCCGATGCGCAAAGCCGCATCATGACCATCGAAGACATGGACGACGCTGCCGTCGAACTCGTCTGGGATCCGGCGTGGAATCAGGGGATGATCAGCGTCGAGGGGAAGATGAAACTGGGGATGATCTGAGGGTTGGCATCTGGAGGATAGGTCTTCCAGTTGTCGTAGTCCCGAAGCTCGCAACGTGAGGATTAGAAGAGGA
>NZ_JBIPNG010000442.1:0-5566 GCF_044373815.1 Prosthecobacter sp. | reverse complement strand
CTCCCCATGTCCAGGCAGCGCGCCGGGGACGTTTTTGAAATCAAAGTCCGGGACGGCTTCGGGTGCGAGGGTGGAGATGCGGTGGTGGAGCTGATAGACGGCGGGGCGGGTGTCTTTGGAGATGTCCACGTAGCGGTTGCAGAGGAAGATCACGAAGGTTCTGGAAAAGGGATCGATCCACAGCATTTGCCCGGTCCAGCCGGTGTGGCCGTAGCCGCCGATGGGGAACAGAGCGCCGCGGGACGGAGAATAATCATGCGGCGGAGTGCGGTAGGGGGTGTCGATGTCCCAGCCGAGGGCGCGGCGCACGGGCAGGTTTTTGGCATCGGGGCTGGTTAGGCCGGCAGGGCTTTGCACGCTTGTCATCAGCCTGACGGTTTCGGGTTTGAGGACGCGTAAGCCATCGAGTTCGCCGAGGTTCAGCATCATGCGGGCAAAGCGGGCCATGTCGGCCGTGGTGGTGAAGAGAGATGCATGCGCCGAGACGCCGCCGGCTAACCGAGCCACGGTGTCATCCACCAGTCCACGCTCCGGCGCACTGGAGGGGGAGACACGTTTCAACTGCTCACCGCTGGGACGAAAGACGGTGTCGTTCATGCGCAGGGGGCGGAAGATTTCTGTGGTGCAGAACTCGTCAAACTTCCTGCCGGTCACGCGTTCGATCACGCCGCCAAGAAGCATGGTGCCCACGCTGCTGTAGGAAAACTGGGAGCCGGGCTCAAACAAGAGCTTCGTGTGGCAGATCTGTGCGATGGCTTCGACGTGAGTGGTGAAGGGCTGTGTTTTGGGAATGAGATTTACGGGCAGGCCCGAGGTGTGGAGCAGCAGGTGGCGGAGGGTGATTTTCTCACGTCCTTCGCCGGTAAACTCCGGCAAGTGCTGCGACACGGGGTCATCGAGCTTGAACAAGTCGCGCTCGATGCAGAGCATCGCCGCGCTGGCGGCTGCCATGACTTTGGTGATGGAGGCCACATCAAAGAGTGTGTCCTCGGTCATCACCTCCGGCACGGGTTTGAGAGCGCGCTGGCCATAGGCTTTGTGGTATGCCACGCCGTGGCTCTCCACCCACAAGGCTGCGCCGAGCATCTTGGAATCTCGGATGGCCTGCTGGATGGTGGCATCCAGTTCATTGAGTTTTTCAACACTCAGCGCGGTTTTGGGAAGTTCTTCCGCAATCGCAGGGACGGCTCCCCCAAAGGCGGCGAGAGTGAGGGCGATGAGTGTCAGGAGGTGTTTCATTTCGCTTTCGACGGCAGCAGCTTGAGGACCTCGGCGGCGACTTGCGCGCCCTGCATGGCCCTGCCTTCCGGCTTGTAGTGCAGCCCATCGGAGCAGCACTCGGGGTGCGGCAGCATGAGCGCGTAAAGATCGTCCACGGGGATGCCTTCCTTGGCCATCAGTTCGGCAGCGAGCCGGTTCCGCTCTTTCACATTTTCGTTGCGTGCATCGAGCTGCTCGAATTTGCCATTCACATGCGAGGGGGTGCTGCTGGCCCAAATGAGCTTCGCCTTTGGCGCGAGCTTGCGGAGGTGAGCGATCATCTGCGGCAGAAATTCGGCATACTCCTTCTCATTGACAGGGCCGACGCCGTGCAGGCCGTTGTTGAAGTGAATTACATCAAAGGTATCCGCTCCGAGCACGGCGGCGATCTCGGCATGCAGAACGGGATCTCCAACACAGCGCGAGGTGGCGAGGCGCGCTACGTAGGCCTTGCCGGAGAGCTGCTTCTCAACGTCGGGTCCGTAGCCCTGTGTCACGGAGTCGCCGATGAGCAGCACGCGCGGCAGGTCGTGCTTGTCGGCGTTCGGCATCCAGATATTGCACCACTCGGTGCCTTCGCGAGGAACGACGCGGTCGGCGGCGGTGGTGAAGGTGGTGAAGGTGGTGAAGGTGGCAAGGGCGAGGAAGAGCAGGGCGTGTTTCATGATTCAGACTCCGGAGATGATCTTGTTGAGGCGTTCGTTGAATTCGGACAGGGGCAGGCCGCCGTCTTCAACGGTGATCCAGCCGTTGTAGCCGACATCGTCGAGCGCCTGACGCATTTTAGGCCAGTCGATGCTGCCATCCCGCGGATGTACGAACTTGCCGCTGTGGCTGTCCGGCGCGAGCGCGTAGTCCTTGATGTGGATCTTCTTGATGAGGCCACCCAGCGTGTGAATCCAGTCGTGTACGGGCACGAGATACTTCACATGGTTGCCCACGTCGTAGTAGGCCTTCACAAACGGGTGGTTGAAGGATGCGACGAAGTTTTTGTAAAGATCCGGACGCACCCAGAGGTTGTTCCAGACGTTCTCGAGGCCGATGATGACGTTGAGCTTCTCGGCCAGCGGGATGAGCTTTGTCACCTGCTCCTTTGATCCGTCGGTCGATTTGTTTTGCAGCGCGATGTAGCGCTCGAACGGTGTGTTGTCGCCTTTCACGACGCGGCTGACATGGCCTGTCTTTTCGTCGAACTCGATGTCGAATTCCCACGGCTGCGGCATCCTAACGGTCGGCCCGCCGACGCGGCACGGTACGAGCAGGATCGTCTCAGCCCCGAGCCAGTTGGCCGTACGCAGGGCTTTCTCCGTCACCTCGTAGCTCGCGGCGACCTGCCCCGGATCATCGCTGTTGAACTCGGCCCAGCCACGCAGCACGGAATGCACCTTCAAACCGATGCCTTCGACGAGTTCACGCGCCTTTTTGGCCTCCGTTTCGTCATCAAAAAGATGCGAAACCTCCACGCCGTCGAATCCGGCCTCTTTGAGCTCACGCAGCGCCTTTTCCTCCGGCTTGCCGATGATCTTGGCCTTCTGGATCGTCGTTTTAAACGTCGCCGCGTGCGATGAGGAAAGGAGTGACAGCGAGGCTGCGCCAGCAGTGGCAAGGAATTGACGACGGGACGGAGAGAAAGCGGTTGGTTTCATCGGAGAGCCAAACGAGTCTGAACCGCGATATGTTGCCGTGCATGAGGCAGGAAAGCGCAAGTGCTGGGAGCACCGGGACTCAAGAAATGAGTGCGGGTGAAAGTGGATGGGGCAGCTTCTTGCCCACGATCCTCATGAATCGCCTCGTTTCGCTCAATTATCGATTGGTGGAGTCGATGAGATTTTGGAGACCTACCCTGACCAGCAGGCTGTCATTCGCTCTGCGGAGGGCAATCTTCGTCTCCTTGAGTTGACGAAGAATGGCGGACAGGGAGGGATTCGAACCCTCGGTACCGATTAAGGTACACACGCTTTCCAGGCGTGCTCGTTAGACCACTCTGACACCTGTCCAAATTCTTGCTCCGGCAAAAGGAGAGCGCGGATAGTGGCGCAGTCGGAGAGACAGGCAAGCGATTTTGCCTGATGATTTTGGCTTTAGTTGGCCGGCTGCTCCGACTTCACCCATGCATGCACGATGTACGTTGAGGCGGAGGAGCCTAAAGCGGTGACGGCCTGCTCCTTGGTCAAGGAGGGGGAAGTGGAGGTGACGGTGACTTTTTGGGTGCCGGGTTTGTCGCCAGGAACAATCTGCACCTTGGAGACGCCTTCGAGCTTGGTGAAGGAGGCGGTGACGTGGTCTTTGCAGCCGGCGCATACCATGCCGGTCATCTCGGCGATGTAATTGACGGGGGCGTCTCCAGCCATGGCTGGCATGGTGAGGAGGGTCAAAAGGGCGAAAAAGAAGGCGGAGCGTGTCATAAGGAAGGGGGTGGAAACAGATATACGATGACTTTGTGCATCCAAGTCCAAGTTTGTGCGGGGATGAAACGTTGATGTGGAGACTTTTTTCAGATAAAGATTTTTCCTGCACCCATCCGCGTTTTGCCTTGTTTACTTTTCCGACCATGAAATTGACTCAACTCCTGCCTCTGCTGGCCTTGATGCTTGCATCTCCTGTCAGCGCACAAACTCCTGCTGCTGAACCTGAGAAGCCCGAAAGCAAGGTGATTCTCACGCCTGCGCAAACGGAGCATATTCTCAAAGAACTGGAAAAGGTGGAGGCTCAGATTGGCAAGGGCAGGGGCTCCGTCTTTGGTGTGGCCATGGCGAAATTCCGTGAGGGAATGGCCAGCCCGGCGGCTGCTCTGGCGCTGTATTTGGACTGCTACAAGCTGGAGCACTTTGATCGCAAAAACTTGAAGCAGGCGGATTTTATGGATTGGAAGGCCAAGAATGAGGCAAATCTGAAGGATGAGGATTTCAAGCAGGCGCTGTGGCTGCAACTTGAGTACCTCGTGCTGACAATTCAGGCGCAGGAGATCGATGAACCCAAGAAAATGGCGCCGATCATCACTTCCATACAGGCCTTTTTGGCCAAGGCAATCACCGCCGTACAGGGAGCCACCACTCATTCGGCCTCAGGAGCCGTGACGGATAAGGACGCAAAGGGTGGTGGCCAAGGGGGGGGCGGTGGCGGGCGCAGAGGCGGTGGTGGCGGCAACGTGCCTGCCGGAGACATCATGGGTACCCTGCGGCAGTCCGTGGCCAGTTCCGAATTTGCCAAGGCGTACTCGCTGGAAGACTTCTTGAAGCGGAAAGAGTGGGAATATCAACCGCTGAATGTCAGGGGCATCTATTCCAATATTGTTTTCCCCTATTATCTGGCGGAAAAGCCCACCGATCTTCCAGCTCAGTGGGATTCCCGCATGAATGCAGAGGTGGCCATGCAAAAGGCCATCAAGAGTGAAACCGAATTCAATGAATTCTATAAAGATGCCAGCCCACGCATGATCTGGGAAAAGAACAACTATCTGGTGCAGAACAATGTCACTCCGGTCATTGCGCTGGCAGACATGCTGAAGGTGATCCAGACCTACCCGAGCCATCCGGATGCGCTGAGCTGGCTGAAGGAATTCCGTGATCTGGTCAAAGAAGTCTCCGAACCTGCTGCAGAAACGGCTCCGGTGGAAAAACCCGTGGGCACGCAGTAGCCGAATCGCCTCGCATGACCCGCTGGCTTGAATTGGTGCTCCGCAGCTTTGGTCCTGCGCTTGCGGGACTGGTCTGGGCGCTGAAAACACAGCGAAATCTTCAGGTGCATGGCCTCGCCACGGTGCTCGTGGCAGGCTTTGGCATCTGGCTGCAGCTGGCGGACTGGGAGTGGTGTGTGGTGCTGCTGGCTGTGGGACTGGTGTGGACGGCAGAACTGCTGAACACTGCGATCGAAGTCTTGGCGGATCGCGTGAGCAATGAGCGTGAGGAGCCCATCCGACTGGTCAAGGATGCAGCCGCCGCGGCGGTGCTGGTGGCGGCGCTTGCGGCGCTAGGAGTGGGATTGGTGGTCTTTTTGCCAAAACTCTGGCGCTTGCTTTGAGAATATTCCGCCGCCGCCTTGACGCAGCGAAGCACACTTCTATGATGCGGCGCGTTCACGCACCCCCAAAACTTTTACCGAATTCATCCCGATGGCCATTCTCGTTGAAACTGACACCCGCATTCTTGTTCAAGGTATCACCGGAGATTTCGGCTCGCGCCATGCGAAGGCTTCCATCGACTACGGTACACAGCTGGTGGCTGGTGTGACGCCGGGCAAAGGTGGTCAAGTTTTCGAGCACAGTGGCAAGAATGTGCCGGTGTTTGACACCGTGGCTCAAGCCGCC
>NZ_JBIPNG010000398.1:0-6222 GCF_044373815.1 Prosthecobacter sp. | reverse complement strand
TCAAGCTTCTGGAGCTCAATGAAAAGGTCGACTCCATGTCCCATGCCGTGCGCGAAGCCAAGGTGAAGGTGGATGTGAACGGCGCGCAGGCCTGGCTCACCAGTGCGAATTACCAGCTGCCGCAGAATCTTGGCGGCGTGCAGATCGACTGCCCGATTACTCGTGGCTACAATGCCAACAGCCAGGAGGATTCCTGGGGCCTTGAGAAAGACGCGCGGCTGCGCCTCTGGTCTGCCGGCTCGCCTTGGATCGAGCCGGGCACCTTTGTCTATCCGCTGAAGCAGCGCTGGTTCGCGACGATGACGCAGTTTTCAAACGAGCCAACGTATGTGGATGGCGGCGACAAGCCCGAGCGCAAAAAAATCTACTACCACAACGATCTCGATTTCGGCGGCTGTGAGGGATTGGTCGAGGTGGTGGCGGCCACGGACGGCCTCGTCGTGAGCGTGTCGGAAAAGACGCTGCCCGGCTACTCCCTCACGCCTGTGCGCCCTCGCTACGACGTCGTCTATCTTCTCGACGAGCGCGGCTGGTACTACCGCTACAGCCATCTGCACACGATTGATCCGGATATCCGCATGGGCTCACGCGTAAAGATGGGGCAGCGCATCGGCGTCCTTGGCAAGGAAGGCGCCAGCGGCGGGTGGTCCCACCTTCACTTTGGCATCAAGAGCCGGCAGCCTTCCGGCAAGTGGGGCACCCAGGAGGCCTATGCCTTTGCATGGGAGTCCTATGTCCATGAGCAGAAGCCTGCCGTCATCGCAGTGGCGCGGCCGCATCACTTCATCCGCGCAGGGGAAACTGTCACGCTCGATGCCTCGAAGTCCTGGGCGGCGGCGGGAAAAATCACGAGCTACGAATGGACGCTCACGGACGGCAGCAAGCAGAAAGGGGCCAGACTGGAGCGCACCTACACCCGGCCCGGCAGCTACAGCGAGATCCTGAAAGCCATCGATGAAGCCGGTCACACGAGCTACGATTTTGCAATCGTGCAGGTCATCGACCCCGATGAGAAGAACCTCCCGCCAGCGATCCACCCGAGCTATTCACCCACGTCAAATCTCAAACCCGGGGACAGCATCACTTTCAAAGTGCGCACCTTTCGCGATGAAGGCGGCGAGACGTGGGATTTTGGTGACGGAACTCCCGCAGTGAAGGTGAAATCCGACGGCAACGCGAAGGCGCTGGCGAAGGACGGCTACGCGACCACGCAGCACAGCTTCGCCAAACCCGGTGACTACATCGTCAGCGTGGAGCACGTGAACAAACGTGACGAGCGCGCCATTGCCCATCTGTGGGTGCACGTGGCCGAGTAGTTCATCACTGAGATATTATCATCCGGCTCCGTCTTCAAACAAACAGCCCACACGCCATATCCAAACCAAGGGCATGCACAACGTCGTTCATCGAACAAGCCACGTTCGGAATTGAGCAATAGAGGCACTAGACGCAGTTGGCTGCGACCGGGTAGCATTTGACACATGAGCAGTTTTCGACTCCGCCCCCGTTTTTCACACATGATCGACTTGGATGTGGAGGCTGCAGTTGAGTTGATCACCCATTACGCACGCGAACATGCCGACCGCTGCGAGGTCAAAAGCTTTCCGGGCTTTGTAAGCCTGCATGTGGTGGAAAAGGACACTCAATACTGGTCGCCACGCCTCAGTCTGAGCCTGGAGCCCGAAGACGAAGGGAAAACACGTGTGATAGGAACCTACGGCCCAAACACCAACGTGTGGGCGGCCTTTCTCTACGGCTACATGCTGGTTGGCTCGGTCGGGCTGTTTTCAGGAATATTGGGAGCCTGTCAGTTCTGGCTTGGCATGCAGGCATGGGGGCTGTGGATTGCCACCCTCATGGTGCTGATCGCGGTGGGGATGTACCTCACGGCACAGTTCGGCCAGAAGATCGGGGCACAGCAAACTTTCCTGCTGCACCAGATTTATGAGTCTGCAGTCGGGCAGAGCGTGGAGATCGGGTGATGCAGTTTCTGCACGGGTGGTTTGGATCCTTGCTTCAATGCGGTTCTCTGCTGTGCATGGTTAAAGAAGCGATTTCGCCCTGATGTCTTTTGCCTCTGAATATTTAAATAAAAGCCCCGCCAAAAAGGCGGGGCTTCTTTGGGTGCTAAATCTTTCTGCCTAATGACGGACGTTAGTTTCCGCCGCGCAGCAAATAGAAGATGAGGAGCACGGGCAGGGGGATGCCGAGAAGCCAGAGAAGGGCATAGCCGATCTTGCCCTGTTCCATGCGCTGCCATTGCTTGATAAGTGTGTTTTTCATATTGGTGACGGTTAAGGATTTGTTGTGTGTTGAATCGCACCAGCCATGTCTCGTGGTGCTAGAGCTCGTTTAAAATGCGCTCGACTTCTTCGCGGGATTTTCCCAGCCGCTGCTGCAGACGGCCGTAGAGTTCGTCTTCCTTCCCTTTTTCGTACATCACGTCGTCATCGGTCAATTGACCAAACTTCTGCTTCAGCTTGCCTTTCGCCTCGTTCCAGTTGCCTTTGATCTTGAGCTGGGCTGGAGAGTCAGTGGCTGCCTCGTGGATTTTTTCCCGGGTTTCTTCGCTGACTTTGGTGGATGAATGCTTTTCACAGGCCGCAATGCAGAGCGCCAGACAGGGCAGGATGAGCATGGTTTTGAGGTTGGTTTTCATAGTGTGGGTTGTGGTAGAGGTGAACTTTGGAGGACGGTGTTCATTTTTGTCTGCTGTCCGGCCAGTGTTTGGATGGCCTGAAGGACACCGGTTTAGATTGATTGGGCCTTTGCCCTAACATCGCGTCTCGCCGCAGTGCCGGTTGCATGGATGAGGCCGTTGCTGCCGGTGCTGGAAAAGTGGGCTCTTCCTGCCTGTCTGCGCTTCAGGGACAGGTTGTCTGCTGATTGGCAGCTAAGGTCAGTGCGGAAATCCATTGCGATACATCCGCCCAAAGCCCCGGTCCCATCCTTGAAATCACTGACGGATGTGGTCGCCGGTGCCCTGCACCCGGATGACTCTGTGCAGACGGCTGGCATCCGCATGGGCGATCATGACACCAGCAAGTGGCCGGTCTCGCAGGACCGCAAGCTGGTGGGCATGATCAACAAAAAAATCCCGAGTGGGAAATGGTAGGCCACGGTCACGATCCCAAAGCTTGGCAAGTGGGCCAGATCATGAGCGATGACGTGGTCTTCTGCTACGAGGAGGAAGAATGCGCGATCGCCCAATGACTGATGGAGGAGCATGACCTGAGCTATCTGGCCATGGTGGACCGGGAGATGCACATTCACCTCTTGGCACGGTCAAGACGCGCATGGAGCTCGGCTTGAAAAAGCTGCGCCAGACCTTCCGCACCCGCAGCTCCATTCACAGCCTGCAGGCCGCTTAAACACTTCAATTCCTCCATCCCAGCGATGATCTGGGATGGAGGAATGGTTTCGACTCGCTGAGCTAATTCTGCATGTCGGCAAAGCTTGACCGTGGCAGCGGCCCGCCGAACAGCGACGCATTCTGCGCCAGTTGGACAAACTCCCACTGCACCCTGTCTTCGGTGTCGACACTTAGGGTCGCTGCGAATTCATGTTCCGTTTCAGTCTCTTTCTCCTGGGAGAGATAAGCTGCGAAGATGTGCGGCATGTTCTGCTGCAGCCAGCTCACCATTCGATTTTCCTCCGACAAAATTTGGTCGCAGATACGGACGATCTCCAGCAGGCCAAGCTGCGACGCTCGCGTGCGCAGGATCGTATGGCAGGCAATCTCAAAGTGCTCGGTGACCAGGACCGTGAGGACGTCCTTGATGCGCTCATCCCGGGCAAAGGCTGCGCCTGCGCTTCTCATGAAATCCATCCCCATGCCCTGGGCCTGCACGGTTTTCAGCGAGGAAGTATCGGACCCCAGCTGCTTCAAGAAGCTGGCGATCGCTTCAGCATGCCGCCGGGTCTCGGTGCAGTGCAGCGCTGCTTGCTTGCGCAATGCCGGGTAATGTAGCGGGTGATCGGTCAGTTTGTTCAGGGCTGTTTCCATGGCTTTGTCCATGGCATAGATGTCGCGGAGCCAGTCAATGAGTTCGGCTTGGGTGTTCATGAGAGCGGGGTGGGGTTTGCCATGCACCGCGTTTGGATCACGGTTTCCACGTTGCACGTTTTTTCGCATCTTAACTGGCCATCGCGCTTCAGGCGCAGTGATGGCCGTTGCATCAGGTAAAAACTGACACGCGCTGCCGGCGCGCTGGAAACGGCGGGTGCTTGGATGTTCAATGGGAGCTTCAAAAAGTGCGCATGAGACCAAGGGTGGATACAGATGGGACATGTCCCCCGAGGTCACGTTAGTTTCCTCACATCGCAGTTGCCAGAACTTCCGGATGCCCGGATTTTTGGATCCATCGCCCCCTCTCTTTCACTGCGAGATGCGGAGTTAAAGCGTCAGCAAAAAGGCCACGAGGTCTTTTTTCTCCTCTTCATTGAGATGGCTTTCCAGCACCAGATTGAAGAACTCGACGGTGTCTGCGAGTGTGAGCAGGCGGTCGTCATGTAAATACGGGGGTGAGTCTTTGATGCTGCGTAGCGGGAAGGTCTTGATGGGGCCGTCGGCGCTCGCTTTGCGGCCATTGATCATCTTCTCCTTGAAGAAGCGTTCCACCTGCAGGTTGTGCATGCTGTTGTCGGTGTAGTAGGGCGCTGGGTGGCACACGGCACACTGGGCCTTGCCAAAGAAAAGCGCCTGCCCGCGCAGTTCAGCCTCGCTGGCCCTGGCGGGGTGCAGCTTGCCGAACACGTCAAGCTTGGGTGCGGGCGGGAAATCCAGCAGTGCCTGAAACTCGGCCATGAAGTGGACCTGGCTGCCACGTTCGAGAACATTCACACCTTTCCGTGCGGCGTCTGCCGGGATGCCGTCGAAGTAGGCCGCACGCTGCTCGAACTCGGTGAAGTCTTCCACCGTTTTGAGCGCACGCTGGGAGCCGAAGAGCCTCTGGATGTTGAGTCCGCGCAAGGAGGGCGTGTCAATGCGGTGACGGTGCTCGTTCGGACGGATGTCACCCACCGTATGAGTCGCTGCGTTGGTGTGACCATTGGCATGGCAGTCGAAGCAGGCCACGCCGAGGCTCGGATGCAGGCTGCGGCGGTCTTCGGTGCTGTTGAACTGCTGCTGCGGGAAGGGGGTGACGAGCAGCCGCAGTCCCTCCAGTTGCTTGGGATTGAGGATGTCTTTGAAGAGGCCGTAAAAATTGGTCTGCGTCACCAGTTTCCCCTGGGATACATCTCCAAGGTCGGGCCGCGTGGTGAGATAGATGGGCGCGGGAAATTCAGGCAGCAAATGCTGGGGCAGATCATAGTCGAGGTCGAAGCGCGACAGATCGCGAGCCGTCTGCTTTTGGGTTTCTTCAATGAGTGGCTTTGGAAACACCATTCCGCCTGCTTCGTGATGAGGGTGCGGCAGCGGGTAAAATCCTTCCGGCCAGAGATTCTTGCTCTGGATGATTTCAGGTGACATCGCAGCCAGCTTGTCCCACGTCGTTCCCTCTGGCAGCTTCACTCGCACGCCGGCCTGCACCGGTTTGCCGCGTGCCATCGTCACCTCCTTGGCGGGGCGGTCAGCGAGGTCGTAGCGTTCGTTCAGCAGCTTTTGCTGTCGCTCGGCAAACGAGGCCTTTTCCTGCTGTAGTCGTTTGACGAGAGAGTCGAAGTCTTCTTCAGCAGCGGCCAGCAGGCTGCCGGCAAGCAGTGCGGCGGCGCAAGCCGGCACAAAACGAGGAATACAAAATGGATGGTTCATGGCAGTGGGTGGGGAGTGGGGTTGGCCTTGTCAGAAAATGAATCGCAACTGACCTCCGGCTTGGTCGTCCAGTCTTCAGGCCCGGTGCTCTGCCTGCTGTAGAAGGCGTTTTCTGAAGCAACCGTCCGGTTGGAGCGAAGGATGCGATTGCATGGGAAATCGCTGCTCCCCATGAAATCACTGCCGACGGTGCACTTTACGAGATACTCCATCGCCCCGGCTTTCGCTTTCTGAACTCCTGCGATACATCAGTGAGGCGTGAAAAGCAGCTCGACCAGCGATGGACTGAGCAACCGAAATGCCTTTGGTCCTGACCGACTCTTCTGTTGGTCAGGCCTCTTTTTTTTTGGCGGGAACACATGTGCTTCGTACCTGAATGATGCATCAGGGCAGATTCCCCGGTGAAACGGGTTTTCCGGGCCCTTCTTTGAGGAGGTTATGGCGGCATGTGAGCAACTCCGCGTAAG
>NZ_JBIPNG010000397.1:0-6227 GCF_044373815.1 Prosthecobacter sp. | reverse complement strand
CAGTTCCTTGAATGCATCGTAGTACGGATCGCAGCTAGGAGCCTTAAAGACGGCAACGCCGCGCTTCACCCATTCGTTGCCTTTGTTGGGATCGCCCAGGTCAAAGGAGATGGCCGCCTTGCAAAAGTAGTAAGCCGGGGTGTCGTCCATGAAGGTGAAATTTTCAGCGATGATCTGGTCGGCGGCGGGGCGGTGACCGAGCTTCAATTCACACAGCGCCCGTTTGTAATGCACGAGATGTCGGATGACCATGGGCAGCTTGGGGTAGTCCGTGGCAAGCTTGGTGAAGGACTGGAGCGCCGTGGTGAAATCGTGCTTCACAAAGTAGAACTCGGCGAGATTGAACTTGGGCAGCGGGCTTTCTGGCTGGAGCTGCGCGGCTTTTTCAAACTGGGGCAGGGCGAGGTCAAAATCACGACGGCGTGGCGCCAGGTAGATGTCGCCGCGCAGGGCGTAGATGTCGGCGAGGTTGGGGTTGAGTTTCTCGGCTGCATCCAGCTTTTCGAGCGCGTCGGTGTAGCGCTGCTTCACGCGCATGTCGCGGGCTTCCAACAGGAGCTTTTTGACTTCATCGGAAACGGGTGCCTTGGCGGGGGCTTGAGCCATTGAGGCGGAGACGCCAAGCATCAAAAACAAAAGGGGAAGAATCAATCTCATGGGGGAAGGTTAGAACGTGAATGGGAATCAGGCAAGGCGGGCGCGCATGCTGGTTTCGGCACCATCGCACAGGCTGCGGAGGATTTCAGGGCTGAACCACTCGGCTCCAAGTGACAGAATTGTTTCACGCACCATACCGTCGGCGGAAACGACACGCATGGGGCGCTCCGTGATGTATTTGGCCACGAGGCGCTCGATGATGGTGTCCGCCGTGGTGCCTGGATCCGCGTAAATGATTTGAAGGCCCTGGGGCTCGCGCTCCTCATTGGTGCCTTGTCTGGCACCGTCAAACACGACGACCACCTGCATGCAGCTCATGTCCTGAAGATTGCGCAGGCGTTTCAGAAGCTCCGTGCGGGCCAGATGCCGGCGCGAGGCGACCCGATGCTCACGCTTCAGTTCCGGCCAGGCGTGGATGACGCTGTGACCGTCGACAAGCAGGTAGGTCAGCGGAGCGGGCATGGGGCCGAGTTAAAGGTTTAAGCTCAAGTTTTCAAGCCGGGAGCGAGTATGCTGCCAACTTTAAACTTATATCTTAAACCTTCGAACTGGGTGCTCAGACCGGCGTGGCTTTGGCCCGCTCGTATTCCTCATTGATCAGGCAGAGGTCGCCGAGGGCGTCTTTAAGGGGATCGATTTCCTTGGCGCTGAATCCGAGGTGGAGGTGCCTGCGCCAGCCTTCGGCGTATTCGAACCGGCCGGAGAGTCGGCCGATGGCGCGGGAGGATTCGTCCATGCTGATGAGGTAGGAGTCCATGCCCTGACTTACGTCGAGCCAGTGCTTCTGGCTTTCGTGGGCGGCGAGCGATTCGCGCTTGAGGTCGTGAACGCTGGTGGTGTCCACATACTGACCGGCCTGGAGCTTCTGGCGCAGGGGATCGCACTGGCCATGCGGCATGGCGTGATAGACGGTGACGTCGTGCGAGTAGGAAGGGAGATGAGGATCGGTCTGGAAGTTGGGGATGCAGTGTGAAAATGCAGCGGTGACGGCAAGGCGGGAGGCCTGCATGTGATCCTCCATGTAATCCGCGGGCGCATGCGTGAGGACGATGCTGGGCTGGGCCATGCGAACAATGGCAGCGACTTTGCGCAGGTAGGGCACGGAGTAGGTCAGCTCCAGGTCATCGCAGATCGGTGGATAAAACGTGGCGCCGAGGATGCGTGCGGCCTCCTTGCCTTCTTCGAGACGTTTCTGGGTCGTGGTGGGGCCGTCCATCTGTACGGAGCCGCCGTTTCCGGTGCAGAGGTTGACATAATGGATGTCCCAGCCACGCTCTTTGAGCAGAAGCAGGGTTCCGGCGGCGACGAATTCGATGTCGTCAGGATGGGCGAAGATGGCGAGGGCGGAGGGCATTGGGGGAAAATGACGAAATCAGAATGACGAATGTCGGATGATGCGCACGATTACAGCGCGAAGATTTTGTCCATGCGTTCGGTGAGCATCTTGAGGCCATTGGGATTGATGCCACCGCGCTGTTCGCTGATGGCCCAGCCGGTGTAGCCGACGTCATCGAGGGCTTTCATGATGGCGGGCCAGTTGTTGTCGCCTTCGGTGAGGTCGCAGTCGAAGCCTTTGTAGATGCCTTCTTCCTTCATCTTCTTGGTACTGTATTCTTTGACGTGGATGCGGTTGATGCGCTTGCCCAGAACCTTGATCCACTGCTCCGGCCAGCCGAAGCGCAGCACGTTGCCGATGTCGAAATGCCAGCCCACGATGGGATCGCCCACTTCATCGAGATAGCGCACGGCTTCGAGCGGGCTGAGGATGAAGTTGTTCCAGACGTTCTCGATGGAGATCTTCACGCCGAGTTCTTTGGCCAGCGGCACGGCTTTTTTGATCTCAGCGATGGAGCGCGTCCAGGCGACGTCATATGGCACTGTCTCGCTCACCACGCCGGGAACCACGAGAATGGAATCAGCGCCGTAGGCCTTGGCATCGCGCAGGGTGGTGAGCACGCCTTGCAAACCTTCCTCACGAATTTTGGGATCGTCATGGGTGAGCGTCTGCTTCCAATGCGTGTGGCAGCACACGCTGGCGGCTTGCAGGCCGGACTGGCCGAGCGCGTCGATCACTTCCTGCTGATTGAGACCTCCTGCGGGCTCGACGCCTTCATAGCCTGCCTCCTTGGCGAATTTGTATTTCTCAACCAGCGTGCCCTTGATGCCGAGCGTGCCGCCCATGATGGCCTTGCGCAGCTTGCGGGCGGGTTTGGCGGCTTCTTGAGCAGTGATGCTGCCGGAAGCGGCAAGGAGAGCGGTGGTGGAAAGAGACTGGATGAAGTGACGGCGTGAAGTCATGGTGTGAGAATACGCATATCCATGGCGTGAGTTGTCACAAACCGTCAATACAAACTTCCCGCATTAGGCAATGCCTAATGCGGGAAGTGAAGTGCTCTGTTGAAGCAATGGTCAGCCGTGGCTTGAAGCCACTGACTGCTATTGCAAACTCCCGGCTCAGCCATTCTTCGCCAGCAGTGCCTTGGCAGCTTTTTCGATCTTCGGCAGCAGGTTGGCTGGAAGTTCGGTGAGCAGTGGCAGCACGGGGCCGGTCTGGGCCACGCCGGAGAGTTCGACGGCGTGATGCAGAACGAGGATGGGGCTGTGGGCATTGCGCAGATCTTCGAGGGCGACGAATTCCTCGCGGATTGCTTCGGCGGTGTCCCAGTCTTTCTTCAAGATGGCCTGAAGCAGGGCGGTGGAGCGGGAAGGGGCGATGCAGACGCAGCCTGCGGTGAAACCGGTGACGCCGAAGTCACGCAGATGGATGATGGATGGCTGCTCGCCGATGCCGCTGACGATGAGCTTGGTGTCCACCAGCTTGATGAGCTTCTTGAGATAGGGGTCCTTCTTTGGATCAGGTTCGACGATGGCGTATTTGATCCAGGAGATCAGACCGTCATTGACGAGTTCGGCGGCAAGTTCAGGGGTGATGTAGGAACCGTCCTTGATGTAAAGAACGGCCTTGATGCCGGACTTCTCCACGAAATGGCGAATGGCAGTGGCGACACCGGCGGGCTTGGAGGGGAAGAGCGTGGGCAGCAGCATCGCGGTGGGGAAAGCGAACTCGCTTAGAATCTTAGCCTGATCCATCGCAGTGCCATACATGGGGCCAACGGAGGGGACGATCCACATGTCCTCAGGTGCCACATCGACGAGCATCTTCAGCAGGGAGTGGTACTCACTCGGGGCGATGTTGTAGAGATTGGCATTACCACCATACAGCAGCGTGCGGATGCCGCCTTTGTACATGTGCTTGATCAGGCGGCTGTTTTGGGACTTGGCCAATGACAGATCTTTGTTCCGGCAAAGTGGCGGCACGGCGATGACGGAGGACTGCAGATCTTCAAAGGTAACGGGGGTGGTCTTCATGATAAGTTTACAGGAGCGCAGACAGCGCCGCCTGCAAAGAAAAACCGGTTCAGTTTTAGGGGAGGTTTACTGTCCCTCAATGAAGCTAAGAAGATCAGCCATGTCTGCAACGCTCATGCCGGTTTCCAGACCTTCCGGCATCAGGCTCTGCCCAGTGGAGCTGCTGCCTTTGATCTCCGAACGCTGGAGTGTCTTTTCGATGCCGCCCATCATCTTGAGTGACATGCTTGATGCGGTATCATTCGTAATAATTCCAGCCAGTGTCTGGCCGTCCTTCGTATTGACCGTATAAGCGATGAACTGAGAGGCAACCTCCTTGTGGGGTTCCAAAATCGCCGTAAGCAATGCCTCGCGGCCCTTAGTTTTTACCGTAATAAGATCCGGGCCCACCTGCAATCCCATGGTTCCTGCGCGATGGCAGGCCACACAACGTGCCATGTATTGTAGCTGGCCTTTCTTGGCATCTCCTTGTGCTGCGATGGCAGGTTTGAACTTCGCGGTCACCTCCTCACGCGATGGCGGGATGACGGAGGCCAGCGCTGTTTTTGCCGAGGCGGCGACTTTGGGGGACTTGTGTTTGAGGAGAGCTTGGACTTGGGAAGCGGAGAACTCTGTCGCTTTGACCGCGCCCGATTCCAGCAAGGCCAGGGCGCGGTCTTCGCGGGCGAGGAGGGCTTCGAGAGCGGCTTCTTTGGCTTTGGGGCCATATGCTGCCCAACCCGCGATGAGTGACTCTGTTATCGCCGGCGAGTTGCCTTGGGACAGCGTGTGGATGGCGGCTGATTGTATTGCGTCTGGCTGGCCTTGCGCGAGGCATTGCGTCAGGGCATCAGTGGCTTCTTTGGCGGATGTGAGGCCGAGGAGTTTGATGGCTTCGAGGCGGGTACCTTCGGATGCCTTAGGATCTGCGACAATCATAGCGGCTTTGGTGAAGACAGGCGTTAGTTTGCCTTCAACATCGGCTTTCTCCAATGATGATCCTGCCTGACGAAAACCCTTGGCCAGTGCGGCCACGCGTTCAGGGCTCGAATGGTCAGCCACTAGCGCGACCAGCCTTGCAGGAGTCCATTTTCGTGGATCTTCAATAAACCACTGCTGGGGCAGATTGATGGATGAGGCTGATGCCTGCAACGTTTTGACGAAGGCTGGCTCAGGCAGCAATAGATCACCCATGTCAAATGCCAAAACTCCTAGCAGCAGAAGGGAAGCGTCAGGAGACGATGACAAAAAGGCGTCCAATATCTTAGCGTCCGACTCTACTGAGTTATTCCCATGAAGCACAGCAAGGGGATATTCTCCCATTTTCGCCAGCTTATCATCATAAGTCATCTTTGCCGGATCGAATGTCCTAATGCTCGCATAAACTTTTGCGGCACTTAAAGCGAGCTGATAGCGCACTGTCGGTTTTTGCGCTTGAGAGGTATGACAGCAGGTGCCCCAGGCTTTGATCAAGTCTTCATGAGGCACTTTTTTTGCGTCAAAAAATTGTTCACTCAATCGGATGCCTGAAATAACCACCTGCTCATTCGCATCCTGCATAGCCAGGACCACATGGGCTTCGTTCAATGCACCCAAGCCCTGCAACGCCCCAAGCGCATGCAGCTTCGCCAACGCATTATCCCCGCTTAGCACCTTCTCCAGCAGCGGCACCGCTGCCTTGTCCTTGCGCTCAAATAGCAGGCGCTGGGCGGTGTCGCGATGCCAGCCGTTGGGGTGGCCGAGGGTCTTGACGAGTTCTTCGGTGCTGGCTTTGTCCAGGGCCACCTTTTGGCCGATGCGCTCGGCACCTTTGTCTGGAACGATGCGGTAGATGCGGCCGCGGTCGTTGCCGTTGTTGAGGTCGATGTGTTTTTTGATCTCGTCGGGGATGCTCCAGGGGTGCTCGATGACTTCGCGATACATGTCGCAGATGTGCAGGCAGCCGTCGGGGGCGTTGGCGAAGTTCACCACGCGCACCCAGGTGTCCTTGCTGGCGGCGAATTCGAAGCCATGCTCGTCGGCGGGGCGTTCGCCGATGAGGCTGATGCCGTCCGCGCTGGGCTTGATGATCTTGCGATGCACGAGCTGTCCGCCTGCATCTCCGGTGAAGCTGTTGTTCACGAAGTCGGGGCCGTAGGCATCGCCGCGATAGATGGTGGTGCCGGTGGCGCCGGTGA
Source organism: Prosthecobacter sp. (assembly GCF_044373815.1). Classification (GTDB taxonomy): domain Bacteria; phylum Verrucomicrobiota; class Verrucomicrobiia; order Verrucomicrobiales; family Verrucomicrobiaceae; genus Prosthecobacter. The sequence continues at coordinate 45 of NZ_JBIPNG010000397.1, read as the reverse complement.
AGTAGCCGCTTACGCGTCCGCCGCCTTCCACCGCGCCCTTCACCA
>NZ_JBIPNG010000133.1:0-14318 GCF_044373815.1 Prosthecobacter sp. | reverse complement strand
CTCCAGGCGCATGATTTCATGGACGAACCCTCAGCCATCCACATCTGGACGGCCTGTGAAACCGACTTCGTGCCGCAACTGGCTTGCTTGTTTGTGGAGGCCGAGGTTCGAAAGGAGCCACGCCCTGATCCACGTCCGCCGGTGGAAGCTGGAGGACTGTTGCCGCAACTCGTGGCAACCTTACGCAAGGAACAGCAAACCCGGCAGGGCAGAACGCTGCTGCTGGCGGCGGCGGCCATGATTTATCTGTGTTTCTTCGGGGCCTGGTGGTTGCGTTTGCAGTGGCGGGAGGGCAGCTTGCACAAGGCAGAGACTCAGCTCGCCCTACGGCAGCCTGAAATCGACCGCGTGACTCAGGCGCAGGCACATTGGCTGGCGATGGATGGAGCCATCAATCCCGATCTGTATCCGGTGGAGTTGTTTCATCAGATCGTCTCACTGCTCCCTGAGGAAGGCATTCGCCTGAAGGAGTTTCAGATGGAAAATGGCAAAATCATTGTCAGCGGCGAGGCGACAACAGTTCAACATGCTCTCGGGTTCAAGGGACGTCTGTCTGAATGCACCGCGCTGCAGCATTATGCATGGAAATTACCGCAGCCCTCGATTCGTGAGGACAATCGTGCGGAGTTTCGTGCCGAGGGAACACTCAATGCAGGAGGTGCCGTCCATGAAGGCCAGTGAGCGGCGGCTGATCATGATCCTCGTGGTGCTGGCCGCAGTGTGCGGAGGAGTTGTTCTCTCTCAGCGTCTGCTGAGCATGCAGCATGGCATTGAGCGCCGTGAGCAGACACTCGAACTCCGGCAGATGGAGGCGCAGGCGCTGCTGGCCGAGACGGATCTCTGGCAGCAACGCCTCGAATGGCTGCAAGTCTCGCAACCACCGATGAGCAGTGAAAATGAGGCCAGTCAGGAACTGCTGGAAGGCCTGCTGACTTCAGCGGCGGCGCAGGGACTGGTGGTACAGAAGAAGCAGCTGCATGAGCCGGTGAGTGAGAAGTTTTACCGCGAAGTCGGTGTGACGCTCACGGTGAAAGGCGGGCTGCCTGCCGTGTTCCGATGGATGCACCAGATACTGTCTCCCGAATCTTTCTGCGTGGTGACCGAGCTCAAGGTGGTGCCTGACAGCGCTGATCCTGCCAGCGTGGTTGCCACCATCCACTTCAGCCGCCTGCACGCGCCGGCCATGGCCGAGTCTTCCAGATGATCCGACCAACCTAAATTTATGAACTCATACGCACTGACATTTTTATTCCTCGTGCTGCTTTCTTTTGCCAGTTTGCAGGCGCAGATTCCAAACCGTCCTGCGGCTCGCTCCATTCTTCCTCCGCCTGCGGCTCCAAGCCTTTCCACTCCGCCAGCTTCTGGTGGCAATTTGATCAGCTTCACTGCGACGCCGGTGGCGGAGGTGCTGGCGGAGTACTTCCGTGTCACGGGGCGCAAGGTGCTGCGTGATCGTGGGATGGAGAATGCGGTGGTGACCATTGATGTGCCCGGGGAATTCAGCGATGAGGAGTATCGTTCGATCATTGAGAAAGGGCTGCTGATGCATGGCTATGCGCTGGTGCCGAGTGGTGGGAGTCTTTTTAAACTGGTGGCCACGGAGGGCGGGGGGAGCCTGCCGTCTGCGCAGAATGTGCCGATGATTCTGAGGGCTGAAGATCTGCCGGATGCGGATCAGGTGGTGACGCATGTGCTGCAGCTCAATCATTTGAGTGCGGAGGATGCCAGCACGGCGTTTCAGACGATCATTCCACTGCATCCGTATGGCCGGATTCTTGCCGTGCCCAATTCTCAGTCGCTGGTGATCACAGAAGCTTCGCAGACCATTCGCGCCTACCTCGAACTTGCACAGCAGGTGGACCATCCGCCGATGGCGACTGTGCAGAAAACGATCCGTATTGAGCGTGCGGAGGCGCAGGAAGTGATCGAGCAGCTTGAGACACTGCTCGGTCTGGACAAGTCCTCTTCATCAAGCCGTTCATCCGCTGGAGGCGGGATGGGCGGCGCAGGCAGTCCAGGGGCACCGGCGTCCGCCACCGCCTCCTTGGCAAATTCTGCGCTGACTGCGGGCAGCCCCTTGATGCAGGCGGTTTCCAGAACCAACAGCATTGTGGTAGTTGCGCGCCCGCTGGACATGCAAAAAATCGAAGCATTGGTGCGTGAGCTGGATGCCGAAGCGTCGGTCAGCCGCTACTTTTCGCGCAAGCTGAACTATCTTGATCTTTCTGTGTTCCTTGGCATCGCGGAAAAGGCGCTGATGCGGCATGATCCCAAGCAGGTGGGCAGCAGTCTGGAATCGCAGCAAAAGGCGCAGTCATCAGCTTCAGCGCAGCCGGTCAGCACTTCCCAGCCGTTTGGTTCCGGCTCCTCCTTGGGGTCCGGACTCAATGGGGGGGGCAGCGGAGGTGGTTCCGGATTGTCTGGCGGAGGAGCCTCGGGGCAGGGATTCGGCAGCGGCAGCGCCGCCCCGGATCTGCAGATCACCAAGAAGCCCATCAGCATTCTCATTGCGAACACGCTTGTCATCGCTGATCCAGCCAGTTCGAAATTCTTTGCCAGCGGACCTCCAGACCAGATCAAGGCTTTGGAGGATCTTGCAGATGAACTCGATGTACGCCCGCGTCAGATTTTGCTTTCCGCGATCATCGGTGAATTCACGCTGAGCGATAACTTTAATTTTGGTCTCGACTGGATTCAAACCCTCAAGAAGGTGGGTGATGACGGTCTGGTCGGTGGTGTGCTAAACACGCAGGGCACAGCATTCGCCAATCCCTCCAATTTGAAGGACATCGCCGGGTTTATTGGTGCCGGCGGACCTGCGGCGATCGGCGGACTCACGGCCTATGGGCAGATCAACAAGAACCTCAACGTCTTCCTGCAGACGCTGGAGAGCACGAAGCGCTTTCATGTGCTGCAGAAGCCCACGCTGACCACGCTCAACCATCAGCCTGCGCGGATTTACATTGGCCAGCAGGTGGCGATCGCGGGGCAGAGCTACACGAGCGGTGTGGTGGGCGGAGGGTTTACCTCCACGACTCAGTACATTCCGGTGCGGCTGCAGCTGGACATCACGCCGCACATTTTCAACGACGCGGAAGTGATGCTGGAATTTAAGCAGCAGAACAATGACATCTCCAGCTATACGACGATCAGTGGCAACCAGGTGCCGAACATCTCCGAGCAGGGGATGTCGAACAGTTTGATCGTGGCGGATCGCGCGACGGCGATGCTGGGTGGACTGATCACGGAGCGTGACAACAACGGCAAAAGCGGGCTGCCGTTTCTGGTGCGCATCCCGCTGATCAAGTATCTGGTGGGCAGCACCAACAAGGCGAAGGAGAGGCGCGAGATGATGATCTTTGTGCAACCGCGCATTCTGGAGGACAGCACGGCGCATATGCTGGAGCAGGCGAAGTTTAGCGACTACAGCGCGAACTTTGATGAGGCGGCGGGTTTTGCGGGAATGCCTGAAACTATTGTGCCGCGTGCCCTGCCAGCGGATGCAGAAAAACCAAATGCTCTGCTGCCACCGCCGGAGACCGTGGCGGCCGAGCCGAAGAAGGGACTCCTGGGCAAGATGAAGGGGTGGTTTCAGAAAACGAATCCTGATTGATCCGGCGTTGCTCCAACCGCTGCGGAATTCATTCGGATGCCGTCAAAAGACTTGGCCTCCTCTGCGTTTTGAGGTGTAATGCCAGGCATGAGCCAGACTGCAACCCATAACCCGGCCTTTGCACTTGTGGCACAGCGTGTTCAGGTGTGGGTGGCGCTGCGGCGCTGGCTTGCGGTGCTGCGCATGACACTGATTCCGGCTTCTTTGGTGTTGGTGCTCCTGATGCTGGCTGCGTTGCGTGGTTCGGGTGCGGTTTTTTCCCCATGGCTTGGTCTGGTCGTGTGGCTGGCAGGCTGTCTTGGCTATGTGTGGTGGCAGCGCCCCGGTGAGTTTAGCGCGCTGGCCTTGTGGGATCAGGCAGCGGGACGGCGAGAGGCCTTCGCCTCAGCCTGGTGGTTTGAAAAGCACGCCGAAGAATGTGAGAAGACGCGTGCGCACATCGACGCGCAGCGTGAAGTTTTGGCGCAGGCATGGCCTGCATCCTTGAAACGAGACCTGCCCTTGCGGCCGGACCGCTGGCTCGCCTTGCCACTGCTCATTGCGATTCTCGGCAGCTTCATCAGCATCATCACGGCCCCGCCGTCTGAGGTGGTGGTGATGGATCAGGACATGACGCGCAAAGCCGCCGAAGAGGCGAAGAAACTGGCGCAGACCGACTGGGAAAAGAAAAAGCTCGCGGGGCTCAAGGAGGAAGAGTCCAAGCAGGTGGAAGACTTGAAGCAGAAGCTGCAAAAAACCGCCGCAGATCTCGCCCAGGCAGGAGGCAAGGATGCACGTGATGTGCTGGCCGAGTTGGAAAAGCGTGCGCGTGAGGCGGAGAAACTGGCGGATGAACTCGGCAACGGCAAGGAACCCTGGGCCTCCGAAAAACTTATCGATGCACTGCGCCAGCATGCCGACACGGCGGACCTCGGCGACGCTGTTGCTGCGAAGAATGCCCAATCCGCTTCACAGGCCGCTGAGGCGCTCGCGAGCCAGCTCAAATCACCCCAGCTCGGGGAGGAAGCGAAGGAGCGCATGAACGAAACGCTCAAGGATGCGCAGCAGCAGTCGGATCAGGAGGATCGCAAACGCGCCGTGGGCCAGAACGTACTCGCGGCGGGAGATCAGATGCAGCAGGGCAAAGCAGCCGGTGCAGGCGAAGAATTTCAGAAGCTGGCAGACAAGCTGCGCGACCTCGCGCTGCGTGAACAGTCGCGCAAGGAACTGCAGCAGCTTGCCCAGCAGCTGCGTGATTCTGGCAGCAAGATCGCCGGACAGCAGGACAGCAGCAATGGGGCGATGCAGCAGATGAGCCAGGCGGGACAGGGGGAATCCTCCCAGCAGCAGGGACAGCAGAGTGCACCGCAGACAGGGCAGGCGCAGAACGGCCAGCAGATGCTCAATCCTCCAGGCATGGGCCAAGCAGGGCAGCAAAATCAAATGCAGCAGCCTCAGGACGGACAGGGGCAGGGCCAGCAACAGCAGCCCATGATGAGCATGGGCCAGGGGCAGCCGGGACAGGCCGGCAAGCAGGGCCAGCCCAGCAATGGTCAGCCGATGCTGCTGGCACCCATTCCCGGTGGAGCCAAGCCGGATGACAAGCCTCCTACAATCATCATCACTGGGGAGGGCCCTCCGCCTGATCCCAATGGCCCCATGCTGAGCATGCCCGGCAATGGTCTGCCCCCCGGCAAAGGCAAAGCCGATCTCAACAACACGCCCACAGCCAAGCAGACCACCGACAATCAAAGCGTGGTCCGCGCCCAGCAGAACAGCGAGGGCCAGAGCACCGTGCGCAGCGTCGAAGGTGGTGCACGCAATGAACAGTCCACCCGCACCTCCACGCAGACCGCACTGGATGCGATCCAGGCCGAAGAAGCCGCTCTGGATGAAGCCGCTCTGCCGCCTGCACGCCGCGAACAGGTGCGGCGCTACTTCAACGAATTGCGGAAACGGTTTGAGGGGAAGTGAACGCGGTCATGCGCTCCAGCGCTGCATCTCGCCTCATGGTACGTGCCGCTTCGCCTTCGAGCCGCCGCCTTTCCAGATGTCATACTTTGGGTCGGCATAGCGGTTGAAGAAAGCATCCAGCTGCTTGGCCAGATCTGCTTTGATCTCTTCCGTGCCGGGCTGGCCGTATTGATTGAAGCGTTCCTGCGGGTCGGTCTGCATATCGTAGAGTTCGTAGGGGCCGGAGGGAAAGCGGGCGACGTATTTCCAGCGGGTGGTGCGGATGGCGCGTGTGGTTTCCATTTCGTAGAAGACGGGGTTGTCCCCATTCGTGAGGGGCTGGCCACGCAGGGCAGGGGAGAAGTCGCGGCCCGGGGATTTTGGCTGCTGGGGCATCTTGTCTCCCAGACCGAGTTGGGAGAGCACGCTGGGCATGAAGTCGTAGTTGCTCACGAGGGCATCGCAGGTCTGGGCGGGCGGGAGGGTGCCGGGCTGGCGGAAGATGAGCGGGATCTGCATCATGAGCTCATGCGCGCCGATGGGGCGGAAGTGATCGCCCATGCCCCACATACCGTTTTGGCCGCCCATCCAGCCTTGATCGCTGGTATAAACCACCAGCGTGTTTTCCTCCAGGCCGTTCGCCTTCAGCGCGGCCATGATCTCGCCCACGCCATCATCCACACCGCTCACCTCGCTGGCCATGCGGCGGCGGGCGGCATCGGTGTTGTGAAAGGCTTTGTTGTCATGCTGCCAGGGGTGCATGGCATCGCGGGGGAAGGAATGCAGCGGCTTGTCTGCGTAGTAGGCTGCATGCCGGTTTTTGGACTCATTGAGCATGAGCTTGCCGAGTGAATAGGGGCCGTTGTAGGCGAGGTAGAGGAAGAAGGGGTGGTCCCTGTTTGAGGTGATGAACTCGACGCCCTTGCGCGTCCAGAAGTCCGTGGTGTAGCCGGGTTCCACGCGGAGCTGGCCGTTTTCGATGACCTTCTGGTCGTAGAACTCCATGGTGCTGCCGTCCGGCTTCGTCGTCCAGGTGGTGAAGCCTTCGCTCGGCGTCATGTTTGCGCCGAGGTGCCATTTTCCGCTCAGCCCGCAGGTGTAGCCCGCATCCCGGAGCACCTCGCCCAAGGAGGTGAATTCCTGAAGCGTGTTGTAGGCCGCAGGGCCCATCATGAACTTGGGATCGAGAAAGGAATGCAGGCCGTGCTGGGAGGGGATCAGCCCGGTCAGAAACGTCGCCCGCGTGGGCGAGCAGACCGGATTGCTGCTCAGCGCATGGGTGAAACGGATGCCCTCTGCCGCGAGCCGGTCGATGTTAGGCGTGCGGATGTCTGGGTTTCCGTAGCAGCCCAGCGTCCAGGCCCCCTGATTATCGGTCAGGATAAAGACGAGATTGGGAGGGCGTGGAGCGGCGGCGGACGCCAGGCAGACAAGCCCAAGGGCGAGAAAACAGAGGGGCTTCATGGCAGGAAAACGGTCCAGAATCGGTGAACCTGTCTTTAGGCTATTTCTAAAGCACCCCTAAACACCAATAATTAACTAGAATTGCCATATTAAACGGGGTTTATTATGCTCGTCTGTGCCGTTTTCAGGCACTTCGGATTTTTCATGCCCGCCCCCCCAGTTTCCCAGCGATTACCCGACAAGCCAGTGCGCATCGCACCGTGGCGCGGGCCGTTGCATTTTGGGTTTCTGGTTTTCTCCGCCGCCTGCACGCTGGCTTTGCTGCTCTGCTATCTTTCACTGCTGGTGGGTTTGCTGGTATGGATGGGCAGGGAGGCGTGGCTGATTACCGCGCACAAGGCGTGGAGTGATTTGCTGCAGTGGCGAATGGTTCCTGTGCTGTTGAAGTTGCTCTTCATGGGGGTCACCTGGGGGTTCATGCTTAGGCCCCTGCTGCCCCGGCCCAAGCGCGCGCAGGTGGCGGTGCAGGTCAGCCAAGCCACACAGCCGCAGCTCTTTGAGACCATCCACCTGCTTTGCTGGCACCTCCGCGCGCAGCCGCCGGTGCAGGTTTGGCTGGACTCCACCATCAGAGTGCGCAGTTCCATGCTGGGCGGTTTGAGCGGCATCCTCAGCGGGCAGACGGTGCTGCACCTCGGCCTGCCGGTGGTTTCGGTCATCACTTCGCGTGAGCTTGGTGGCCTGCTGGCGCAGGAGCTCAGCTGCAATGCCGGCGGAATCGGAACCCCCTTTGTGCATGTCGTGCGGGAGATGAACGCCTGGTTTTTCCGTGCCACGCTGGAGCGTGACCCGTGGGAAGTTTATGAGCACGTGAAGCCGCAGCGCGAGGCCGAGTGGCATCACCTGGGTCGCAGGCTCATGCGCGGATGGATGTGGGCGGCCAAAGTGCCGTTCATGGTTTTTGCGATTGTCGCCCGGGTGGTCAGCGCGCCTGCGCTTTGGCTTATAAGGCGCTCTGCGGCACGCTGCGGGGCCAATGTCATCGGCAAGGACATGTGCCGGCGCATGCAGCACAAGCTGACCCTGCTCAGCGGCGCATGGGAGGCGGCGCAGCAGGAGATCCAGGAAGGCATCATTCAGCATCGGCTGCCGGAAAATCTCTCGCTGCTGATGGCGCGTCACGTTGCCAGTGAGGCCAAGGACCGTGCCTCCGCCCGAGCGGAAGAGGCAGAGGCCAGCACCGAACCGAAAGCCGCTGGTCAAACCCTGATGGACGCAGGCGCGACAGCCAAGGGTGCTGCCATCGTCGCGCATCTGTCCCACCTGCAGCCGTCGGCTGCGCTGCTGCGACAGTTCGTCGATCTCTCGCGGCAGGTCAGCTACTTCTACTATCAGCACGGGCTGGGCTTGAACCTGCATGAGCACCGAATGGTCGGGGATGAGGAGGCCATTCATCAAAACAGGGGAGAGGAAGAGGCGCTGCTGGTTATCCGCCGATATTTTGGCGGGCTGGCGCACCCGGAGCGGGCGATGTGCGGTCTGGGCAGCACGCCCACGAGTTCCACGGCTTTGCCGGAACTGCAGCGCGAGATTTTGCAGGTGCGCGAAGAAATCATCGCCTGGGGGCCGCAATTCAAGGTGGCATTGCAGGAGTGGAACCAGGCCTGGCAGCGCCGGCGCGATCTCGAAGCTGCGGCCACGCTCAGCATCGCAGGATTCACGGTCTCGCGCATGCAGTTCGGCACGCGAGACTCCACCCCCGGTTCCTTGCGTGATGAGGCCTACTGTCAGCGCATGGTCATGGAGCACATGGAGGGCCCGCTGCAGGAGCGCGAACGCGTGCTGGAGCGCCGCTTTGCCGCGGCACTCGGCATGGTATGGTGGAGCGATCCCTCAGAACTGAGTGAATGGCTGCGCGTGCGGCGCCGTGACCTCCCGGCCTGGGTGACGATCTATGAAGCCATGAGCGGCGCCCTGCCGTCCTTTCGGGAACTGCTCACCACGTTCTTTGCCTTTCAGACCCTGAACGCGAAGTTTGCCAATGTGGATGATCCCAGCGCCTTCCTCACCGCGCTGCAGTCCGTGGTGCCGAAGATGATCAACCTCCTGCGGCAGATCTCCGCCACCATGGACGGTGCGCCGTTTCCCTTCACGGATAATGGAAAAACAGTCACCCTGAACCAGCATCTCATGCCTGGGCCGCTGCCTGAGATGCCGGGGGTTTCGATGACTCTGATGGATGCCGCCAGCATGCGAGGCATCGGCCAGCAAATGGCTGTTCGGGCCTCCGAATCCATCGCCCCATATGTAGAAACCTTTCTAAGTCACTACCATCGCGCCTTTTCCTGGCTGGCTGAATCGGCCGAACGCACAGAGACTCACTTTCTGGGCTCGCTCAATTACGGTTCGAACACCGAAATTCTCCTGCCTGATGAGTTCACCACGCAGCGCCTGGGCATGAAGTCCCGGTCTCCCGATGCCATCGCCGCATGGAAGCCGCCGTCATGATGCCATTCCAACTGGAACGGGGGCAAGGTGCGGCGGCGGATTCACGCCTTTGACTTGGGGGAGTCTTTATGCGCATCCAGCATTTCTTTGAGCTGTAATTGGAACTCCTCAATCGTCTCCGGGGCCACCTTGCGCATTTTTGCATGACGGCGATCACGAGTTTCAAAGCTGCCGCGTCGTCTTCCAGCATGGCTTCATCGGCAAACTCTGCCAGGGCGTCTTCGGCCGGGGTGATCTTCTCCAGCAAGGGTTTGATTTTGCCCTCATGCTGAGCGGCCGGCAGGGCCTGCCAGAATGTCCAAAGAGCCGTCGGTGAATTGGGGTAATCTGCCGCCCAGCCTTCGGCGGCGGCCAGGTATTCCTTGTCCTCATTGAGTTCGCGGTGGGAGTCGGCCAGCATGGACCAGGAGTCCTCGTCATGGCCCACGGACGCGCCGATTTTTTTGGCCCACACAATGGTGTTTTTGTAGTCGGATGCATCGTAACTGCTGGCAGCACGCATCAAGTAGAGAACGGGATTGGTGGGGGCGATTTTTTCCAGATCGTTCAATGAGGTTTCCAGTTCCTCCTTTTTGTCATCCATCTGAGAAAGGACTCCCAGTTTGGTCGCCAGGAATACTTCGGAGAGCACTGATGGCAAACCGGAGGCTTCGAGCTCTTTGATGAGCGCATAGGCTTTGTCGGTTTCACCATCCTGAACAGCGACGCCCAGCTGGATAAATTTAGTGGACTGCTCCTTGCTCATTCCTTCCTGCGATGAGGCTGCCTGAAATCCCATCAGCAAGAGCGCGGAGAAGCGCGTGTTGACCGTGATGTTTTCGAAGTCTGTCAGCTGCCATTGTCCGCCGCGGCGCAGCAGCCACCAGCGCAGTTTGAATTCGACACCGTCCTCGTCATGAGTTCTTGCGATGATCACGGCTTTGTCGCCAGCGAGATCGATGCGGCGAATTTCGGCATCAAGGAACAGAAAAAACGGGCGCATGATGGGGAACATGCGCTCGCTGGTCAGCAGCATGGCATTTTTCAGCCGGAGCTTCTTGGCCTCGGGGGGCTGTTCCGCCGCCCCGGAGTAAGTGGCCTCGATCAGGGCGTCCCAGTTGACCATCTGCAGGTAGTCACGGATGCGCATCTGGTAAACCGCGTTTTGGAATTGGGAGAGCCACTTCACCAAGTCGGCCTGCGTGGTGGCATCGATGGCCGGAGCGCCTGACAGCAGGGACACGCGGATTTTGGCCGGAGCCTCGCCCGCAGGGGGAGTTTGCGCGACAATGGCAGGGTGGAAGAAGAGGGCCAGGCCTGCAAGCAGGGCGGTGAATGAGCGGCGCATTGCCAAAAAATGTGCCAGAAACAGTCCGAACTGACAAGTATTGGCACGGGGTATGTTATTCATTCTCCAGAGTAAACGCTGGCTTGAACATCTGTCGCATGGCAGGATAGTCCAGCATTCCTTCCCTACACAGCGCCCCCCATGTCGGAGCCGAGTCTATTCAGACATTATCAAATCGTTCAAGACGCCGACGGCAACAACGTCGAGCTCGTTCGTAATTCCGAACAGGTGGCGGTGCTGGCGTTTGACCTAGAACGGCTGGAATACGTGCACTGCCATGTGCTGCTGGAGCCCCTGGCGAACCGTGCTGCATTTGAAGAGTCCTGCAAACTGCTGCAAAAGCGCGGCCATCCTGCGCTGGCGCGCATGATTGAGTTTGGCGAGGACGAGGGAAATCCTTTTTACATCACCAGCAACGTGGACGGCGAGGCTCTGAGGCCCTACCTCGCCCGGCTGCAGGACATTCCAGGATGGCTTGCCATCATGATCGCCACACGTGCGATGGAGACTGCCGTGGCGCTCTGTGAGCGCGGCGAGTTTCTTTCCGAATCTCCGCTCGATGGGCTGCGCATTGTGCAGACCGCGCCGCAGGCCGTGCAGGTGCTGGCGGCGGATTATCATGTGCTCGAATCCAATGCCGGAAAAAAGCGCGCCTTGAAGACCAGCTTTGAAAAGCAGGCCAAATTTCTCCGCACCTTCCTCGTGGAGCAAGGAGGCACGCTGCCGGACCACGCCCTCGCGGTGGCGGATTTTGCCGAACTGCTGGGTGCCTGCCTTTCCAGCGCGGGTGTGGGTGTGATCGCCGCCATGCGCGAGCTGCGCACCAGTTTGCAAAAGCTCGCGCCAGCGCAGCTGTCCGGGGAAATCCCCACAGCGCAGAAACCGCGCGCGCTGCTGGCCCCGCTGCTGGCCGGCTATCAGGACGTGGCACGCGGGCTGGTCAATCTGGTGCGCATTCAGAGCCAGCGCCTCGACATGGCCAATCCCTACAGCATGCGCGGGACGCTCACGAAGACAGGACGCTCCGTGCTCATCGAGCAGGTGCCGCCCGCGCGCATCTCCCATGCACGTGTGAAGGAGGCTGATGACGCTGCCTTCAAGATCACCAAGCAGCGTGACAATCCCAGCCTCATCACCCTCGCGCTCGTCAATGAGTCTGAGGACATCACGTGCCTCGCGGAAGAAATCGCCGAGGGAATCAGCCTTGCCGAGCTCATGCGGGAGCGACATTGCCTGGAAGTGCAGGAGGCCTACCTCGTACTCGCCGGGCTGGACACCGCGCTCACGCAGCTGGACAAATCCACGCTGCCGACCAGCAAGCTGCGGCTGGAGGATATTTTCCTGCTCACTGGATTTGCCCGCGAAGATTCGCGCAGCACCAAGCTGCTCGTGTCCAAGCTCAATGAGTGGCCCGCTTTTAACATCATTGTGCGCGCGCATCCCACGCTCGCGTCCATGTCCGGGCGCGGCACCGATCCTGCGGTGCTCCTGCCGCCTGCTCGCGACGGCGCGACTGCCACCGCATGGCATGGCGGATGGCTCGCGGCCTTGAGCAAATTCCTCCTCGGCTTTGAGCCCCCGCTTGGCATTCACGTGGAAACCACAGGCGGTGCGCGTGAGCGCGAAACTGTGGCGCGCCTGCTGGATGACGAGATCGCCAAGGTGGCTGAGACCAAGCCTGCCCAGCGCAGTGACTTCCTTGCCCGCTATGCGCGCATCATTCAGCACTACGACCTCGCCAAACCCAACGAACCTGTGCGTGCAGGCGGCATGGAACCTGCGTTGAGCCCTGGCTTGAAGCCACGTCCCCAAACAGTTCCCGTTTCCAAAGCACCGGTGAAGCGTGAAGTCTCGGCACCCTTGGGAATCGATTCCTCCCGTTCATCCCCTGTTGCGCTCACCTCCGGTGGTGCGGCCAGGGGGGGGGACGAGCCCACCATTGGCTTTGCCGAACTGCTCTTCCGCAATGGCGGTGAACCCTCCCCGCCCGAAGCGCCTGACTGGGCGCTCGCCGCCGCCAGCGCGCCACCCACACTGCCTGCGCATCTCATCGTACGTGAGGACGTGCCTATTTGGCTGAAGGCTGCTGTGTTTCTCAGCGGCTCTATGGTCATCGGTGCCATGTGTGCGCATCTTTCCGGCTCCGCGCTCTGGCAGAAAAAGCATACGCCAGCCCCTGTGGAGGCCACAGCCCCGAGCCAGCCCTCCACCGCTGCCGCACCCGCCAAGCCCGTGCCTGCACCTGCACCTGCACCCATGGCTGCGCCCAAAGCCATTGCTGTCGAGCCTGAGGTGCCCAAGGCGATTCCGGTGCCCACACCTCCGCTGGAAGTCAGTGCGCCACCGGACAGCAATGTCCCACGTGGCAGCGGCGTCTCCCTCACTTTACCGTCAGGGGCTACCAACCAATTGCGCGGCCAGCTCCCTGCTGGCAATCCACCCGCACCTCCACCGAGATGAAAACATTGTTTCGTGGTCTTGCCGCAGCGCTGCTCGCCTGCGCACTCACCGCCTGCCCGGAGACCACCGTCAACGAGGACTTCGGCCTCAAGCCTGCCGTTCTCAAAGATGCGGACTGGAATGGCAGCTGGACCCCGGTGGATGAGGGCGACGATGACGCGGTGCAGTTCGCCGTTACCAACGCTGCACAAGGACTCCTCGTGCTGACCGAGCCTGGCAAAAAGGACGCCAAACCCATCGAGTTCCGCATTCGCCGCGCCTCCGCCGAATCGAAGATCAAGCTGTGCTTTGCCGTCGCCCAGGAAAGCGATGCCAAAAAGCCTGGTGGAGCTTCTCTGTTTCTCATGCGCACTGCTGAAAACGGTGTGCTCTACACTTGGGGAATCAATCACGATGCCGTCGCCGCAGCCCTCAAATCCGGCCAGCTCAAAGGCACCGTCAAGCCGGACAAAGACGGTGCTCACAGCCACCTCGACTCCACTCCCGCGAACTATGAGAAGCTGCTGGAGCCGCAGTTTTGGAACTGGTCTGAACCTACTTGTCTGAAGCGCGCGAAGCAGTGATGCGAGAGCCGGTTGGCTGAGAGTGCCTCGCCGATGTGACCTGCGCATGAACCGTGCTGGATCTTTAATCAGTCGTTTAATGAGGTCACTCGCGAGCCTTCTTTGGCGGAAACCAGGCATGCATCCAGCACGCGTTGCGTGAGGAGGCTGATCTTGGGCCAGTGTGCGTCGATTTTACCATCGATCACGAGCTGGGAAAATGTGTGAAACAGTCCTGCCTCCTGCGAGCCGGGTGCGTTGCTGCTTGGTTCATCGAGGGCTTCGATCTGCCGGCCTTCGTGCATGTGGGCCTGGCAGCGATCGAGTGCGAACTCGGAGCGGGTGAGGCTGTACTTTGTTTGCGGGCCGGAGAAGGGCAGCACAAAGTCGGAGACCTGCAGCAGACCTTTGTCACCGCTGACGATGGCCCATTGCGCATTGGTCGTGGTGAAGGAGCAGTAGAAGGAGGCGTTCGCGCCGTTTGCAAAGCTCAGCGTGCCGGAGAATTCCAGCGGCACCGCAGGTGAATCGG
>NZ_JBIPNG010000419.1:0-5906 GCF_044373815.1 Prosthecobacter sp. | reverse complement strand
ATCGGCCGTCTGCTGAGTTTCCGTGTGGATGCGGCCCGTCACCTGAGTGGGCGTGGCATAGTTCATGGCCCAGAGCGTGAAGCGCAGGCAGTACCAGCCGAGGTCGCCGAGGCAGCCCAGCGGCTCCAGTTTGCCATGAGCGCGGATGTTGCTGCGCTGAAATTCATCGTCGCTCATGAAGCTGAACTGCGTGGCGATGTTGCGCACCTTGCCGACGTCGCGGTCTACCACTTCGCGCAGGCGCTTCAATCTTCGCCCGTGCATGAACATCACGCCATCCATGAACTGCACGCCTTGCTTGGCACATGCGGCGATGATTTCCGCCACATCCGCTGCGGTCACTCCCACCGGTTTTTCCACCAGCACATGCTTGCCGGCCTGTGCGGCGCGGATCACCCACTCTTTGCGCAGGCCCGTGGGGAGGGGGATGTACACGGCATCGATGTCCGTGCGTGCCAGGAGCACCGCGTAGTCATCCATCGCCTCCGGCAGGGCCGCATGTGGCGCGCTGCTCTGGCATTCCGCAATGAAGGCCTGTGCGCGTGAGAGATCACGGCTGGCCACCGCCACCAGCGTGGCATTGCCGGCATCACGAATGGCCTGCCAGTTTTTACGGGCAATGAAAGCGGCACCCAGGATGCCCCAGCGACAGTGGTTGGTGTTCATGCCGTGATGAAGCACTCTCCCTTACTTCCCGTCAAGTTCACAGCATCAAACCAAAGCGTGCGGTGATGGCGCGGAGCAGCGCAAACAGCAGCAGAGTCAGCACCGCGCTACCGCTCAGCGCGCCGTGAAAGCCCCACCAGCGTTGGAACGCCGGGAAGAGCAGAAACATCGGAAGCGTGGGGAGGACATACCAGAAGATGTAGTACATGTGGTCTGACGTCTTCTGCGCCCGGACTTCGGGCGCGCTTTCGTAGTGCACCCAGAAGAGTGTGATGAGGCTGACAAACGGCAGGGCCGCCAGCAGCGCGCCGAGCTTGTCGCTGCGTTTCACCATCTCGCTCACCAGAGTGATGATGCCCGCGCTGAGCAGGTATTTGAGGATGAGCTTCAGAGTCATGGCGGTGGGTGGATGGTAAAATGTGAGTAACGATTTTCGGTGTGCGGGATTTCTCCGGTCAACGAGATCACGCAGAAGCGTGACAGCAGCCAACCCAAACTTGTCATGAAAGCGATCCGCATCACCTCATATCTCGCACTTGCCCTGGCATGCCCCTTAGCGCTGCATGTGATGGCGCAGCCACCCAAGCATCCGCCAAACCGCCCGCAGCATCCGCCTCATCCTCATTCACCACCACCTAACGGCATGAAGCCGCAGTTTGGCGATGCTCTGCCGGGACTCACGAAGGCGCAGATGGCGACCTTTCTCGATGGCAAAGAAGACTTCGAAGATACGGAAACCGAGGCTGGCGGCCTGGGGCCCATCTTCAACCGCTCCTCCTGTGTGACTTGTCACAACGCGCCGGTCACAGGCGGCGCGGGTCCCATCAATGTCACGCGCTTTGGCCGCACGGAAAACGGCGTGTTTAATCCGCTCGCCGCGCTCGGTGGTTCGTTGCAGCAGGAGATGGAGATCAATTCGGTGCTGCACGAGGTGGTCCCGCCGGAGGCCAATGTGGTGGCGCATCGCAATTCCACGCCACTCTTCGGCCTTGGGCTGATCGAGGCGATCCCTGACCAGGAAATTCTGCGAAATGTGCGGCGCACACCGCTTGATGGCGTGCTGGGGAAGGTGGCCAAGGTGGCGGACGCGGCCACAGGCAAGACCCACATCGGGCGCTTTGGCTGGAAGGCCCAGCAGGCCACGCTGATCAGCTTTGCGGGTGACGCCTACCTGAATGAAATGGGCATCACCAGCCGCCTGTTTCCGGTGGAAAACGCACCCAACGGCAACGCCCAGCTTCTCGCGCAGTATGACACGGTGGTCGATCCTGAGGACGTGGTCGATCCGGCCACGGGCAGGGGAGACATTGATCGCGTGGCCGATTTCATGCGCTTCCTCGGCGCGCCGCCGCGCCTGCCTCCCACCCATTCTGCGGCTGCCGGACGCAGCGTGTTTCAGAACACCGGATGCGCTGTCTGTCACGTGCCGCTGATGATCACCGGGCCGAACAAGGTGGCTGCGCTGAATCAGCAGGAAGTCTGGCTTTTCTCCGACCTGCTGCTGCATGACATGGGCTCTCTGGGAGACGGCATCGCCCAGGGCACTGCGGATGTGCGTGACACGAAGACCGCGCCGCTCTGGGGCCTGCGCGCCAGCGCCCCCTATCTGCATGATGGCCGTGCTGCGACAATCGACGAAGCCATTGAAGCCCACGATGGCGAAGCGAAGGCTTCCAAGGACCGCTATCTGAAGCTTAACAAGCAGCAGGTGCAGCAGCTCATCGATTTCCTCATGTCCATTTGATGGAGTGTGTCCGTGTAATGGGTGGAAGGTGTGAAGCAGGCAGCAATGCCTGCTTCATTCGTTTTCACTGACTGGCCGCAAAAAAGCACCTGCATTCGCCTTATGCTTAAAACAACATTTTCAGCTCAGCGCTGTTTCTGCGTCGCGCCGCCTTTCGCCGGGGCGGACTTCTGGCCGCAGCGCGGCAGAACGAAGATGGCCAGCAGGAGCACGATCGCTGCTGCGGCGATCGCGATGGGCTTGTTGCTTTTGATTTTGGCAATGGCGTCTGCCAGGGCCGTTGATTGGGCTGCCGGAGCCGTAGGTTTACGCGGCATAGGCGCGGAGATTTTGCGCTGTGCGGGCATCAGGGCTGCCGTGGGGCGTTGGGGCCTGTTGGCAGCCACATGCATTCCAGGGGAAATGGGGATCGTGCTCGAGGTCGCATTGCGCGCTCCTTGGTGGGGATTGGGCAGGACTACAGGTGCTGAAACCTGCGGCTGGACGAGATTGAGTGGCGGCGGGGGAGGGGCGCTCTCGGCGAGTTCGGCTCGTGTCGATGGCAGTTCCGGCAGGTTGGGCGCTTCACGGCGCTCGAACAATTCCTTGGCCGCACCCGCCTTGCGCGGACGTTGCTCAGGGTCTGCCGCGATGAGGTGCATGACCCAAGCGCACATCCAGCTTGGGACATGTGAGGCGAGTTTTTGCAGGGGGGGCAGATCATGGCCGAGGTGCTTCAGCCGCAGTTCCTTCAGTGCGCGACCGTCAAAGGGAGGTCTTGCGGTGAGCGCTTCATATAGGATGCAGCCAAGGGCGTAGACGTCGGTGCGGCGGCGGGTGGTGCCGTCCTGCCATTGTTCGGGGGCGGTGCAGCGGTAGGCGCGGATTTGTTCCTCATTGCTGTCATTCCGAGCCGCGAAGCCCTGGCCAAAGCCGTGCAGTGTCACCTGCCAGTCAGCGGCGGATTTGCCGGAGATGCGTACATAATCCGGCCGCAGGCTGCCGTGGACGATGGCGTCTTCATGAAGGGCTGAAACTGCCTCCAGGAGCTGCCGCGCCACGGTTTCAAACTCCTTTTCGGTGAGCGGTCCGCGTTCGAGCACTTCGGTCAACGTTTCTCCCGGCAGCACCCCTGCCACAATGGTGTAAAAGCCGTCTTTGTCGGAACCGAAATCGATCAGCCTGTCGAGGTGCGGGTTTTGCAGGGGGGCAAGCTGGCGGAACAATTCCTGCAGGCCCTCAATTTCTTCTGGTTTGTTGGTTTTGAAGCGCCTGAGCCGCAATTCATCTCCGCGTTTGTTGTCGCGTACGAGCAATAGCTTGCTGGCGGTGTCCTCTTCCAGAGGACGCAGAATTTCAAAACGGGAGGACATCCGGTAAAGCTGGCCCGTTCCAGCTAATCCCGCAAGCTTCTTGCCACATCCATTATTTGCACGCTAATGTACCTGCCCATCCCTGCATGGAAGATTTTCTCGTTATTGATCACGTTTCCAAAACCTTCGGCGCCCAGCGTGCCGTGGATGATGTGGCGTTGACCGTGGCGCAGGGGGAATCGTTTTCCCTTCTCGGGCCCAGCGGCTGCGGCAAAACTACCCTGCTGCGGATGATCGCGGGGTTTGAGCAGCCCGACCGTGGGAGAATTTTGGTGGGGGGCCGGGACATCACCTCGCTGCCTCCCGAACAGCGCCCGGTGAACACGGTTTTTCAAAACTACGCGCTCTTTCCGCATCTAAGCGTGTGGGAAAACATCGCCTTCGGGCTGCGCATGAGCCGCCGTCCGCGTGAGGAAATTCGCAGTGGAGTGGAGCGCATGCTCGAACTCGTGCGACTCAGCGAGCACGCACGCAAGCGCCCCGCCCAGCTCAGTGGGGGGCAGCGGCAGCGAGTGGCCATCGCGCGAGCTTTGGTGAACCGCCCCCAGGTGCTGCTGCTCGACGAGCCGCTGGCGGCGCTGGATCTCAAACTCCGCCAGCACATGCTCATGGAGCTGAACACGATCCACGAGCAGGTCGGCACCACCTTCATCTACGTCACCCATGATCAGGGCGAGTCGATGAGCCTGAGCGATCGCATCGCCGTGATGAATGCGGGCAAGGTGGAGCAGGTGGACTCGCCGGAGAATCTGTATGAAACACCGCGCAGCAGCTTTGTGGCCTCCTTCATTGGGGATGCCAATTTCTTCTCGGGGGTCGTGGTCGAAGTGCAGCACGAAGGCTACGTGCGCGTGCTGGTGGACGGGCTGGGCAGTCCGCTGGTGCTGAGCAATGGCGCGGTCTCGGCGAACCAAACGCTGCGTCTCATGGTGAGGCCGGAAAAAATAAGCCTCACACTCACCCGCCCGTCGAGTGGCGAGAGGGTGAATGCCTTCCGTGGAGTGGTGGAGGACATGGTCTATTTCGGCTCACACACGCGTTACCGCATTCGTGCGGGTGAACACAGCATCCTGGCCCAGCTGCAGCGCAGCCGCTTCAGCGGCGGAGAGATTGATCCCGCACGCGGTGCGGAAGTGTGGATGAGTTTTCACCCGGATGAAGGCCGCGTCGTACGGCTGGAGGCGGCGGCATGAGCACTGAATCCCGGCCCGACAGGCAGTGGCTGCTTTCATTGCCCTCTCTCACATGGCTTGCCGTGTTTTTTGTGATCCCGGCCATCCTGGTTATCATCACCGCCTTT
Source organism: Prosthecobacter sp. (assembly GCF_044373815.1). Taxonomy (GTDB): domain Bacteria; phylum Verrucomicrobiota; class Verrucomicrobiia; order Verrucomicrobiales; family Verrucomicrobiaceae; genus Prosthecobacter. The sequence continues at coordinate 844 of NZ_JBIPNG010000419.1, read as the reverse complement.
CGTCCGGCTGATTTGCAGGGAGGAGTCGGGCCGGGCTGGACGCTGGCCACACTGCGAGAAGTGCAGGATCCTGCCTACCTGCCCATCCTGTGGCGAACTCTCTGGCTCAGCGGAGCGACCACCATGGTCTGTCTGGCGCTGGCGCTGCCGGTGGCCTTTCAGATGGCGCGTGCCGGGCAGCGCATGCGGCAGGTGCTGCTGCTGCTCGTGGTCATCCCGTTTCTCTCGAATTTCCTGATCCGCATCTTTGCGTGGAAATCCCTGCTGCATCCCGAAGGGCCGCTGACGAAGCTGCTGATCGGGCTGCATCTCATTCCAGAGAATGCCGTGCTGCTGAACCATGTGGGCACGGTGCTGCTGGTGCTTGTTTACACGCAGCTGCCGTTCGCGATCCTGCCTCTCTACGCTGCGGCGGAGAAGTTTGACTTTGGCCTGCTGGATGCTGCGAGGGATCTCGGAGCCGGGCCGTGGCGTGCGTTTTCCAAGGTATTCGTTCCCGGTGTGCGCCGAGGCATCATTTCTGCAGCGGTCATGGTCTTTGTCTGCTGTCTGGGGCAGTACGTCATCCCGCAGATGGTGGGTGGCACCTCGGATGAAATGCTCGGTAGCAAGATCGCCCAGCGTGTGTTTTCAGACCGCAATCTGCCGCATGCCAGCGCCTTGGCGGGCGGGCTGATGCTTGCGGTACTGGTACCCATGGTCGTGATCGTGCTGTGGCAGCAGTTTGGCAGAAAGGAGGCGGAATGAAGCGCTCCTCGCTGCCTGCGGTGATCACGATTGGCGTGATCCTGTTTCTGTTCGCGCCACTGGGAGTTCTGGTGGTGAATTCGTTCAATGCTTCGCG
>NZ_JBIPNG010000396.1:0-6246 GCF_044373815.1 Prosthecobacter sp. | reverse complement strand
CTGCTCGCGCAGGATGACTACCGCCGCACCGTGCTGCTGGCCGATCCGGGCATGGGCAAGAGCACCCTCATCCAGTCCCTCATCGCCCACCTCGCCAGCGGGCGCGGCTTCAGTGGTGCAGCGGCGCTCACCGGCCTGCTGCCCGTGCCGCTCATCCTGCGGGATATTGTGCCCCTGCTGCCGCAGGATCAGGTGGCAAGCTGGAGCTGGGACGGTCTCCTCAACTTACTCATCGAGCGCTACCAGCGCGACGAAGCCGCCCCACCGCTTTGCGACAGCTTCAAAGACCACCGCGACGAATTCCGCCACCATCTCCACACCGACGCTGAAATTTTCTTTCTCATTGACGGTCTCGACGAAATCGGTGATCTCGCCAAGCGCCGTCAAATCGTGAATTGCATTCAGGACGGCATTCGTGCCGCGAATAAAAATACCCGCTGGCTGATTACTTCGCGAGAAATTGGATATGACGATGCGCCGGTGGATGAACTCCCGCATTTTACGGCACCATCCATTCCCTCGAATAAGTCTCAAGAAGAAAAGATGCTAGAACAATCCAAATGGATCATTCAAGAAAAGTTAAAGCAGCAAGAATATTGGAGTGGTTACATCATTGCTAATGCAAAGGAAGGATCTCTTGAAACAACTTTTGAAGACTCCGAAGTTCCGCATGAAACAAATACAGGAAGAATTTATGAACGCTGGCCGGGTGTAAGTCTCGAAGACTTCCAACGTCTTACTTCAATCTTGTCGACTAAATACATCGCTCAGCGCCTTCACCTCGCGCCTTTCGATGACAAGCGGCAGGACCTCTTTACCCAGCGTTGGTTCCAGCACCGGCACAGCACGGATTACTCTCGCGAGTTGATGCGGGAGGTGCGCGCGCATCATCATGATGGCGTGCGCATCATCTCACGTGTGCCGAACCTGCTGTGCATGATGAATATCCTCAAGCGCAGTGGCAAGCCCCTGCCGGATGGTCGTGCCGCGCTTTACGACGCCATCGTCCAAGCATACCTCGGCGGCATAGATGCCGCGTATCGACTGCGCCCTGTGCTGGGAAACACCTGCCCCTTCGACACTGCCCAACGCCGATTCCTGCTGGCCCTCCTAGGTGCTCACATGCAGGAGTCCCGCGTGAGCGGAGAATATAGTGCGAGGAGCAGAGAATTCAGAAAGCTGCCGAATGCGGAGAATGAGGGCAACATCCTCATCTCCCGCCCGGAGTTAGAGCAGCTCCTAATCCCCGCCATCCAGCGCATGCGGGAGGAGGGCCGACTGGTCAGCACGCATACCACTGCCGAGGAGCTTGATGAACTGCTGCACCACATCGCTTCACGCTCCGGATTGCTCATCCCGCGCAGCAGTGATGAGGAAGGGAACACTCTCTACGGCTTCACTCACCTTTCATTCCTGGAGTTCTTTGCAGCCGAATGGCTGGGCATGGAGTTCGACCGTCGCCAACGCCAGCTTGCACGGCGGTCCGAAGCACAACTGGATGAGATCGAGCTTTCCAAAGACGATTTGGAAAGACTCTTTCCACCACACGGCCCCATCCAGCACACCCGCGAGTCCTTTCGGGATTTGCCCGCCCTACCTGCCTGGCACGAGCCGCTTATCTTCCTGCTTGAATCCCGCAAGGCCGATACCCCCACCCTTCTGCGCTGGCTCTTTCCCGCCTTGCACAGCAACCAGCCACACGTCGTTTCAAAGGATGATCAAAATCCCACGCCCTTGCTGCCGCTGGATGCCGTTCAGTTCGCTATCAATATCGCCCAGGATCCGGAGATTCCCCTGCCCATGTCTACCCGCCAGTCTTGGTGGCGGATTCTTTGGTCTGCTTACCTCGCTTGGCCGCATGCGCCCTGGGAGATGTCAGAAAGCACGAGCTGGCGCATCACCCCGCTGTTGCTGGGACCAGCTACGGACCATGCCGAGGTGCTTAAGGCACTTATCGAGGTCTATCCCCAAGCACAAGAACAGCCCATCCCTCGCCCAGCCCCCACACTTTACCTTTACGCATGCCCCCACCTTACCAGCCAGGATCTCCTCCCACTAAGAGGACTGGAACGATTGGAAAAACTCTACCTTGATGGCTGTAGCGGGCTGAAGTGCCTGCCGGACCTGCACGCCTTGCAGCACCTCAAAAAGCTCTATTTGATGGGGTGCACCGGCCTGAATGGTGCGAAAGCCCTCCATGGCCTCTCCGGACTGGCTAGGTTAGAACATCTCGACCTTGATGGTTGCACCGGGTTGGAGCGCCTACCGGACCTCCGCGCCTTGCAGGGTCTCAAAACGCTCGATTTGCGCGGCTGCACCGGGCTGGAGCCATCTGCTGTGGCGGCGCTGCGGAAAACACTGCCAAAGGAGTGCCGGATCATCGGGCCGGATGGCAAAGACGTGAAATGAAGAAAACAGTGTGGACTGCGGTTGCGAAGTGAGGAACGAACGGAGCTACCGCTTTCGACGGGCTGGTCAGCTCTCGCGTGCCATAGGCCAGTCGGAGGCGGGAGTTGGTGGTTTTCCGCAGGCCGGCCGGCCCGCGTGGTCCACGGGACGTTCGAAAGCGGCAGCTTCACCCTTTCAGGGTTGCGCAGCCGCACTCCAAATAGGCCTTGCTTGGCCACCCTCCCTTGAAGCTTCAAGGGCGATACGCCTTGTCTGAATCTCATCACACCCCCGCAGCCTTCTGCTTCTCGGCCTGCAGCGCCGCTTTATCGGCAGCGAGCTGTGCGAGGGCAGCGGCTTGGCGGGCTTTTTGTTTGGCTTCGTATTCGGCGAGGGTTTTGGCGCGGGCTTCGGCGCGACGGGCTTTGGCTTCTTCGTCGGCTTGATTGAACTTGGCGCGCTCGGCTTCCTGGGCGGCTTTGGCGGCGGCGGCTTCGGCGGCGCGTTGTTCTTTTTCGAGGCGGATGGCTTCCTTCTCGGCGAGCTGCTTGGCTTTCAGCTCGGCGGCGGCGGCGCGGAGGGCTTCTTTTTCGGCCTCGGCCTGGGCTTTGATGGCGGCTTTCTCAGCTTCGGCCTGCTCCTTGGCGAGGCGTGCGGCTTCCTTGGCGGCTTCTTTCTCGGCCTCGGCCTGAGCTTTCGCAGCGGCCTTCTCGGCCTCGGCTTGTTCCTTGGCCAGACGGGCGGCTTCCTTGGCGGCGGCTTTTTCAGCTTCGGCCTGCTCCTTGGCTAGTCGTGCAGCTTCTTTGGCATCAGCAGCGGCGAGCATGGCGGCCAGCTTCTCGGCCTCGGCCTTTTCCTTGGCAGCGGCTTTCTCGGCGGCTTCCTGCTCTTTGGCTAAGCGGGCGGCCTCCTTGGCGGCGGCTTTTTCGGCTTCGGCCTGCTCCTTGGCAAGGCGTGCGGCTTCCTTGGCGGCTTCGCGCTCGGCCAGTTCACGGGCCTTGGCCTCGGCTTTCTCCTGGGCGGCCTGTTCTTTGGCCAGACGCTCGGCTTCCTTGGCCTCAGCAGCGGCCACGCGTGCGGCCTCCTTTTCAGCCAGTTCCTTCGCCTTGGCTTCTGCGGCGGCGAGCATGGCGGCCAGCTTCTCGGCCTGGGCGCGCTCCTTGGCGGCAATCTTCTCGGCGGCCTCGCGTTCCTTGGCGAGACGCGCCTCCTCCTTCTCGGCCAGCGCACGGGCTTTGGCGGCTTCCTTGTCGGCGAGTTCCTTGGCCTTCACGGCAGCGGCGGCGGCGCGCATGGCTTCGAGCTCCAGCAGGGCCTGCGCCTTGGCGGCAGCGGCAGCCTCTTCCTTGGCAATGCGTGCGGCTTCCTTGGCCTCGATGGCTGCCAGACGTGCGGCTTCTTTCTCGGCCAGCGCCTGCGCCTTGGCGGCTTCGCGTTCCGCGATGTCGGCGGCGACCTTCGACTCCATGGCGGCGGTGAGCGCGGTGGTGAAATCGATCATCTGCTGGCTGAGCTCCGCCGCGGTGGCGGTCAGCGCCGTGGCGGCGTCATCGAGCACGCGGGGCTGGATTTCGAGCGCCTGAAGTTTCTGCGCGGTGTCAGCAAGAAGGGCGAGGAATTTGGGATCGAGCTTGGTGGTCATTAGCGGAGGTCGGAAAAAACGAGCGGGGATCAATGATCAGAGATGGGGGGATGTAAAGCATGAAGCGGCGTTTCAAGTTCGAAGGTTTCAAAAGCGTCCTCGGAGCGCGGACCTCCGAGTCCGCAGCACTCCGAATCTACACGTGACTCCACTGCCTCCCTGCCGCCATCACTCTTTCGTCCCGAAGTCCTCGTGCTTTCCACGCGCCATGTGCAGCCACCCCTGCGGTGTGATAGCGACCTGCTGCGGACTCGGAGGTCCGCGCTCCTTGGGCGGGTTCTTCAGTGGAAGCCGGCAGGCTTTGCAGGGGCTGTGAAATGGGGACTGAACTGAGCGCCATGGGTGCATGGCTCCTTGACCTCGGCGCTGACTGCGCAAGCCTGAGACCATGCGAAAACACCCCCTGCCCCTGCGCATCTCTTTTCTGGCCCTGCTCGCCTCCACCGTCACCGGCTTCGCGGCGGAATACGCCCCGCTTTTCCTGAGTGCGAATCAGTTGTCCATCGCCACGGGCAAGCCTTCGCTGGTGATGATGTCCAGCGCCTCCACGCACATCCCGGTGTGGTCGTTGTCAGGCGGCACGGATGGGCAGTCGGTCAGCGGCGTTGTCACGGGTCTGCCCAAAGACTGCGGCGGCGTGCGGGTGGAGATCACCGTGACCACCACGGACGCGGCGACGAGCCCCGCCTTGGAGGATGTTTACCGCGTGCACCTTTCCCAGATGGTGGAGGGGGCGCCCTTCACCGAGCGGCATCTTCAGGGCGACCCCATTCGCACCGCGCTGCCTGCCGGACCGCTGCACTCCCGCACGATTGTTTTGGAGTCCTACTACCAGGTGGTACCGGAGGCACCGCTGACGATACGCATTCAGCGCGAGCCTGCGGATCCCGCCGACACCTTCACCAGCCCCACCGGACTGGCGGTGGTCAAGGTGACGCCGCTGAGCGCACCCCCAGAGGCCCACCTGGTGCAGGAAGCGCAGGGCTACAATTCCTGGCCGATGCTGCAGGCCATCGGCGACAAGCTGGTCTGCGTGTACAGCCGGGGCTCCGGGCACACCATTGGCGAAGACTCCCGCGCCACCTATGCGCGCACCTCCACGGACGGCGGCAAAACGTGGACGGCTGAGACCCTGGTGGCCAACTCCCCCGGCTACGGCGATGTGCCCGTGGGCAAAGGCCTGGATTCCACCGGGGCGATGCTGCTCTGGGTGCGCAGGGTCGGCGGGCAGTGGCACCAGGACCTGTATCGCACGACGGATGGCGTGAAGTTCACGCTGGTGACCACGCCGGAGCTGGCGGTGCGCCCGGTGCAGATCACGGATGTGTTTGCCATTCCCACGGTGGGCCTCATGGCGCTGTGGTTCGCGGGGGATTACGGCGATGCAGGCCCGACTCACTCCTGGGGCATGCTGACGAGCAAGGACGATGGCAAGACCTGGACGCAAACACCCATCGAGTCCGGCCTGACCAAAGATCAGTGGCCCACCGAGCCCTCCGCCGTTTACCTCGGCGATGGCAAGATCTTCGCCATTGGCCGCACGGAGGCGGGAGATTCCACCACGGCGCGCTCTCAGTTCCAGATGCTCTCCACCGATCACGGCAAGACCTGGACGCGTGCGCAGACCAACATCACCGATGTGCTCATCTCCACGCCGAGCCTGATCCTCGATGCCAAAACCGGGCTGCTGAGCAACTACCACTTTCAGCGCGGGCGCGCCGGCATCCTGTGGCGTCGCGTCGTGGATCCGAAGAGCGTCATCGCGAATCCGCTCCAGTGGCCCGAGGGCGAAGCGGTGGCCGTGGGCAGCGGCAGCACCATCGACGCCGGCAACGTGAACGCCACGGTGATCGGTGACACGCATTACCTCTCGTTTTACTCCGGGAAGAAACCGGACACGGCGGTGCTGGTGTCCGCCTTGGACGCACCTAAGGACGGGAAGAAGCAAAAGTAGAGAACTGGCGCGATCAGGACTCGGCACGATGTCTGACCGCCACTTGCTCTCGCACCTGGCTTAATGCGCTCATCTTGGAATGGAGCGCCGCAGGCCAAAGCGTCCTGGCGCGCGGACTTCCAGTCCGCAGCACTCCGCAGACACACGCGGCTCCATAGCCTCCCTATCGCTTTTCACCGTCTCGTCCCACAGCGCTCGTGCTTCCGATGTTTTACCTGTGGCCACACTCGCTGTGTGTAGGCGACCTGCTGCGGACTGGAAG
>NZ_JBIPNG010000395.1:0-6250 GCF_044373815.1 Prosthecobacter sp. | reverse complement strand
CTGGCCCTGAAGGTGCTCTGTTTGGCCTTTGTCAATGCATCTCAACGTGCACCCTGATAGCGAACAAACCTCAACCAGCACGATGAAAATTAGCCCGCAGCCCGAAGTCAGACACCCTAACACCCCGCCTCCGCACCACATCCAGGGCCAACTCGACCCGGCCCCTTCAAAAGCAATTTCCTAGCAGCCATTCCTCCGCCCCACGTCCCCGCTCCACCTTCAGGGCCAACTCGACCCTGCACCCTCAAAAGCAATTTCCTAGCAGAAACCGTGGCGGTGGCCGGACTGCCGCTGGGAGCGCTGATAGAGGTCATCGTGGCGCTCAAGTAAACCAAACCGAGTCCCGCTTTATTAGCATCTCTGACTTATCCTAACCATGAAAAACACCCTCCTTTCCCTGCTGCTCTTCTTCACCGCTGTGCCCTATATACCCGCCGCTGTGGTGATGTATTCTGACCGCAGCGCCTGGCGCGCCGCCGCTGGCGGCGGCGTTGGAGACATCGTGGACAATCTCAACACCGGAACCTACAACTCCAGGATTCTCGATCGCGGCTCCTACGCCATTACTGGCAATGATCTCGCCTTTTTCCCCAATAGCAACCCCGTGACTGCGATCGACGGCAGCGGGTATTTCCATTTCTTTCTGGATGCGGACAGACCCCACTACTTCGACTCTAATCTTATGGAGTACGTTTACACCTCCGACGACTACATCTCCGATTTCGCCACCTTCACCTTTGACAATGCGATCTATGCCTTTGGTTTCGATCTCAATCCGTATTCTTACGACGTCGGCAATGTGGTGACTGTCGCCCTAAATGGGGTTTCGACCACCAGCTACACGTTGCCTGCAAGCGATGTCACCGGCTTCCGCGGCTTTGTCTCTGATACTGCCTTCACCACTGCAACCATGAACATCACCGGTGCCACTAGTTACACCAGCGCAGAACACGGGATGGACAATATCGAAGCCTTCACGGCTGCTGCGCCAGAACCCTCTCGTGCCCTGCTGCTGCTTTTTGGCGGTGCCGCCTTCAACGGCCGCCGCCGTAGGCGCGTGGCACGAGCCTGACAGAAATCCGCGATCACAAGGCCCTGCTCAAGAAGACTTTTTCCTCCGGCAGCAGCACGATTGGTGGGATGCATTCGACGAGGCGGATGGCGGTGCCGGCATCGCCCCCGTTCTGTTTCAAGAGGGCGGCATACACGGCGCGTTCACCTGCGTTGAGAGCTGTCGGTTTGACGCCACCGGGAACAGAGGTGCGAACCAGGTCAAGCTGACCCTGGCGGTAAGCGGCGAGGGCGCTCAAAAAATGAAAACGGTCACTTCGCGTAGCATCGTCGGGCATGGAAACGCCAAACAATTCCTGATGGGCCATCTCAAGATCAATACCCAGCAGCAACTGAAGGTATAATTTTAGAGTCAGATGCACGGGGCTTTCTGGCTGCAAGGCCAGCAGCCGGGTGCGAGTTTTGAGCATTGTGATGCCGTCATGCTGATATTCGGCCATTTGATAGACTTGGCCAGCATGGCCGACTGGGTGCACGTGTGCTTGCTGGCGATGGCCTGGTAAAAAATTTGCGCCAGATCCCACTGGTTGAGCTGTTCTGCGAGAGTTCCCGCCTGGAGAATCGTGGCCAGCCCCCCTCACACCCCGTCCCCGCACTACATCCAGGGCCAACTCGACCCGGCCCACACAAAAGTAATTTCCTAGCAGAAAGGCGGTTGAAAACCAATCATCCCCCGGTTCTTCCCCTTCTCCCTCACATTCCTTATCTCCCGCTCCATCATCTCCTGCGTCACCCGCCACTTCGCCGGATCCGCAGCCTCACTCCCCGCATGAGTCGTGTTGATGCAACTGTTAATATATTGCCTTGCTGGCATAGCTAAAAAAATGCACCGACGACGTGCGCTTCCACCAACTTCATCCCGGCATTGCGATCAACGCCGGGATGAAGGGATGCGGATTCAGGATGAGCGGTCCCACCCGAGAGTCGCAGACTGGACCGAGTGGTTGCGGATCACAGGTGGTGATCCAGGTGACCGGGGGCGTTGCCTTCGGGGTCGGCAAGCACGGCGGCGGTAGCAGCATGACCGTCGAGATCGCGACCGCTCAGGACGAGAATGGGAAGAGCCTTGCCCTCCATTTCATCCCAGTAGATCGCGAGGATCTGGCGGCCAATGAGATTTTGGTAATGCTCGCGTTCGATGCGAGTGGGAGCACTCATGATAGGAGTCCCACGTGTGTGTCGAGCAGACCGTGCAGCGCTTCGGTGCGTTTCGGAAGTTCGGCGAGATTGCCTTCCTTCAAGGATTCGGTGAACGCGTTGAACAAGCTCCACACGTTCCGCCCTTCAAACGCATCATGCCGAGGCTCGCGCCACTCATGAAGAACGGGCGGGATTAGACGGTTGCTGCACACGCCGACATCCGTGGCGCGGATGACGAGGTCATGGGCCTCGATGTCGGTAATCTCCGCCTCTTTGTAGGCTGCGATGCGTTTGTCCTGATCATGCCATTTGGCGAGCAGAAGACCGACGGAACGACTGACCAACTGCGGAAGATCGCGCACAATGAACCGGGTGTGTTTGCGCGCGAATTTGATCTCGCCAGAAAACGATAAGTTGTCACAAACGAATACGCTGGCCCCGGCGACGATGCCGGCGGGGAACGTCTTGTCATGGCTGTTTCGCAGCCCGAGCACCCAGCAATAGTCGTCGCTGGATTTCTGGGCATGAACCTCCATTAGACCGAAGTAGCGCTGTCCCTCGTGGGACAACGAATGAGCCTGCGCGCCGATGCGCAAGTTGGTGGTGGCCAGCGTGCGCTGGACGGTGCTGATGAGTTCCGCATGTGGGATGGGACACCAGCTCTGCGTATGGCGCGGCGTGGCGACAGCGCTTACTTCGTCGAGTTCGACATGTGAGGCGCCACAGTGCAGCACGAGGTTCGGGCTGCGACGCTGGATGAGTTGCGATTGGGGATCGAGATTGGCAATCATGATGATGTGTTCCTTTCTGGAATGAAAAGGGGCCGGACACGCAGCATGCGCATCCGGCCCCGGGTGAATGTAGGCATATGGTTTGGCTTACAGCTTGAGGCCCTGCAGGCTGCGCAGGGTGGAGCGCACGGAGTTGAACTCGCGGCTGCTGTTCTTGTGGTCGCGGTGGACGGCCTTCAATTTGGTCGAGAGGTCGCGCAGGAGGTTGAACCCCTCGGTGTACTTGTCCCGGATTTGCAGGGTCAGGTTGAGGGCTTCTTCGAGCGGCGATGGCGTGCCATTGGGCGGCGGTTCTTCGGAGGTGGGGTTCGTAATAATGGGTTTGGGTGGTGGTGCTGGCGAGAGAACAGGCCGTGATGGCTGCATGTTCACCGGAGCGGATTGTTGGGTTGCCGGGGGCTGGGTGTTGGCTCCATCAGGTCGCAGTGGCATCACGATCATCTGCCTGCCTTTGTTGTGAAAACGCAGAGGGGCGATTTGATCAATGATGCTGATGGTGTTGAGACCGTAATCGAGAGCCTTGATGAAGAAGCGTCGGCTCAGGAAGATCAGTGCTTCCGGACCCTGAGCTTGGGCATCAAGCACAGGGACTCGTGTCCAAGGCTCGTTGCCGTTGTCTTTGCCGAGGAGCAGCAATTGCCCCTCTTTGCATTCAAGGCCAATGGTCTGGAACTTCTCCGCATCGTGACATGGCATGCGCTGGATCAGCTTGATGAGCGTTTCCAGTTTTGCCGGGTCGAGCGTGATGTGGGTCTTGGCGTCGTCGGGGGTGGGGATGGTTTGTCGCCAGTTGGGATAGTTCCCGTCGATCTGCTTGCTGACGAATCTCCAACGCCTGCTGGAGAGCTGCACCGCTTTGTCATCGACCTTCATCTGCCACTCCCCATCTGCGTTGAACTCCTTCCACCCCAGGAACTTGTGATTCGGGATAATGACGGAGTTCTTGAGCGGCAGCGTGAACGAATTCGCGCTGTAGAGGTGCTTGCCATCCGTGCCCACAATGTAGTTGGCCTTGGGATTGCTGGTGTCGATGAAGGTGCCGTTGAGCACGTAACGAGTGGCGTCAACGCTGGCGCATTCCATGGCTTCGTGGATGGACCGGCGAAGCTCTGGTGGCAGTGCGATGGCCTCCGTTTTAATGCGGGGAGTGACGGGAAACTCCTCAACCGGGATATGCTTCACCTTTTGTTCACCGAGGTTGTCAGCCAGGGCGAACTTGATGCAGCCAGGTTCGATGTGGATCCGCTCGTCTTTCCCACAGTTCTTGGTGACTTGTACAAGCTGGACATACGGGATGAGCACAGCCATGGGCGTCCCTTCGGCGGGATGTTCGAGACGCATGGTGACGAAGCGGTCCAGGTCGGTGCCTGTGAGGGCGATCCAACCTTCAGCAGTGCGTTCAACTTTGACGTGATTCAGGACAGGCAGAGTGGCTCGTGGATTGATCACTTTGCCAAGCCCTGCCAGAGCGGGTTTCAGTTCCGCTATTGGGAGTGTGATAGGGTTCATTGTTTTGGTGGTGGGTTGTACGCAAAAAGCCCATGCCCCGATGTACGGCGCATGGGCTTCGAGCGTGGTTGGGTTGGCTAGGCGGCTACCTGCGTGACCTCCGCTTTGTACTTGAGCTGGGCCGTGATGCATTCAGCCGCACGAATGTCCGCACGAGCACCCAGGTAAACCGGCTGGTAGATGCTGCCGGATTCCTTGAATGCGTACAGATAGCGGCACTCGACCACGGTTCCCGGTACAGGAACATCGTGATTGGGTGGAATGGTGACGTTGCCGGCGGGGCGTACTTTGTCGCCCTCGAACAGGATCAATGAAACGCTCCGTTTATCGTTCACCTTGGTGACGATGAAGGAGGCGGTCTCGTGGAACTTGTACTTGAGCTGGCTGCCGCCGCTATTGGGGCGACCGGGAGTGTACGGCGCGTCTTTGTGTTTGAACACAACGCCTTCTTTTCCTTCGTTTTTGTACTGCTGGAACCAGCCTGCCGTTTGAGGAGTGAAGAACACCCGCACCTCCCGGATATTGGGATGATCGAAGGCGTTGAGCATGTCGCGCATTCGCAGATAGCGTACCGAGAACGCCAGAGGACGCATGTCCTCCGGTCCGATGGTGAGCAGATCGAAGGCATGGAAGGTGTCTCCGACCGCTTCACCGTCGAGCAGGAAGCTGCGCGGGTATTTCGCCGCGTTGCTTGCGATCCCGTCAGGGACGGCGGTGGGGAATCCCAGGCGGTTGATGCCGGTGATCTGGTCACCGTCCTTTCGGATGAGCATGCGGCGGCCGTCAAGCTTCTCCTGCATCCAGTAGTCGGGATTGAACAGGAACTGATCGAGCTGCTGTTCGTTGATGGGATTGAGGAGTTGGCACTGGATACCGCTATGCTGGCCGGGGGAATCCGGTGGTGTGGTGATGGCCGCGTCGGTTCCGGGCATATAGCCCTTTGACAGCTTCTCGCGGACGAGCCGGTCGTAGATGTCTTTGGCAATGGGGTATTCCACCGGCTCTGGTGTTTTGCTGCCGGTGCTGAGAGTGGAGCCGCGCCGGCCATAGGCGAAGTGTACGAGATACCCGGTATCTCTGGGGAGGATGCTGGCCTGATACACTTTGTCGGAGGGGCCTGAGCGAAAGTACAGGGTGATGTTTTCCATGAGATGAGTGTCCTTTCTTGAAATGAAAAGAGCCGGACGACCTTGTGATCATCCGGCTCTTGGGTTTGTGTGGGTGGGTCTGTGCCGCGTCAGTAGTTGTACGGATCGCGGCGTTGTTGCTGCTGGCGCATGCGCATCGTGAGGATCGATTTCCCGATGGAGATGAGTCCGCAGATGAGGCCGATGACCAGCATGGCCGAAAGCGGGACGAGCACCATGTTGGAGGTGGTCCGCGTGATGAGGTCGATCCAGACATTGAACTGCTGCAAGGCCAGAGTGACCAGCGGTGCCACCAGTACGGCGGGCACCGCAAGTCCGAGAGCAAGACGCAGGTTGAACTTGAACCACTCCCGCAGGATGCCCTGCGGTGAGATCCAGTATTCAAACCGGCGGCAGGTGAAGCTGAGGACCTCGGCCGAGCGCTCAATGGCGCTCAGGTGGGGAAGGTCGTGGTCCACGACCGGTTCGATCAGCGGTTCAGGCTGCCATCGTCGGATGACGATCTGGTGGACCTGCTTCGCCCATGTGGTGGCGGGCACCGTTGGGAGCTGGCGGGGTGGTGGTGGGGGGGACTGTTCGTCCCATTCGGGT
>NZ_JBIPNG010000394.1:0-6268 GCF_044373815.1 Prosthecobacter sp. | reverse complement strand
CCTGGAGCACACCAAGCATCACTTCGACACCTCCAACCTCAGCTTCGGCCGCTGGCTGAGCCGCACCTTGGAAAACGTCGGCCTGCAAGCGCTCATCTACACCCCGGTGACATTTGTCGCGCTGGTTGTGGCCATGATCGCAGCTGTGAAGCAGCGCAAAAATCTATCGCGCCCGCTGCTGTTCCTCATGCTGGCCTCCGCTCCGGCGCTGGCATGCTTTGCGGTGCTGGCATTGCGTCAGCGCATCAATCCAAACTGGCCGGCCGCCTTCTTTGTCCCTGCGTTCGTTCTCGCGGCCGCATGGCTGCGGGGAGCCGCACCGTTCAAGTTGCATCCCGGCTGGGAGCGCTGGTCCCTGCGGGTCGGCGGTGCCTTGGTCCTCATCGTGCATCTCGCGCTCGTCATCATCTTCACCACCGAGCTGAAAGGCATCAACAAGCTCGCCAGCCTGCGCGGCTGGAATGAAGCCGGCATCGAGGCTCAGAAGTTCCTCGATCAGGTGCCAAGGCCGAAGAACACCTTCGTCATGGCCCTCGGCCATCGCTACCACGCCGCAGAAATGGCCTTCTACATGCCCTCGCATCCGCGTCTCTATCGCTGGGAGCCCAGCGACTCGGTGCAGTCCCAATATGAAATCTGGCCCGGCCCCGAAGAACACATCGGTTACGATGCGCTGATCCTCGAACCCGGCCCCGTTCCCGCCCTGCAGCAAAACACCCTCTTCACCACCGCCTTCGAAAAACTCGAATTCCTTGGCAGCATCCGCGTCCCGCTGGGGAAAGAGGTCCGCGAGTTCAGTGTCTATCTCGGGCACAATTTGAAACAGTGGAAGCCTGTGCCCACAAAATGAACGCCTGGGATCTCAGCCTGCTGCATCAAATCAACACCGCCTGGTCACACCCGGTGCTCGACTGGTTGATGCCCGCCCTGTCCGCCATCGAGGCATGGCTGCCACTCATCATACTGGCCGTGCTGATCACCGCATGGCGCGGTGGCAAACGCGCCCGCATCATGCTGCTCTGTCTCGGCATCGCCATCGGCCTCGGCGACGGCGTGATCTCCAACACCCTGAAAAAATCCATCGGCCGCGTTCGCCCCCGCGATGCACTGCCTGGCATCACCATTCGTGATCTCGGCACCGCTTCACCCGCCTTCATGCGCTTGTTCCAGCAGCCCGTGGTCAAACCGAGCGAACCAAACGGCGCCACAACTGGGAAATCCTTCCCATCCAGCCACACCATCAACATGTTCGCCGTCGCCACGGTCATCGCGTTCAGCTACCGCCGCGCCGGCATCCTCATGTATCTGCTGGCAGCCGCAGTCGGCTATTCACGCATCTACTGTGGCGCTCACTGGCCCAGCGATATCCCGCCCTCCATGGCCATCGGCGTCTTGGCGGGCCTTGGAGTGGTGTTCGTGTCGAGGCGCTTCCTCCGTCAGGCGTGACTCGCAGTCACCGCGCCATCATTCAAACAGCACCCATGGTGCCTTCGGATAATTTTCCTTCGCCGCCTCCATCACGCCGATGTCTCCGGCGAAACCTTGGTGCAGCACCTTCCAGCCACCCTTGCCGTCTTTTTGCAGCAGCGCGAAAAAGTCCAGCTCCATCTCCGCAGCGATATCTTCGTTCTTCGGCTTGCCTCCGACTGTGTCCACGTGACCGTTGAAGCGCGCCCATGAGCCGCTGACACGCACCGTGCCGGTGAAAACAACCTCCCGCCCGACCTCGGCACTCACCGGCGCACGCATCGCATCCATGATGGCTTTGCGCTCCGGCGTCCCGGCCTTCGGCTCAAAGACTGGGATCTTGCTGAGCGGCTTTTTGAAGGCGACCTTGTTGGGTTCCTGCAGATTCAGCCGCGTTTCATCCTTGGGGTCCTGCACCAGCTGGCCCTCACCGATGTAGAGCTTGTCACCATCGAGCTTGAGCACCTCTTCCTCAGACTGGTCGGAGCCTTCAATGGTAAACGTGTAGAGCACCTGAATGATGCCCCCGCCGGTGATGATGCCGCTGATCGTACCGTGGGCCCCATGCCCGTCAGGCTGTTTCGGCAGCCAGTTCTGCGTTCCGGTGACCTCATCCCCATCGATGGTGAGAGCGATTCGCGTGTATTCCTTGGCGTTTTCCTGCGCAAAAAACAGCGTCTGCGGTTCAGCGGCTGAGATGACGGTGCTCAGCAGGAGCAGTGGGAGGATGAGAAACTTGTTCATGGCATGGAAGAGAAGAAAGAATAAAAAACACCGGCTTGGATCAGCGCACCGACCACAAATAAAACCGCAAACAGCCAGAGCAGAAGCTTTCGCCTGCTCCGCCAGAAAAACGCCAGCCCGGCCGGCACGCCCGCCACTCCGCAAAGCACCTGGCCGCCCATCATGCCAAAGATCAGCATCATGTGCTTGTTCGGGTCCGCCCTGCCCGAGTCATTCGCCATCACATCCGCAATGAACGCCATCGCCCCCCACGCGAGGTGCGCGATGATCCAGAGCACAATGAAGAGGACGCCGCAGAACTTCCACACCACGGAAACACCCTCTTGGGCAGCAGTCGGCGAAATCGCTTCGCTCATTTGCCTTTGATGGATTTCAGCACTTTTTCGATCTCGTCACCATGCTCCTTCAGAGACTCCAGCGGGACGACGTTAAAGAGCATGAAAAAGGTGTCGCCAGCCTTGGGCGCAAACACAGCGCAGTTCACCGCCATCTTCACACCTTCAAGGGTGACATTGCCGTTGAGAAAGGTGGCCTTCAAACCATTGAGTTCACCCTTTTCCGGCTCTCCCAGCCATTTGATGCCCTTGAGCTCCTCTTCGAGGCTCTCCTTGGCATCGTCAAGGGCGCTGGCGGCCTCCTCAGCGTCTAAAGCCATCAACTCCATGTTCACCAGTTCATCGGCGGATGAAGCTGAAAGAGATTGATCGCCGGTCTCGATCTTCCAGGCGTCAGGAAAGGCGATGGAGAAGATCGGCTTTTTCGCCGGATAGTTGAAGACTTGATCCGCACGCAGGGCAGGCGCTAGAACGAGGGCGATGAGGGAAAAGATGAGAGAGGTTTTCATGGCCGATGGAAGGAGCGGCTTTAAACGAACAACCCCTTCTTCGTATTCAGAAAAAGGGGTTGCTCAGTTGATTGAAAGTTGCAGCAGAACTCACTTGGCCTTGATGGAACCGATCATGGCACCGATGGCCGGCCCCTGCTTTTCACTGCCTTCTTTGGATGAAATGCAGGACAGCAGGATCCAGTTCTTGGCGCCGGGCTTGGCCAGCAGCACGAGGTTGATGAAGGCCTTGCCGTGTTCATCTTCACCCTCGGCATTGAGGATGGCGATGCCGAGCCCGTCCTTCTGGCCCTTCTCAATCTCGTCATACTTCATGTTCTTGAATTCCGACACGGTCTCCTTGGCCTCTTTCAGGGCAGCCTCAAGACTGTCCAGCCCGGCTTCGAGTTCAGACAGTTCCACGATCACACTGTCATCGTCCTTCGTCGGCGTGGCCATCAGACCTTCGTCGTCCAAATCCACCACCCAGGTGTCAGGCAGCACGAATGTGACGAGCGGAGTTGCTTTGGGATAATCAACCGCCTTGTCAGCCGCGAGGGCCAGAGGTGCGGCGATGAGAGTGACCAGACAAAGAAGAAGCGATGTTTTCATGATGATTAGTTCAGTGCTCAACATGTGCTGAGCGAGCACGCGAATAGGAAATCTCGGCAGGATGTTGTCAACCTCGACTCCGTGACTGTTTCACTTTCTCAAACCGCTCTCACAGCGGCCACTCGATCTCCGTCTCGCCATGCATGATTTCAGCGAGGACCGGCACATCCAGAAAATGTTCCAGCACCATCCGGTTGCTGATGCTCGCAGCATCGCGCTCTTCATGGACGTAGTTCAGAATGATGCCGGCACACGTAAGGCCACGGGCCTGAATGTTGCGCACGGTCAAAATCGTGTGGTTGAGGCAGCCAAGCTTGTTGTTCACCACCACGATCACCGGCAGCGCCAGTCGTTGCGCAAAGTCAGCCATCGTCGAAAATTCGTTGAGCGGCACCTCCCACCCCCCAGCACCCTCGACGAGGACGTGTTCGTGGCGCTGCGCCAGTCCCTGAAAGCAGGCGATGACCTCGTTCAGTTCAATGCGCCGGTTTTCCATCAAAGCCGCGGCGTAAGGCGCAGCCGGCACCTTGAACCAGACAGGATTCACCTCCTCAACAGTCAGCCCCTCGCTCCCGGCACTGGCCAGATGAATCGCATCATCACGCGACCCACAGACAAAGGGCTTGAAGCCGGCAACGGTTTTGCCCTCGCGTTTTAAAGCCTCCAGCAGCAGACAGGTGACGTAAGTCTTGCCTGCGTCCGTGTCGGTTCCGGTGATGAAGTAGTGGCTCACTTTACTCTTTGTTTGAGATCTCCCATGCCTGCTTGAGCAACCATCCGCCAAAAGCGATGGCAAGGAATGCCCCGATCAGTCCTGAAACCGTGCCAAAAGCCATGGCTATCACACCACATCCGATGATGATGCAGGCTCCCACAGCCAAGGCCGGTTCGAACTGGTTTTTCATTCCGGGACGTTTTTAGCCGATCTGGGCGAGAACTGCAGAAGCAATCTTGTCGGCCTGCGCCTCGAGGTATTCCACATCCCGTCCTTCCACCAGCAGGCGGATGAGCGATTCCGTACCCGAGTAGCGCAGCAGCACGCGACCGTAGTCACCAAGCTTCTTTTCCGTCTCTTTGATGATCTTGTCAGCCTCGACAAGCTGCTCGATGGGCGGCTTCGTTCGCACACGCAGATTGCGCGAGCACTGCGGGAATTTTTTGAGGCACTTGCGCAGCTCGCTCAGCGGCTCGCCCGTTTCCTTCATGATACGCAGGACCTGCAGCCCCGCGATCAGACCGTCCCCGGTCGTGGCCCAGTCACCAAAAATGATGTGGCCGCTCTGTTCTCCGCCAAAGTTCAGTCCGCGTGCGCGCATTTCTTCGAGCACATAGCGGTCACCCACTCCTGTCCGGATGACACGCCCGCCCAAACGCGAAACGAGATCGTCCAGCCCGTAGTTGCTCATCACCGTGACAGCCAGCGTGTTCTGCTTCAGCGTGCCTTTGCGCAGCATGGATTCTGCGGCGATCGCCATGAGCTCATCACCATCGAGTGCGATAGCTTCCTCATCGCACAGCGCGCTGCGGTCCGCATCACCATCATGCGCGATGCCGGCCTGCGCCTGGCACTGGCGCACGATCCGCTCGATCTCATCCGCGTGCGTGCAGCCGCACTCTTCGTTGATGTTAAAGCCATCCGGTTCGGAGTGGTACACCTGCACGTCTGCACCGAGCTGCTCCAAAGCGAGCGCGCTGGTGAAGGACGAAGCGCCATGCGCGTTGTCCAGCGCAACTCGCATGCCGTCGAGCCGCACGCCACCCATCGAGGCAATCGCATGCGCCACGTAACGGTCCACGCCGTCCGCCAGCTTGCTGATGCGGCCAATGCCCCGGCCTTCCGGACGCGGTGTGTCCTCGTTGCCAAGCACCAGGCGCTCGATGGCCACCTCCGTCTTGTCATTGAGCTTGTGGCCGTCTCCGTGGACGAATTTGATGCCGTTGTCCTTGAAAGGATTGTGCGAGGCCGAAACGATCACGCCAAAGTTCGCACCAAGCTGCGCGCTGAGCATGGCCACCGCCGGCGTGGGCAGCTGTCCCACGAGGATGACATCCACCCCCGCAGAATTCAGACCTGCCGCCAGTGCGGACTCAAGCATTTCGCCAGAAGCACGCGTATCGCGGCCCAGCACGGCTTTGGGGCGTTCACCGCCCTCCGGTTTGCCGCCGAGCACCACGGCGGAAGCCTGCGCTAGGCGCATGACAAACTCAGGGGTCATTGGGTGACGATTGGCCACGGCACGGACGCCGTCGGTGCCGAAGAACTGGCGCTTTTCAGACATAGGACGGCGCTTCTAGCGCAGGACTTCCAGAGTGTCAAAGCCCGGCGCTGCCACTCGCTGCCGTCCCTGGCGCGCGCGCAGGCGGAATCGATGCATTCGGCGGCGAAAGCATGGGCTCCAGTTCCGAGGGGAGTTGCACCGGCGCAGGAATCACCGGCGTGAGCTGTGAAGGTGCCGGAGAAGTCGGCACGGGAATCCTCGCCGGCGGCGGCATCGAGTAAGACGGCATGTTGCGGGCATCCTGCGCCTTGATCATGAACCAGAACAAAAAGGCCAGCACCAGGGAGATGATCTTCTCCCGCCAGTTGCGCATGATGAATTCTTTAAGCTGATTTCCCCAGTT
>NZ_JBIPNG010000392.1:0-6280 GCF_044373815.1 Prosthecobacter sp. | reverse complement strand
ACGCCTTCCTCTGGTTGGTTTCCTTTGTGGAACGTTTTCTTCGCCGCCCAGCCTTGTCTGTAAAACAAGCTGTCCAGTAAGGGGAGTTGGGGTGCTTCCAAACCGATGCCATGACTTCAATAAAGTAAGAACGAGAGTAAGAACATCGTTTGCAATTTGGGCATGTCCAACGAAATACACGAATCGCTCAATCCATTGTAAATCAATGGTTTCAGACTTCCCTGAATTTCCTCAAACAACCCTTGGCGATGCGCGGGTTCAATTCCCGCCCTCGCCTCCACTTTCACTCAGTAAAAGTTCAGTTCGCATAGATGGGCTTCTTCTCTGCTATCTCACGTTGGTTCACCAAGCCCGCAAAGCCTGCCCCAGTCGTCTGTCAGATCAGTGCGACAGCCGAGTTCAATCACAAAATCGGCCCTCTCCAGCGTGCAGACGTTTACGAAGAACCCCTGACAGACTTCTTGGAAAAACTGGGCGCTGGCGAGGTTGATGGCGGAGGCACCATGCAGGAGCAGAATGGAGAGATTGCATGGTGTGATGTTCACATGTTCCTCCAGCCATCCGGGAACCTCATTCCCTCCATCATCCACTTCCTGGAGCGGCGCGGCGCGCCAAAGGGCTCGAAATTCAAATATGATTCAGCAGATGAGATCGAGCAGGAGATTCCTTTTGGCCTGCGCGAAGGCTTCGGTGTTTACCTCGATGGCGTCAATCTTCCCGATGAAGTCTATCGCGACTGCGACATCAACTTTGTTTTCGAGGAGCTCAACAGATTGTTGGCCGGGCATGGCTCTGTCGAGTCCCATTGGCAGGGCCCCACCGAAACCGCCCTCTATGTGTATGGAGACTCCAACGCCATCATGAAGCCTCTCATCGCTGGTTTCTTAGAATCCTACCCCCTCTGCCGCGGAGCCCGAGTCGTGGATCTGACACCGGCATGAACATGCACGCCCATACACGGGCTTGAGTGCAAGCCCAGGTAAGCAAAGGGGCAATGCACGGGTCTGCAAAAACCGATAGGCGCCAATTCCATTCCCGCCCCTCCTTCCACACTTTCAAACCCCCGGAGTTGCATCCAGAACCTCACCGTGCTCCCTGTATGATCTGTTATGAGCAATGCCTACACAGTGCTTTGGAACAGCGACCGCATCAAGATCGCCAGAAAGCACGGCCTCATCGGCAGGAGCATCGACTTCCTCTTTGGCGGCCCTCACACCACCCAGCCAAGTTTCATCAAAGCGGGCGTGAAGGCGGGAGAAATCGTCTATCCCGTCTCGGTTCGCGAGGGTGCCATTCACATTCTTTCGCAGATACGGGTAAGGGCGATTGTGACGGTGGATGACTTCATCGCTGAGCATCCCGATCTCTATCCTCCCGAGGAGCGTCATGGGCGGCGGGCTTTCGAGATCCTCGACCGCGGGGTCGAGCTCCACCCCTGGCTGCGCGCCTTAAACTGGACCGGGTCAGATCATGTCCTGCTGGCAGAGAGATCCACCCCGTTCAGTCTCGACACCGTCCTTCCGCCCGAAATGCTGACGCGGCTGACCTTCCGTTTCAACAAGGCCGACTGGCCCGTCAGTGGCGTCGCTGAAAGCCGCCTCACCACCACCGTCGGCCTTCAGGGCATCCATCGGTTGTCATTCTCTTCTGCATGGGAGTTTGCCAGTCTCTTCCCGGCATGAGTTGCACACCCAGCACAGCCACCATTGAGGATTGCATAATAGACTGACTTCTTTGTCTTGAAGGCCAACGGCCTTCCGTATTTCAGCCCAGGGGTGCCGCGTGTCCTCCGAAGCTCGTAGAGCGAAGGAGGAAGCTTTAGCGAGTGCTCACCTGGGTGCTGGCAGCCAATCCAGGAAGCAAACCCAACGCCCCTCCACACGACGCCGGGTACCAGCAGCGTCTGCTCCGCCATTGCGCCGCAGGCCGCTGTGTTCTGCGTCCCGCTCTCAGGCATTCCAGCGCGCTGGCAGGCTGCGTTCCCACACACTTCAGCAGGGCCTTAACTTGGTCGGTGACTTAATCTGTGGCCGGTGGCCGGTGCTTCAGAAGCTCAGGCGGCGCGACCGCAGAGTGAGAGAATCAAGGATTGTGCGGGCGGCAATCTTGCACCGCCTACCTGTCACACAATGACCTACATATCCCAAAAAGAACGATGAAGTTGACACGCACATAATTTGTGTGCATATGGTGTGTCTGTTCTCGTTGCTGCCTGTCATCTGTAGGACTGAATACACACTATTGGCCCCCCTAGGGGGCACAGGCCCAAGACACCGACATATTCACCCGAGACTACTCCAACTCGGTGAAGAGATACGTGCCTTGTGTTTTTACTATAGGCTTGTTTATAGGAATGCTTAAAACTTATACCCAAAATTGAATGAAACAAAACCACTCAACCCACCTCCATCACGCTCTGCCGGAGTCAGAGCAGGCTGGAGCAATTACGCCGACGACCACATGATCGCTCGCTGCCGAAGTTGCTTCCGCTGCCAGTTCTTTGTCGTCCAACCGGCGACATCCACTGGCCGCTATGCAACCAATACCCCCACCTGATTCTCACGAGCATTCCTCCATCCCCGATTCAAACCGTCTTGAGAAACGGTTCCAAGGAAAGTGGGTGGACATTAATGAAGTTGCTACCGATCCTAACACGCCTCCTTGGGCGCGAGTGATTATCGTGGCATTCTGGACGTTAGGAATAACCTTTGTCGGCTTAGCTTGGGCTGGCTCTCGTTGGTTCGTTTTTGTCACTCTCGCAGTCTGTTTTTTAGTCGCCTGCATCCTCGCTTACTTTGCAAGACAACCTTCAAAAACCCAAAGTCCGCCTAAACCTCGACCTCAGTCCAAAGGTAAAGGAACAGTTATCCGAACTCCAGACACGCACTGATGCGGCTTCGTTGGTCGAGGTCATACGTCGCGCTCTTGCTGTGTACGACATGCTCCTCGATCACGAGGCCGCAAAGGGTAAAATAATTCTCGAAAACCCTGATGGCACTCGTGAACGTGTGCGCCTGATTTAGGTTCTCCACGTGATGCCAAAAAACCGCGTCTAACCCATGGCGACCGAAATTGAATACGATAAGGACTTTGGAGAACTGCTCGAGGCCACCACAAACTTGCTACATTGGTCACAGACAATCAAACAGCGCAGTATTTCTCAGGCGGTTGTTCTCTTCTCGACGCTACTACTCGAGGCGGCGGCCAACTGTTGCCTAATGTCGTTGAAGTTGCCCTCTTCGTTCTACAACGATTTGGACAAGCTCCCCACAATGTCGAAGTTTGACTTCTACTTGTTCACCAGAAGCGGTGGGAAACGGGCCATTGATCGGGGAGCTAAATATGCACAAGAGGCAGCGGACTTGAAAGTGCTTCGAGATTGCACAGTTCACCCGAAGCGGTCACGGGTTGTATGGACTGACATCACCGACACCGAGCGCCAGGGAGAGAAGGACGTGACAGCCAGATTGAAGATTTGCCGAGCAATGGATGGGTGGACTGTGCAGGATGCCCTGACTTGTTTCAGAGTCGCTAATACTTTTCTAGAACACTTCCTTTTGGTCGATTGTAAACTTACCCAGCGAGAGTCGAAGATTATTTTGCTTGCCCCTATTGATGAATTAGAACCGGTGACAGAGATAAGCTGGCACCCTGACTCTGACTCACTCGAGTATGCAGCTAGGACTTGGAAGATTCCGCTGCGATACGTGGGAATACGCCCACGAAAAGCATGTGACCGAGCATTGAGGGAAGCAGGCAACAGCTCGAATGGCATTAGTCGGGTCATCGGCGCCTCCCGCTCGCCTTCGCCCGATCCGAGGTAGTAATTGAGCTGACGCGAAAATAAGGTGCCAGAATATGGCGGATGAGGAACAAGTTGGCGATTTGTTGCATCGCCCTATCAAATCGTAATCTTAAAACATGGAAGCCACATTTGCCGCCAAAGAGTTCTTTCAGCAGATAATCAACTGCCCAGAAGGGAGTTTTAACTTCTTGGAACGCCTGGCTGACCCGGCCTTAAAAACCGAGGAAAATGAATGGATGGACTTCAAAGGTGCAGCGGAGATTACAGCCCATTACCACCCAGGCGTCCCGTCTCACAAACCGGTGGAGAAGGAAAATGAAAAAAACATCCTCTCCATTTGGAGTGAAAACTTGGGGGCATTCTCCAACTCTGGCGGCGGGCTATTAATCTGGGGAATCAATGCCAAAAACAAGTTCGCAACTGGAACTTCTTTAGTGAAGGACGCCAACCGCCTGCGTGACCGCCTGCAAGAAACAGCTCTGGCTGTTGTCGATCCTCCCGTTCAGAATGTTATTGTTGAGGCAATACAACAGCCCAATTCTGTTGAAGGTTTTGTAGTATGCCTTATTCCACCTAGCAAGTTTGCACCCCATCGCTCCAAAAAAGCTGAGCGAGAATATTACATCCGAAGCCAAGACAGTAACGTCAATTGCCAAGCGGCGGTTTTAAGACGCCTTTTTTACCCTCTGTGCTCTCCTCTTCTTGTTCCCAGGTTGGAGCTATGGGTGGCTAATGATAAAAAGACGAACCGCCTTCAAGTTCGGGGAAACGTTCACATTACAAACAAAGGAAATTCGACAGCTACAGAGGTTTTTGTAAAGGTGAAGGCCCCTTTTAATATGGGGCTAAATATAACGAACTGGGCTGAGAACCTGGGGCGTGATAAAGAATACTTCGCCTTGAGACCAATTCACCCAGGCCTCGAAGTGGATTTTTTGGTCGATACTGTTGTGTCCGATGAGATCCAACCCTGGCCTCAAGAACATGAATCTATAACTGCTGAGATTGCGATCTATGCGAGGGACGCCGATCCTATAACGTGGAACTTTTTCGCAACCCATACGCAAGTTAAGGATGCCGAGCGTTTTCATGGTAACAAACTGACCATTCAAGCATCGCAAGCTTCTTGAATGTGCTTGTGCCGCTGGAGCGAGATCGGCAAGGGCACGGCGTCAGGCACAGCTCAGTCAGGACACTCAGCCTCCCAGTCTCCGCTACCTCCCTCTTCCATCCTCTCCTCAGCGTCTTCCCTTTCTCCCCACCGCAGCTCCGCCTCCTGGCAGGGTCCCAGGCAACATACCAGGCATTCAGTCCACTCGTGTCATGATGGATCAAATGCATCAGCGGCTCACCAACACACACCGGAATCCCCGCTCAATACCCATGCGCAAACTGGATGTCGAGCGTCTGCATGTAGGTGTGCAGACCCGCATCTTGCACCGGCAGGACGATGGCGTCCTCGTCGCTTTCGTTGTGATGGGAATGCCACCAGCCGGGGGGCGTCACAAAGGCTCCACCGGCCACCCAGTTGGCGCGGACCGGGTCAATGATGTTGCCATCGGCATCCAGATCGCGGCCGATCAGGGTGTAAACGCCTTCCGTGGCCTTCACCGCGAAATCGAGGGCGATGGAGTTGTGCCGGTGGGCCTTCTGTTTGCTCTTCGCAGGCAGCAGATTGTAGAGCGACCACATCGTGTGCGTGAGCGTCTTCGTCTGCGGGCAGTCAGGATTCGCCAGCAGGATGCCGTTGCGGTTCTTGTCCTTGCCCTCGTTTTCCTTTCGCACCTTTTCCAGCTCGCTCGTGAGTAGCTCACGGGAGAAATAGAGCGGCCGGAACCTCGGGCTGGTGGGCTTGGCACCGAGGAAATCCATCAGCGGCTGGTCGTTCACCCAATAGAAGGCGCTGTCCTCACTCGCGCTGTGCCGGATCTCGCCGGTGACTGGCAGCGCAAAGAAATCGCCCGTTTTCCAGCTCAGCTTCTTGCCATCGATCACGCTGAAACCCGCGCCGCGAATGACATAAAAGACCTGACTGCTCGCATGGCAGGAAGTGGGCAGCTCCTTACCTGCGGCGATGTGGACGAAATGGGCCAGAAGATTCGGCCCGGTGGCAGGGTGGCTGGTTTCGAGCTTCTGGGACAGCTCCAGCGGAATGATTTTGCTCTCGGCGACGTGATGCATCGAGGGCGGAAACACATCAATGCCGATCTTGGGCATGCGTGGATTCGCCGCGCTGCCATACTCGAAGAACAAGCCGTGCTTTTCCCATTCTTGGTTGCAGGTCGGGGCGGAGTCTGAGGGGGTGTCAGTCATGGAGTGGGATGAGTGTCCGGCGAAGAATAGGCATCATTGAAGCTGCAAGGGAAGCAATTTTGTCGGTCCAGGCTCGTGCCCGGTGCCATCCACTCACGCGCGAAAGCCTTTCTCGGCCCCGGCACGTTTGCCGCTGTCTTTGAGTGTCCGTGTCAACCACTG
>NZ_JBIPNG010000393.1:0-6280 GCF_044373815.1 Prosthecobacter sp. | reverse complement strand
ATGAGCTGCTACGGCTATCGCGAGGACACCCAGCGCTTTGTGGACATCTTCAATCGCACCGTGAGCAGCGGCTATGGCAAGACGCGGATCTGCACACACCTCTGCTTTGGCAATTTCAAAGGCCACCCCGTCGGCTGGCGCAAATACGCGCCGCTGTTCCCCGCCTTCCTCGATCTGCATTGCGATGAGGTGCACGTGGAGATGGCAAACCGCGAATACGCCGAACTGGAGGTCATCAAACCGATGGCCGAACGCTACGATGTCGCCGTGGGCATCATCGATGTGAAAAGCTACCACATCGAGACGCCAGAGCAGATCGCCGATGCCGTGCGTGCCTGCTTGAAGCACGCGCCTGCGGACAAGCTCGTTTTTGCGCCGGACTGCGGCCTCAGCCAGACCGCGCGCTGGGCGGCAAAGAAGAAACTCGCCAGCATGGTTGCCGGCGTAGGCATCGTGAAAAAGGAGCTGGGATTGTAACGGCAAGATCTCCAGTCCCGAGCTAGTTCAGCCGTTATGGAGAGTCCGACGAAAGCAACACCGGCAGGCTGTGTCATCGCCCTGGCGGGCATTGCGCTCGTTGGTTATGCCATCGTCTGCGGGTGGGTCTGTTATCTCGGCATCCAATCCACCGAAATCGTGGAGAAAGGGAGTCTGCTGCGCTTCTATGGCATCTCGTGCGGAGTGTCGCTTGTAGGCGGCCTCTGGCTGCTCCGTCTTGGCTGGCGCTGGGCCTTGGACTCGGACATGTCTGATCCGGATGATCCAGACAAGCCGAGAGTGCGTTTTTGAATTGTGAGGGAGCGTCCCCGCCTTACCCGATCTTCACCACACCCACCGTCGTGTTGTCCTGACGGTCGTTGTTGATGCGGCGGATGGCGAAGATGATCGCATCGGCGATCTTGTCGGCCGTGGTGTGCTTGCCAAAGCTGAGCAGTTCTTCCAGCGCCTTGTGGGTGAGCGTGAAGATGCCATCGCTGGCGGCGATGACGATGTCACCTTTCTTCAGGGCCCAGGGTTCGGCGGGAGTGTCGGTCATCGCCAGCGGCATGCCCAGCAGCGCGGCCTGCAGCGTGTGGCGGTCAGGATGATTCTCAGCTTCCTCGCGGGTGATCTCACCGCGATCTGCACGGGCATCAATGAGCGGGGAAAGGCTGTGGTCGGCATTGAGGCGATGCAGCACGCCATCGCGGAAGAGGAAGAGCGGCGAGTCGCCCACGCTGATCCATTCCATGGTCTTCGGCGTGATGAGCACGCCCACCATCGTGGTGCCCATGGGCGGAGCCACGTTCGGCATGCGGCTGGTGATGATGCCGAGGGTCTCATTCGCCGTTTCCACGGCATGCTTGAGCTTCCAGGAGTGCGGGCCGTCCTGCTCATGGTAGGCGCGCACAAAGGCGTTCACGCCGATGTAGCTGGCCACGCTGCCGCCGGCATGCGCGCCGAGTCCATCACCAATGACGAGGAGCAGACGCTCAAGGCTGCGCTCTTCAGGCTCGGCGGCGTCGGCAAAGGCATAGTAGTCTTCCTGGTTGTCACGACGGCCCCGATACTGCCTCGCGGCAAAATCCTGCTCCTGGATGAAGGCAGGTGGCTGAGATTCAAACAAGGGGACTCGATCGGTCAGGACGGTGGTGGTGGCGCTCACTCGGCGGAAAACTGGTAAATCGTGGTGCTGCTGAATTTTTCACCCGGCCGCAGGGTTGCGTTGGGGAAGGCGGGATGATTCGGACTGTCGGGATAATGCTGCGTTTCCAGGCAGAAGCCATGACGCTTTGCATAAATATGCCCCGCTTTGCCCGGCACGCCATTCAAGTGGTTGCCGGTGTAAAGTTGCACGCCGGGCTCGGTGGTGCGCACGGTCATCACCCGGCCGCTGGCGGGATCTTTGACGGTGGCGGCCAGTTTCATGCCGGTGCCGGAGAGGACGTAGTTGTGATCGTAGCCGATGCCCTGGACGAGCGGTTTGAAATCCGCGTCGATGCGTTCGCCGATCTCATGCGGGGTGGTGAAGTCCAGCGGTGTTCCCTTAATGCTGGCGATCTCTCCCGTGGGGATGAGGTCGTCATCGGTGGCGGTGATTCGCTCCGTCGGAAGCGTCAGCTCGTGGCTGAGGATTTCGCCGCTGCCTTCACCGGCAAGGTTGAAGTAGGCGTGGTTGGTCAGGTTGAGCACCGTGGGTTTGTCCGTGGTGGCATGGTAGTCGATCTTCAGGCTGTTGTCCTCGGTCAGCGTGTAGGTCACGGTGCATTGCAGCGTGCCGGGGTAGCCTTCCTCGCCATCCGGGCTTGTGTAGCTGAGTGCCACGCCGTTGGTGGTCGGTTTCGCGGACCAGAGCTTTTTGTCGAAGCCCTCTTTGCCGCCATGAAGCTGGTGCTTGCCGGAGTTGGCGGTCACCGGGTACTCCACGCCATCGAGCTTGAACTTCGCATGGCCGATGCGGTTCGCATAACGGCCCGCGATGCAGCCGAAGAAGGGGTTTTTGCCCAGATAGCCGTCCAGCGTGTCAAAGCCGAGCACAACATCAGCAAACCTGCCGTTTTTGTCTGCCACCTTCACCGCGACGATGTAGGCGCCCCAGTTGGTGAGACTGACCTCCATGCCCTTCGAATTCCGCAGCGTGAAGAGTTTCACTTCCTCACCCGCCGGGGTTTTTCCCCAGATGGAGGATTCAACACTGGCAGCAGGTGACGAGCCGGAGATCGACATGAAAAGCAGGAGGAGGGTTGGCAGCGCGAGGAGGCGCATGGTGGCGTGTTGGGGAAGTTGGATCGCGAGTGTGACGGTACTGCTCGATTTTCGCAAGAAGGGATTCCGCGCCCCGGGATGAAGTTTCTGGCCTGCACCGCATGATCGTGTGTAACCTCCGCCGCCACATTCCCCATGCAGCCGGTATCATGGACTCTTCCACGCCCTCATCCGATCCCTTCCACGGGCTGAACCCTGCCGACCTGATGGCGGCTGCTGCCATGCCGACGGACGGCGGTGCCGACACGCTCCCGCTCACTCCGCGTGACCTGCCCTCGCTGGCGGAAATCGCCGTGGCGTTTCCGGATCTCGAAATCCTCGATCTCATCGGCCATGGCGGCATGAGCGCGGTGTTTCGTGCGCGGCAGCCGAGGCTCGACCGCATGGTGGCGCTCAAGGTGCTGCCCAAATCACTCGCCGCCACGCCGGGCTTCGCGGAGCGCTTCACGCGTGAGGGGCGTGTGCTCGCACGCCTCAGCCATCCGAACATCGTCACCGTACATGACTTTGGCGAGAGCGGCGGCTTCTGCTTCCTCATCATGGAATACGTGGATGGCGTGAACCTGCGGCAGGCCATGCGTGCCGGCCGCTTCACCCCGAAGCAGGCGCTGAACATCATCCCTGTGATGTGTGAGGCCCTGCAATACGCCCACAGCCAGGGCGTGCTGCACCGCGACATCAAGCCGGAGAACATCCTGCTCGATACGAAGGGCAGGGTGAAGATCGCCGACTTCGGCATCGCCAAGATCCTGGATGAAAATGGCGACGGTGGGATGATGCTCACGCAGAGCGGAGCCAAGCTCGGCACCGCGCCCTACATGGCGCCGGAGCAGATCGAGAAGCCCGGCAGCGTGGATCACCGTGCGGACATCTACAGCCTCGGTGTGGTCTTCTATGAGATGCTCACCGGCGAACTACCGCTGGGCCGCTTTGCAGCACCTTCCGAAAAATCCGCCGTGAATGGAAATATGGACGAGGTCGTCTTCCGTGCGCTGGCCAAAGATCGCGCCATGCGCCAGCAAAGCGCGGGCGAGTTCAAAACGCAGATCGAAGGCATCGCTTCTATGCCTCCGCAGATGCGGCGCTCGCTGGCCATGCGGTTCAGCAGCTTTGAGTACAAGTCCAAGCGCACGCTGCTGGGCAGGCCGCTGCTGCACATCACCTCAGGCATTGATCCCACGACGGGGCACAAGCGCACAGCGCGCGGCTTCTTTGCCTTTGGAGACCGCGCCGTGGGAGTGGTGGCCTTTGGTGGCTATGCACGTGGCTTGTTCGCCTGTGGCGGCATGGCAGTCGGTGTTTTCGCGCTCGGTGGCATGAGCATTGGCCTCATTTCCTGGGGTGGTTTCGCTCTCGCATTGCTGCTGGCCTATGGTGGCATGAGCGTGGGCTTTTTATCTGCAGGCGGCCTGGCCTTGGGCTGGGAGGCTGCGGGAGGTTTGGCGGCAGGTGTGCATGCGTATGGCGGACAGGTTTTTGCTCTTGTCAGCGGCATGGGCGGTCAGGTTCATGCACCTCATGTGATGAAGAATCTCATGGAGGCGCCGCCTCTGCTGCTATGGCTGGTGCGGGCCACCAATCAAAGCGCCTCTCTGGCGACGTGGATCTGGCTGCCAATGATGCTTCCATCCGTGCTCATGCCTTGGTGGGCACGCAGGCAGCTCGAATTTGAAGCGCAGGGAGGTGCCCAACGTCCGACCGCATGGCATGAGCGCCCCTCCCGTGTGCTCTGGCTTCTTCCCGCTGCCATCCTGCTGTTTCTGTCTCTCGTCTGGATGACCATCCACTGGGTCCATGCAGGCCAGACGGGTCTGACCGCGCAAACCTTCATAGCGTCCGCGATTGGAATCACCGGCTGCATCCTTGCAGCCGTCAGCCTGCCGCTCTGGTTGCGCCTTGTGCCGATGAACTCGTTTTATGGTGTGCGTCTGCCTTCGACCTTTGTTTCTGACGAGCGCTGGTATGACGTGAACGCCGTCTTTGGGCGTCATCTCTTTTGCTGGTCGCTCTCTGTTATCGCCGCAGGCATCGCGGGTTTTTATCAACTGCCGCGTCATCAGGACGCCTATTCGTGGGCCGCCTTCACGCTCATGCTGGTCGCGGTGGCGGCCTCCGTAGTGTCCACACTGGTATGGATGCACCGGCATCCTGTGGGGCGTCGTGCCATCAAGCCTCATCGGCTTGTGCGGAACATTGAACAGGTTCTCCCGGCGCTTGTTCTGGGCTACTTCATCAAAGCCTTCATCTGCGCCTCGTATTCCATCCCTCATGGCAACGAGCCGGGAGTCGCCAAAGGCAGTCGGTGGTTCGCATCGCGGTTGAACACGGGCTTTGTCGCAGGAGATCTCATCGCCTATGCGCATGAAAGCGGGCAGACCTGGCTCGCACGGGTTGTCGCTGTCGAACCCAAAGGCTTGCAGCTGAAACGCGGCAGCAGTCCCGATGAGTTCTTCATGCCTTGGGACAAGATCATTGGGAAGATGCTGTTTCCGTATTATTCACCTGCCGGGTCCAAGGCGAGCTCGCAAGCGTCAGGATCGGCACCTGCCTCCGCTCCAGCTCCCGCCCGGCTCAACAAGGGCTTTCCCCCAGCGGAAACGACTTCTCACGCACTGCAGCAGGAGCCACGGCTGCTCTTTTTGCGCATGGTGCCAGAGGGGCAGCCATGGGCATTGGATGTGCATGATGCGGCGGGACTCCCGTTCAACCCGACCAAGGAAGAGCAGAAGATCATCAGAAACTCAACAACCGAGCAAACCTGCCCAGATGCAGAGACATGCTGGCTTCAGGCGTGGATCCAGCATCCAGATCTGGATGAAGCCTCCCACGTGAGCGTAACGGCCATTGATATCACCGGACGCCCGGACAAGAATCAGGGCGTCGTTCACTGGAATGACTACACCACGGGATACAGACCTTCAGGCGGTCCGGTCCACTCGGTGGTGCTTCGTGCTGGAGAGCGAGGCCACCTGCCGCGTACCGTTGAACTGAGTTTCGCGTACAGCGCCGGCCCTTGGGATGCGGTGAAGCGTGTGGATAAAAACCCCAGCATGAACATCTCCACAGACGACTGGATCAAAGGAGGGGTTGGCGAGGACGCTGCCCAGCATTGTTTCGTGACCTGGCTTCGACGGCGAGAAGACCGGCAGGTCCAGTGCGCGGCTTATCTCAAGGATGGGTCCAAGATCATTGGCATGAACACTAGCACCACAAGTGGCAGGGACATCAGCGAGCGTGCAGTCTTTGGCATGCGGTTGGAGGAGGTGGATTACTTTGAGCTGCAAGCGCGTGACATTCGGAAGGTGGCCTTTAAGGATGTGGTGCTGCCGCCGCTGCAGAAAGCGGAAGTCCTGGTGGAAGCTCCTGCAAGATCCGGCTTAGTGACCTGGCACAAAGGCCTGACTTTGGGCGTGGTGCTGGATTGGGCTGGCTGGTCGCCCGTCATGGCCGCCAATGGAAAGCCGAAACCCGTGCGGCTGATGCATGACGGCTATAACGAGGACATTCAGGTGAACGACCAAACACGTGGCATGCA
>NZ_JBIPNG010000391.1:0-6311 GCF_044373815.1 Prosthecobacter sp. | reverse complement strand
CTTCTTCACGACCTCTGACAGCGCAAGTGCCGTGGCAAAAACCTTGTCAAATCGCAGGATCTTGTCGTCCTTGCCATCCACCACGCTGTTGCGGGTGCCATGTTTTTTAAAGCCCAGGATCAAGGCGTAGCCGAGGCTGAGATCGAGCGCAGCGCATTCGTTGATGCACTGCTCAGAGAGCAGCAGCAGGCTCTCCTGATAGTTGGGGAGATTCGACTCGTCACCCTGCAGCACTTTGCCAAAATTGAAGATGACCTCGGCATCGCTGTAGCGCCGCTCGATCGGCAGGGCGGTGTCCTGACGGCGGTGCACATGCAGCGGCAACACGGGAATTCCGGCCTTGAGCAAAAATTCCAGCTTCGTGCCTGGCACGGTGGTCATGGGGGAGACCATCGTCGCCGCCTCAGCAGGCAGATAGATGATGACAGCCCCGCTTTTGGCAGCGTCTGCCATGGCGCTGCGGTAGGCGGAGGTCTCGGTCTCACCTGGGGTGAACTCCATGGCGTGCACGCTTTCACGCTCCAGATGCACCCGCAGCAGCGGGTGAAGGGCGGCGCCTTTTTTCAATACATAAACGATCTCGCGGCCTGCCAGCACGAGTTCGAGTCGCAGCAGATCAAAGTATCCCAGCTGACTGGGCAGAATCAAGAATCCCCCCCCTGAGGGAATGTTCTCTTTGCCGAGGATGGTGAGGTCTTTGAGAGTGACGGGCTTTTCAGAGGCCATGGTGTGTGAGCGGAATGCAGGCGTACCTAAGCGGGGAGCAACGCGCATGCCAGCGGGAAAAGGGGCGGAGGGAAAGATGACGGTTGTTTGCTGTGGTTTGCGGTTGTTTGCAGTTGTTGGCTGTGGAACAGAGTTCTTCAAACCACTGTCAGCGCTTGCGCAGCGAGCCTTCAGCCATCGTCAACCACCGTCAACTTCCGCCAATGCCCCCTCCCCCGCGTTATCCCCGCCGTGAATCTCCCGCTCCGCCCCCTGCTGGCAGCGAGTCCTGGCTGCGACCTTGGGCGCAGATGAAGTACTTTTCGTTTCATCCGGCGGTGTATCCGAACATGCTCCGCGCCGTGTCCCCGGACGCCAAAGCGGGCGAGCTGGTGAATGTGTATGACAAAGAGGGCCAGCTTTTTGGCAGCGGCTTTTTCAATCCCAACGCCAAGGTGCCACTGCGGGTGCTCCAGCATGGCGATGATGTGCTCACCGAAGACGCCTTGGACGCCCGGGTGGATGCCGCCTTGGACCTGCGCCTGAAGACCCTCCGGCTCAATGAAACCACCGACGCCTGGCGCGTCATCTCTTCGGACGGGGACGGCCTCAGCGGCCTGACGGTTGATCGCTATGCCGATGTGCTTTCCATCGAAGTCACCACGCTCGGCGTGTGGCGTCGCTTGTCCCGCTGGCTGCCCAAACTGCACGACGCCCTGGGCACCAAGCAGCATCTCATCGAGGTCGATCCGGACATTGCCCGCATCGAAGGCATGCGCTACTCGGAGGTGCCGGAAGCGGACGCCCCCGCCCCGCGCGGCGTGCGCATTCGCGAGAATGGCGTGCGCTATCAGGTCGGATTCGAAGACGGGCACAAGACCGGCTTCTTCTGCGACCAGCGTGACAACCGTCTGAAGTTCGGCCATCTGGCCCGTGGCCGGCGCGTGCTGGACCTGTGCAGCTACACCGGCGGCTTTGCGCTCAGCGCACGCATCCATGGGGGCTGCGAGGACGTGACCGCCGTGGATCTCGATGAAAAAGCCATCGCCCAGGCGAAAAAGAACGCCGATTTGAACCAGGTCCGCATCGACTGGGTGCATGCGGACACCTTCACCTGGGGCCGCCAGATGCAGCAAAACGGGGCCCTCTGGGACGCCGTGGTGCTCGATCCGCCGAAGCTCGTCTTCGCCCGCGATCCCGAGGAAGGCCAGCTGGGCCGCAACAAATACTACGACATGAACGCCGTGGCCCTGGGCCTGCTGAAGCGCGGCGGCCTGTTCGTCACCTGCTCATGCTCCGGCCTGCTGGATGTCGCTGAATTTGAGGAAATCGTGATGCGCGCGGCCCACCGCAACAAGCGCCGCCTGCAGATCATTGATCGCACCGGAGCTGGTGCGGACCACCCGGTCATGTCAAACTGTCCCGAAAGCCGCTACCTGAAGGTGCTGTGGTGCATCGCGTGGTAAACCCGGGAAAAGTGTGAATGAATCGTTACAGGTTTCCTTTGCTACCTTATTCTGACTGTTTACTCTTAGCGTCCCATGAATCCAGAGGTGCAAAACATTGTGGCCGCAGGCAAGCTCCCTGCTGCTGACGGCGAGAAACTTTCCAAACTTGAACCCGGAACTTTCGTTCTCCACAAAAGCTGGGGCGTCGGCAGGATCGCTGAATGGGATTTGCTGGGCGACCGCCTGCTGCTCGATTTCGAAGGCAAGCCCGGCCATCCGCTCAAGCTCACCTTTGCGATCAGCTCGCTGGACATCATCTCCCCGGACCATCTTCTCGCCCGTCGTCTGGCGGATCTCGATTCACTCAAGGAAATGGCGGTGAAGAATGCCCCGGAACTGGTGGAGCTGGCCCTCAAGAGCAGCGGCAATACGCTGCACTTGGACGACTTGGAAAAGCTGCTCAAGGGCCGCATCGTTTCTGACGCCGACTACAAGAAGTGGTGGGAAGCCGCCAAGCGCGCGCTCAAGACGCACCGCCACGTGGTGGTGCCTGCCAAACGTTCTGAAAAGCTGGTGCTGCGTGACCAGGCTGAGAACGCCGGCACCCAGATGGTGAAGTCCTTCCTCGCCGCGCGCGACTTGAAGACCAAGCTCGCCACCCTGGCCAGCATCCAGAAGGACATCGATCTCTTCTCCGATCCGAAGACCGAACTGATCCCCGTCTTCCAGGACATCTCCGACTCCGCTCGCAAGAGCGTGAAACTGAACCTCAAGGAGTGCCTGCAACTCCTGCTCGCACGGGACGAACTCCTCGAAAGCCTCACCGCCGCCGCGCCGATGGGGTCCATGAAGATTTCCGATCTCATCACCGAGACGAAGGAAGTGCTCGCGGATTCCATCAAGGGCCTTTCCGCCAGCCTGCTCGGCCGCATTTACCGCGCCTTCCCCGAAGCTTTCCCGAACCGTGGCTGGGTGCCTGAGATCCTGCACCACCTCACCAAGACCGGTGGCCGCGCCGTGGCTGAGATCGCCACAGTGCTGGACGCTAACGACGAGCTCGACGTGCTGGCCGACGCCTTGAAGAAATCCCTGCGCAACCGCATGCTCTCCGCCGATCTGCTGATCTGGATGGCCCGCGAGCGCAAAGGACTGGCGGAATCCGTTTTCGACATCGATCTCGGCCATGCCATCCTCGGCGTCATTGAAAGCGACCACATGGAAGGTGGCCCGAAACGCACCGGCCGTCTCCAAGACCTGCTCTCGGACGACAAGACCCTGCTGGGTGAGATGGTGGCCGAAGCGGAGGACGAAGACGTCCGCCTGCTGGCCAAGCGCCTGATCAACGGCTCCCTCTTTGACGAACTGACCCGCCGCTCCCTCATGGCCCGCATCATCAAGGTGCGTCCTGAAATGGAAGCCATGATGGACGAGAACGCCGGGTCTCACAAAGACGACTCCCTCATCGTCTCCTGGGAAAGCTTGGAGAAGAAGAAGCAGGAACTGGAAGACCTCGTCAACGTCAAGATCCCTGACAACAAGAAGGAGATTCAGATCGCCCGTGACGAAGGTGACTTGCGCGAAAACGGCGGCTACAAGGCCGCCCGCGACCAGCAGTCCGTCCTCCTGCGCATGCAGGGCAAGATGGAACGCGAACTGCGCAACGCCCGTGGCACGGACTTCGCCAATGTGCCCACGGACAAAGTCGGCATCGGCACCATCGTCGATGTCGAAGACCTCGCTTCCGGTGCCAAGGACACCTTCACCATTCTGGGAGCCTGGGATGGTGATCTGGACAAGAACATCATCAGCTACCTTTCTGAGTCTGCCAAAGCCCTGATCGGCAAGGCTGTCGGCGAGGAAGTGGAGCTGTCCACTGACAGCCACCACGTCACCCGCAAAGTGAAAGTCACAGCTGTTCGCGCTTTCAAAGCGTAGCCAACAGTTGCCTCGACAAAACTCTCCGTCGCCAGCGGAGAGTTTTTTTATGACTGCTGATTCAGCATGATTTTTTTCAATTGAATGGTACGTATGCCATCAAATCCCCCCCAGCCATGGGGATTGTCTCATGATGTGCAAGCAGCCTATGCTTGCATGCAAGCCTCAACCCAATGCCTCCAGACTCCCTCTCTTTTCACTTCTCCAGGAGCCTTCGAGAAAACATCTTCATAGCTCGTCAAGTCAGCCTGTCCTTTCTGGCTGCAGTCGTTGCGGGGTTGTCACTCCCGGCGGATTCAGCGGCACAGATCACCCGTGCCGAAAATCTCAGCGTCATCCTCAGCGGCTTAGGGAGCAATCAGACCCCGACAGCCGCACCCGCAGCCACAGCCCCCGCTTCCGACCCCGCCGTTTTCGACACTGCGTCCGGGCCATGGGGACAAATGAAGTGCGCCTATGTTTACCTGGAGGCACCTGCCAGCCTCATTGAGGAGTTTCCTCTGCCAAGCCCGATCCCACGCTGGACCTTCCCAGCATCCTCGCTCTACAGCCTGCCCGCTTTCTTGACCAAAGCCGGCCTCTCAGAGTCGTTGATCTCCACCCTCCTCGCGCCGAAGCATCTGATCAAAGAAGGGTCTTTTATACACCTGCTGCCTCCCCTCGCTGAGCTGGAGGGCATGACCCCGAAAACGCGGACGGTGATTTACTCAGAACTGGCGAAGTACCCTGAGAATGAATATCAGGCGGATCCGGTCCTCATCATTGGCACCACGGTGGAGGAATGGTACCAAGGCAGCAAGCTGCGGCCTGAAATCATCAGCAAAATCAAACAGCTCAGCTACGCACGCGGTGACGCCATTGCCTTCAGCGACATCCCTGTCCTGCTGAATTACGCCCAGTCGGATTCCGAGGCCCGGGCCATCTTCAAGGCCTGCACCCGCACGCGCACCCTGATGATCCGCCTCAAGCTCGACAGAACCTCCAACGCCGAGGAAATCATCAAATACTGGAGTTTTGGCACCGGCCTCCGCCGCAAGGATTTGGAGCCCATGGTCCGGTCCATCATTGAACTCGACGGGGTGGATGACCTTGGACTCGTTCACATTCTCCCCGCGCTCGCCCGCAAGCTGCTCTACACCTATCCCGGCCTGGACATGGCCAAGCATGGCGTCATGCCGGACTGCCACTGGACTTCGCTCAACTTTTTCAACTACGAGCCTCATGAGTACCTGCTGGACGCACGTCTGGCCACCAGCCAGGTGCTGGAGCAGTTCACCCCGGTGGAGCCCCCGTATCAGTTCGCCGACGTCCTCTTCTTCCTCGACAGCACCACCGGTGACGCCTTTCACTCCTGCGTTCATCTGGCCGACAACATTGTCTTTACCAAGAACGGAAGAAATATCCTTTCCCCCTGGGTGCTGATGAAACTGGACGATGTCAAAAAAATCTACCTCTACAAGGGTGAAGGGCGCGTACAGGGATTCCGCCGCAAGGACATCGCCGCTCAGAAAAAGGCGGCGGACGAAGTACGCTGAGGCCGCAGGTTTTGACAGGCGGCTGCAATGAGCCGCCGGTGGCAGGCGTTAACACCCACCACCATGTCCTCCCGCCGCCACTTTCTCCACACCGTCCTCGGCACCAGTGCCGCCGCAGCCTTCGCCGCTGACGCCAAGCTTTCCTACAAGGGCGAAAACATCCAGTTTGGCCTCGTCACCTACATGTGGGGCGCCGATTGGGATCTGCCCACCCTGCTCAAAAACTGTGACACCGCCCAGGTGCTGGCCGTGGAACTGCGGATCGACCATGCGCACAAGGTCAGCACCGATCTCACCCCAGAGCAGCGCGCCACTGTGCGGAAGCAGTTTGAAGACTCCCCGGTGGACCTCCTGGGCATGGGCACCAATTTTGAATTTCACTCCCCCAAGGAGGACGAGCTGAAGAAGAACATCGCGGGGGCCAAGCAGTACATCAAGCTCAGCCACGACCTCGGCGCCAGCGGCGTCAAAGTGAAGCCCAACGGCCTCCCCAAGGACGTCCCCGTGGAGAAAACGCTCGCGCAGATTGGCAAGGCGTTGGCGGAGCTGGGAGACTACGCCGTCGGCTTTGGCCAGGAAATCCGGCTTGAGGTTCACGGCAAGGACACCTCCGAGCTGCCCCACATCAAGACCATCATGGACGCCGCCGACCGCGACAATGTGCGCGTCTGCTGGAACTCGAATGACA
>NZ_JBIPNG010000064.1:0-20500 GCF_044373815.1 Prosthecobacter sp. | reverse complement strand
GGGTGAGTTCACTCTGAGTGAGAGGAACATCACCGAACAGCCAGGGCTAACTTCTGAGCGAAATCATCCTGATGCCATCGCGGTGGGGGAGTTTCCCATCGACAGCTTTCCGATGCAGAAGCGGCAACCGGGGGACACGGTGGTGCTGGAGGGCTACCTGGGCATGCTGAAGAAGATCACGCGGCCGTATCAGATTCCGTATCGGATCATGATTCCGAAGAGGATCGACGGGCTCATTGTGCCGGTGCCTGCCAGCACGACGCATGTGGCGTTTTCCAGCATTCGGCTGGAGCCGACGTGGATGGCGCTGGGGCAGGCGGCTGGTGTGGCGGCGCATCTGGCGATCCAGCAGAGCGTGGAATTGCGCAAGGTGCCGGTAACGGAGATGCAGACGCTGCTAATGGAGCAGGGTGCAGTTTTGAGAGCTGAGTGATGTTACTTGGGAAGGCTCTCGATGAGGTGGGGCTTTCTGTTCCGCAGGAACAGGGCTACTTTACTGGACTTGGTAGCGAGTCATGTTGAATGCGACGCGCTGACAGACGGGCGGGCTGTCGCCACACCCATCCTACATTTCGCTTTGTGCCATGCGTTACTTTACGAAGTCAGTGAAGCCTGCCTCGGTGCGTTTGAGTTCGGCTTTCATGGCGGTGCGGAGCTGGGTGATGCGGTCTGCGTGGGAGGCTTCGCCGATGAGGTTTTTCAATTCTTCGGGGTCGTTTTTTAGATCGTAGAGTTCTTCGCCGGACCTGCCATCGAGGTAGTGGATGAGCTTGAACTGATCCTGCACGACGGCGCTGTACAAGGGTGCGCCCTGATCATTCTTCTGCTCCGCGCCGGTGAGGATGGTCTGGCTGACTTTGGCACCGTATTCGTTGCCCATGTGTTCGTAGTAGCAGGGGCTCGGCCATGCAGTGTCTGGCTTTTCAAGCAGGGGCATGAGATCGCGGCCATGGGTCTGCCAGGGCACTTTCACGCCGGTGATGGAGAGGAAGGTGGCGGCGAGGTCGGGGGCGTTGACAGAGGCGTTGCACACTTTGCCGATGGGGAAGCGTGAGGGCATGCTGAAGATGAGCGGCGAGCGGTAGTTCGCGTCATAAGGCGCGAGCTTGGTGCGGAAGCCGTGCTCGCCCATGGAGAAGCCTTGATCGGCGGTGTAGATGATGAGGGTGTTGTCATACTGACCGGACTCCTTGAGTGCGGCAATGAGCTGGCCGACGCCTTCATCGATGGCGGGCACGCATTCATTGACCTGGCGCACCCAGTCATCAAAGCGCTTGCCTTTCTTGCTCTCGCCAAAGGCTTCGCCTCCCTTTCCAGCCATGGGATGACCGTCGGGGCCTTTCGTCCATGCCTGCTTTTTATTGAGGTAATCGGGTTTGCCTTCGCGGGGCGGGAAGATGTCGGCGGGCACCGGGACTTCGGCATCCTTGTAGCTGCCTTTGTGGCGTTTGGCTGGGATGGACGGGCCGTGGACGCTGCCGTAGCATACCCAGAGGTACCAAGGCTTTGCCGCATCGCGGTTTTTGCCACGAATGTAGTCGAGTGACCACTGGGTGTAGTTGTCAGCAGGATAGCCTTCGATGGTCTGCTCCTTGCCATCGACACTCATGATTTGCGTCTCGTAGTATGCGCCGGCGTTTTCGGGATGCAGCGGGCGGTTCCAGACGATCTGATGATCCCAGTCGCGGCCCCAGCCGGTATCGGTGCCGGTGTGCCATTTGCCTATCTGTGCGGTGTGATAGCCCTGCTTGCGCATTTCTGCGGGAATGAAAGGGCATTGCTTGGGATCATAGGTGCTGCCGGGGTATTTGCCCTCCATGGACATGGACTCGATACCGTGAGGGAAGCGGCCAGTGAGCATGGTGGCGCGCGAGGGCATGCACCAGGAGCCAAGATAGGCGGCATGAAAGCGCACGCCGTTTTTCGCCAGCGCATCAATGTTGGGTGTCTTTACCCAAGGCCATGAGCCGGGGTAGCAGCCCACGGTTTTTGTGGACTGGTCATCGGCGTAGATGAAGAGGATGTTTGGGCGTTTCGCCTCCGCCGCGAAAACGTGAAACGCGAAGGTGCAGAGCAGGAGGGTGACAAAGGCTTGCATGATGCGCGATAAACGTCACACACCATGGCTTTGTAGCCGCAAAGCTTTCGAATTTGCTAGGCGGCTGTTCCTTGTGATGGAGGAGGCAGCTTGGCTGCAGGCGGGCGGGCCACTGCCGTGGGAGGCTTCATCATGGGCGGGGCCGGTGGTTTAGCCATGGGTTTCGAGACCGGTGCCGACGGCGGCCTGGCGAGAGGTTTCGTCGCGCCAGTGAAGGGAGGAGGAGGCGGAGACTTGCCAGCCGGCACTGCAGTCGGCTTCAGCTCTGAAACGACTGGCGGCATAACTGGAGGGTTAGAAGCCTGTACTGTCGGTGGGATGGTCCCCAGCCCTACCGGAGGCGTAGCAACGGGAATGACCGGTGGTTTGACCACGGGCAAGGCCGACGGCCGAATGATGGATGAAAGCACGGAAGACTGCGGCGGCCCTGGCTTAGTCTGCTTCGGCGCATGCATCTTTTGAATCATGTCCCAGAACCTGAGCTCACGCAGCAGCGGGTGTGAGCGCAGGGCTGCGAGCACGTTGTCCTTCGTTGCAGGCGGTTCGGTGGCGAACTGATCGTAGGAGCCTTCGCGCTGGGCGGCGAGCATGCTTCCGAGCGCTGCCAAGATGGCCGCTTCAGCCGCCGGAATGTGATGGAAGGTGTTTTTCGCCTTGAAGGCGTTGAGCAGTTCCATGGTGAGCTGGCCGGAAACTGGAGCGATGTCATTGCGCAGCAGCAGCGTGTCGCCTGTGGCTTCCTTGATCCGCTCCAGCACGGCGATGAAGCTGCCGCGCATGGAATCGCTGGTGACGATGCGCACCCGGCTGCCACCCCATTCGAACCAGCGGTCGGAGCCGTCGAAATTGTCGTAGGTCTTGCGAATGTCGCCTTCGCTGATCGTGACTGGCGGAGCCACCATGAGTTCGATCAGATCGCGTGTCCGTTCACCAAGGTCGATGGCGCTGGGTGAAATGGTTTCCGCCTTGGCTGCCGCCACGGCCTGAAGGAGGAGAGCATCCACTTTCTCCGCGAGACTTGTCTTGGAGACTGCCAGGACGGCGGCAGGGGGAGGCAGAGCTGTTGGCTGCGGCGCTGCCGGCACTGGTATGGCCGCGACTGCGGGGGCCTCTTTTGGAGCCTCGATCACAGCAGCGGCCACAGGGATCACTGGGGCAGCGACTGGCAGCGAAGGCACCGGAGGGAGCTCTGGCTGCGCAGCAACTACGGCAACGATTTCGGGTGGCAGTGCCGACTGCGTGGTGCGCATGGCATAGACTTCGGCGGCTGCGGCCAGGAGATGACGCGGGAAGATAGCACCACCGGCGGTGAGCCGGGCGACGTCTTCTTCCAGCAGCGGATGAATGGCTGAGGTGATGCCGTCTTTTTGACGCTGCTCCATGAGAGCGGGAGTTTCGAGACGGCAATTGAGCAGGAGGCGCTTCTGCTCATTGGCGATCGGCAGCATGTCGACAACTGGCAGACGGAAGCCCAAAGGAGCATTCGAATCGGGAACACCGACACGCCCGCGAAGGGCCTGAGAAAGTGCAACGTCCCAGGCGGCGAAACGTTCCACCACGAGACCGATGAGCACGACCCAGTTTTCACTTTGATCGATCAGTGCAAAGAGAAGCCGCTGCATTTCATCAAGCTGGGGCTGGGTGACGACGAGGTCGAGCTGGTCGAGGACCAAGACCACGGGCGAGCCCGCCTGAGAGGCCAGTTTGCCAAAAAGCTGGATGACGACAGCCATCTCCGAGCGTGCCAGCGGCTCTGGAACACCGAGGTATTTAAGCTCGTTTTCTGTGAGGTAGGCAGCACCGGAAAGCCACTGGGCAGCGAGGTGTTCCTTGTCATCACGCAGCACATTGAGCAGGCAGCGCAGGACGCTGCGGGGAACCATCGGATGTTCGGCTTCCAGAAGCTGCACCGCCTGATGGATCATCTCCTTGCGGGTCTCGAGGCTGATCCCCGCCCAGGCTTCGTGTAATTCAGGAAAGGTGAAATCCTGCTCCACCACCGGTTTGAGCAGCGCATAGGCGAGGAGACGCAACTGGCTATAAGGCGCCTCTTTGCCCTCCTTGCTGCGTGCTGGATGACGCAGACTGCCGACGAAGCGCGTGAGGATGAAATTTTCCAATGCCTCCGGCTGCAGCGGCGGATTGGGCGCATAGGCATAAAAAATACTGTCTGCACACTCACGCCGAAGCCGCGCAAAGAGGTGTGATTTGCCCGAGCCGCCAGCACCGCGCACAAAACGGACCTGGCTGCGGTGCTGAGCCCGCACCTGATCCACCGCGATGCGCAATGCGCCAAACGGGACGGAGTGAATGTAGGGCACATCCAGGAAGGAGGCTGCATTCCACAGATCGTTTTCACCCACACTGGTGGACATGAAGGGATTCAGGTCAGCATAGGAGGGCATGGTCTGGGGAGTGAGTTTAGGATTCAGAAAAAAAGTGGAGCTGGATCAGGAAATCCAGCACCAGGAGTAACCGGGCGGGCCGAGGGACATTGGAACAAGCAGGGCACGTTCATGATCCGGGAGGTCTTGCGGCCTTTCGCAAGGTTCTAGCAGGAGGTGCCCATTGATGTAAAGCGTCTCAATCAAATTTCGTAAAACTTGACTATCAGCCACCCCTCCGCGTTCTGCCGCCCAGGCCTGATAACGGGCGAAGGTCTGGGGGATGGGGATCATGACCGAGGAAGAGCGGATGCGGTCAAGATCATACCAAGCGCGCAGATCGGCCGCTTCTGGAGCGCAGATGGTTTCGACGGGTGGTGCGGACGGCGCCGCGTCCAGCCACGCGATCAGATCATCCAAGCTGGCAGGTGACGTGCGGACGGCATTCACCCTCAGGAGGACTTTCTGCAAGGAACGCCTCAGCGTGGCATCCAGCAGTGCGGAAGGCTGCGGTTTGTGAGCAAATACCAGCGGATTGGCCCCCGGGAGCACAAAGGCAGCGCCGGCGGCGACGAGACGGTCCAGCGCTGGCTCAAAGCAAGGCTGCAGTCCGGCCGAGAGTTTGGCTTTCAACTTCACGACCTGCTGCTCTTTGCCGGCCGCATGCACCCAGTGTTTCAAGAACGCTTCAGTAGCAGTTTCCAAGCTGTGGGGCGTATAGAGAGGCAGGGGCTTGCTGCGAGTGCCTGCGGCAATGCAGTTCAACGCGCCCGAGGCCGACAATGCTTCCAAGACTGCGGCCACGGCTTTGGGAGTGGCTGCCCGCCCGACCGCTGGCTTCACGAGCTTGACGATCTCCGCAGCTTTCAGCGGGAGTTCGCTGCGGCTCAAGGCCTCCTGGATGGCGTGTTCGAGTGTCATGGCAGTTCAGCGGTGGATGGCGTCTACCTGGCGGTTCAACCAGTGTGTCACATCTTTCACCACCTCTTCATGCTGCACATCATGGAGCAGCAGATGGTAGGAACGCGTGTACCAGAGCAGTTTTTTATCCCTGCTGCGGATCTGGGCAAACAGGGCCTGGATCTGATCTGCCGAAGACAGCACATCATTCGGTGATGCAACAAAGAGCACCGGCATTTTCAAACGATGGGCTGATTCAGTGTTTGCATCCAGCATGCCGCCAATGATTGAGAGCAGGCGCAACGAGAAGGCGCTGACGTGGTGGGGCGTGACCGC
Organism: Prosthecobacter sp.; assembly: GCF_044373815.1. GTDB lineage: Bacteria > Verrucomicrobiota > Verrucomicrobiia > Verrucomicrobiales > Verrucomicrobiaceae > Prosthecobacter. The sequence continues at coordinate 14,782 of NZ_JBIPNG010000064.1, read as the reverse complement.
CATCTGACCTCCATGGGTGGAGTTCGAAGTAACTTTAATCTTCGACTCATCCACGCCTGCCAGTTCGCCGAGCGTGTATCGTGAGCGCGGAGTGAGCTTGGCTGCCGTGTCGAGCAGGAAACGCTTGAAACCGCTCAAAGTCGTGCGCAACCCGGCCACCGGAGATGCGAGGATGATCCCATCGGGATCAGACCAATTTCCGAGCAGATCCGCCGCTGTGTGCAGGGCAATGAGGCTGCCCAGGCTCTCTCCATACCAAAACACCGGTGTCTTGGGATGCCTGCGCTTTACGAGCGCGTGAAACGTCGCCAGATCACGCTGCCAGGCACTGGCTTTCGAAATGTCGCCACGCTCAGCCACCACAGGATCATTCCCCTGCCCGCGCAAATCGTACGCATAGACCGCATAACCCTGCAGTGGCAGTTGTTCGCCCAGATACCAGAAATCCGACTTTGCGCCGCTCAAGCCGTGAATGGTGATCACCACTCCGCGTGGTGTGACACCGGCAGGCACCGACCACGATTTCCACGGCATGGTTTTGCCATCGTAGCTCACCCAGTCCTCGGCGCAGAGCACACCGCGACCTGCGGCTATTTTTTTCACCGAGGCACACCCGGACAAGACGGTGATCACCATCAGCACAAGCAGGCACTGGAGGAGCGTGGTGTTCATCGTTTAATCTAGGACCGCCAGTGCTGACTCCACGAATTTCACCTGCACCCGCACCCGAGTATCGAAATCAAACTCCGAAGGTGATTCAAATGTCAGCGTCACGGGACAGCCGCGCACATGGAGTTCAATGGCTTCTGGCATTCCGGGCAGATGCGTCGGAAGCGTGCGACGCCGTATCACACCACGGTTTGCCCGCTGACCATCGATGTTTTTTCGCGGATCAGGTGCTATTACACGAGCGCAGCGCTCGATGATTTCATGACCCACCGTTTGCCGTGCGTGATTGAGTTCATAGAGGTAGATTCCCTGTCCGTCGTAATCCTCATGCAGGCAGAGTCCAAAACGCATCGCGTGCCCAGTGATCCACTGCTGCCAGGGGCCGCAGATCTCATCTGACGCATCGTGAAAGCGACGATTGATGTCCAAAACGCGATGATCCGCCCGAGTATTGAGCGTGAGTCCCACCGGATTGAGACAAGGGGCGATCAAGAAAGATCCGCGTTTCAATTCGTTCACGTGCTTCTCGGCCCAGGTGAGCAGGCCCCAGGCTGAACCCGCTTCATCGCCATGGACTCCGGTGGAAAGATAGACCGCAGGCTCTCCTGACTGTGCTGACGCAGATTCGAGCACGATCACGGGCATATCACCCACCTTGCACAAAATTTTGACTCGGCAGCCAGCGGTGCGCGCGAGCACGCGCCAGCGCTGGATGAGATGCTGTGCGTCATGCGCACGATGGTTAGGGAGCAACTTCACAGCTTGAGAATGGCTGATCCTGCTCATTCGTCATTCTGAATTCGCCGTTCATCCCTTTTTCTTCTTTCCCTTCCCCTGCTTTGCCGGGGGTGCCTCTTTGGTGCGGCCTTCGTTTCTTGCCACCTCTTCCGGCTCGGGAATCCGCCCCTGATCGTGCGTCTGCTCGATCCATGCATTGAGCACCGAACTCAAGCGCTCGCGTGCGGACAGGTGCTCTGGCAGGTTGGATTTTGCGAGGTTGTTGATCTCAAAGGGGTCCGCCTGCAAATCGTAGAGCTCTTCCTCCGGCATTGTCGGGGCGGCCAGCACGGTCTGCGCCGGTGTCAGCTTGTCCTGAGCGGCGAGTTCTTTGATCAGATTCCAGACCGGATACTGCTTTTCCTTGTAGGCGTTGTGTTGGAGGAAGGGACGGTCCGGGGTGAAGTTCCGGATGTAGCGGTAGCGTGCGTCCCGCACGGTGCGGAAACGGAAGACCGTCATGTCACAGCGATCCCGGGCACCGAAGACATACTCGCGTGGTGCTTCCGCGTGGGTGCCCATGAAGACCTGTCCCTGCATGCCCTGCGGTTTCGCTATGCCGGCCCATGAGAGCGATGTGGCGGTGAGATCGATGGACATGAGGAGGCGGTCGCTGACTTTGCCTGCCTCGTAGCCAGTGGGCGCAGTGATACCGGAGGGCCAGCTCATGATGAGCGGTGTGTTAAGACCTTCCTCGTAGCAGAACTGCTTGGCGCGAACGTGTGCAGCGCCATGATCGCCAAGGAAGCAGATAATGGTGTTTTCCATGAGGCCGTCGCGTTGAAGGAGTTCCATCACTTTGCCGATCTTGCGATCCAGCTCGGTGGCAGCATCAAGATACTGCGCCATGTCTTTGCGGGTGACTTCGTGGTCAGGGTAATAGGGCGGGATCTCCACCTTGGCAGGGTCTGCATGGGGTGGACCGTGGAAGGTGCGGTGGGTCTCCTGAAAATTGAGCTGCGCGTAGAAGGGCTGATGCTGCTTGAGGTCATCCCAGTTGGATGAGTCGAAGGACTTGGTGGGTTCTTGGAAATTCCAATCGGTCTTGCCGCTGCCTTTGAATCCGGCTTCGGGTGGAAGCTCCTTCACGTTAGCAGTGAAGTAGCCGGCCTCGCGCATGCGCTCGCTGATCACCTTCACGCCTTCGGGTAGAGTGAAGCCGTCATCGCGATGGGAGCGGTGATTGTGTGCGCCGATGGTGGTCTGATACATGCCGGTGTTGAAGGCCGAGCGGCTGGCGGAGCAGACAGGGGCGGTGGCGTAGTAGCGGGTGAAGCGCATGCCCTTTGCCGCCAGAGCGTCGAGCACTGGTGAGGAGACCTCCTTGGTGCCGTAGCAGCCGAGATGCGGGCCGAAATCCTCGGCAATGAGCCAGAGGATGTTGGGGCGCTTTTCCTCGGCATGGAGGGTGGCGACCAAGCAGAGGCTGAAAAGGCAAAGAAAACGGATCATGCGCACAGCATGACGAATAATTCCGCTCCGACGCAAGAAAGTATTTTTATCAAGCTCCGGCTCATCCCCCCTGACGCGAACCTTTATTGCATCATTTTCTGCGCCTTGGAGATGATACGCTCCTCAAGTGTGTCCGCAAACTTCTCTGGATGCAGCGGGTTGGACCAGTACATGAGCGAACGAAAGGCCTCATAGCCGCCTTCCAACAGTACGCGTCTGCTCGGAATGTAGGCGAGGATGTCGTTGCTGTAGCCTGCGACCCACAATGCTCCGGGCCCCTTGAACTCGTGCTTCAGGCGCAAGGAATAATCCACACAAGTCTCACCGCTGAGCGCCACGAAGGTCAGATCATGACCGAAGTGCACCACCTGAAGCGGGTAGTCGTAGTGGTCGCGCAGTCCGGTGTTCTTGATCGCATACAATCGCTTTTCATCCCACTTGCGCTGATAGACCTCGTAGCCTTTTTCATAGCCTTCACCCGTGTTCAGCCGTTTTTCGATCTGCTTCGCCGTCGGAATCGACTGATAATCAAGCCGCGTCGTCTGCCAGTCAATGCGCAGCGGGCCATGGATCGGTTTCGGCTTTGCATCCAACGCCGCCTCCACCGCCGTGGCGAGGCTTTGCCCGTGGCGGAGGCTGAAGACCGGACTGAAACGTGGATACGCGTTCTGATCACCACCGCAGCCCATCATGAACAATGCGATGGTGCCTGGATGTGCCTCCTCGATCAACTGCTGCGCATGACCTGCATAGTCACCGTGCCATTGCTTGATGCTCATCGAAGTGTTGTGGCAGGCGTAGCCAAACACGATGGCACTCAGCTTGCCAGCCGCCGTTTGAACCGTAAGCACCGGCACATCATGATCCACCACGCCCTCGGGATTCGGGCTGTTTAAGTAGGGATCGCCCGCCGGCTTGTCACTCTTGAGCCTGCGGTTCATCGCAAAACCGCAACGCGCATGGCCATAACTGACCGTCGCCGGTTCCACCTGCTGCAAGGCCTCGCCGATGATGCCGATGATCCTGTCCTTCAGCCATGCGTTGTAGCGCAGGCAGCGCTCCTTGCGAAGAGGATCGGTGAAGCTCATGAATTCCAGCTCCGTGTAACGCAGCTCCGGACCGCAATGCGTGTGCGAGCAGTTCAACAACAGCGCCTTCTCAGGAAGACCAAACCTGACCTTCACCGCCTCCGCCACGGCCTCTCGGAGCTGAGCTGTCACCTCCACCAGATCTAGCGTGACCATCACGAAGCGCTCGCCCTGCGCGTCCTGAAGCGCCAGAGCCTTCGCATGGAGTTCCATCGCTGTCCCCTCTGCAGGAACCTCACGGTTCGCGAATCCGGCGAGATACATCGGCTCTGTCGGTGTGATGATCGTCTTGGCGGCTGCCGCTTTCCATTCTGGCGTCTGTGCCGAGGTCTGTAGAACGAATGCAAACGCGAAGGCCAGGATCGGGAAAAGCGGTTTCATGATCGGAGTCATACGCGCCGACGAGTCGGGATATGCCAATCCGATTTTTGAATGACCTTGATTCACTTCTGATGAAGCCAGGGGAGGCCTTGGCTGAGCCACTACTCCCGCTTGCTCAGCAGATATTTGAGCAGCTCCAGGGCCTTGCGCTCGGGCATGGATTCGAGAAGGCCGGGGGGCATGAGGGACACGGGCATCTTCTGGCGGTCTTTGAGATCGGATTTGGAGATGATGACGAACTCGGTAACAGTGCGGGCGGTGATGGCTGTGTCCGTTTCCTGCTCGATGACGCCGGAGATGACGCTGCCGTCTTTCTTGGTGAGGACGTGGAGCTGGAAGTTATCACCGACGACGGCATTGGGGTCGATGATGTTTTCGAGGAAGTAATCGAGGCCGTTGCGCCATGACCCGGCGAGATCGGGGCCGAGCTTGCCGCCGACGCCGCCCATGGCATGGCACACAGCGCAGACCTGCTTGAAGGTTTCCTCGCCCGACTTGGCGTTGAAGGCCCAGAGGGGTGCGGATTGATAGGCCTTCTTCATTTTGGCGATGCTGGCTTTGGCGGCTTCGCTGGAGTCGTTTACTTTGCCCCAGGTGGCATCGAGGAGGGTGTTGACCTCGGTGTCGTTCAAATTGCGCATCTGGCGAATTTGCAACGAGCTGAGGTGCTTCTTGTCAAACGTGCCTGCCTTCACGGCAGCGAGGAGTGGCAGGGCAAGTTCGGGGCGGCTGGTAAGGGTTCCCAAGGCAGCGCTGCGGTCGGTGTCATTGAGCTTGGTGAAGCGGGCCATCAGAGCTGTAGCTGTTGAGGGATCGGTGGAGCGAGAGAGAAGCGGGATGACCGCGCTGGTGAAGTCGGGTTGATCGAGCAGTTTGGCGAAGATGGGTGTGGCCTCTTTATCGCTGACACGCTTCAGCAGATCGAAAGCGCTGCGGCGTTGGGGGAGAGGCTGTGTGGCATCGGCCAGAATGTTGCGCATTTTGGCGAGCACTGCTTTGTCACCAAAGAGGGCGGAGAGTTGATCTGCGGTGGCGCCGGGAAATTTGGCCTGTAGTTGCGGCCAGGCTTTTGGCATGACGGCTTTGGCTTCGTCCTTCATGCCGAAGGCGAGGATTTTGAGATCACGCTCGGTCTGGATCGTGGGGACCAGAGCTTCGCGGCCTGCGGGGGTCGTGGCGGCGAACCAGCGGATGGAATCGGCGAGGGATGGGAGTGGCGTTTTTGCTGCGAGGGCGAGGCCGCGGGGCCAGTCTTCTGCGATGACTCGGGCGAGGCCGAACCAGATCATTTTGGGCAGGAAGCGGTCATCTTTGTCTTCGCCGTGCATGGCGAGTGCGGAGGCGACTTTCCAGATGGTCTTGGTGTCCAGTTTTGGCAAGGCTGAAGCCAAGGCGAGGCGGACGGTGGGTGAGGGGTCGGTTTGAGCGAGCTTGAGCAGGGTGGCGGAGGTGACCTTGGGTTTGCCGGGTTCTTCAGTGGCGAGCTGGATGGCCCAGGAGCGGATGATGTCATGCTCATAGTTGGTCAATAAATTCAATTGCCGCTGATCAAGGGCTTTCGCGGCATGAAGCAGCCACATGAGTCTCAATGTAAGTTCAGGCTTGTTGTCGCGCTGTGAAATCATGGTCACTCCATTGGCAACCGCATCAAATGGCACGGGACGCTCTTGAATGAGTTTTCGGGCTGTTCTTGCATGCCAGTCGCTGATGCTCGTTTGCAATTTGAGAAGCTGATCATCACTCATCTTCCCCAAATCTACCTTCCCCGGCTTGTACGTCTCCTTCCAGGAGATGCGGTAGATGCGACCGTTGGTGCGGTCCCATTTTTCGTCTTCGGGATTGTGGCAGTGCTGGGTGTCGGTCCAGTCGATGACATAGACGGCACCGTCGGGGCCGGTTTGGAGATCGACGGGAATGTAGTCGGGTGCGGGGGTGTAAAGGAGATCGTAGCCGGCGTGGAAGGTCTCATAGCCGCTGCCGGTGCGGACCATGTGCTGCTGATTGATCTGATGGCCGTGGAGATTGTGGGTGAAGAGGTGATCGCGATAGATGGCGGGCCAGTTGTCACCGTTATAGATCAGGGTGCCGACGTGCGAGTGGCCGCCATAGACGGCGGTGGTGCCGGGTTTGCCTGCGCCGCCTTCACCGCTGTCGTAACGAGCTGAGGCTGGGAGGTAGTTTTGGAGGTCGGGCGCGAAGTCCGGTGCGGTGGCGGAGATGAAGGGGGCGTATTTGCTGTTTCCCTGATTCCAGAAGTGGCCGTTGCGGATGGCATTTGTGGTGCCGCCTTTGCCCCAGAAACTGCGGCAGTGCGTCATGAAGAAGTGGCCGTTGCTGTTGTAGTCGAGGCCCCACTGATTGCTGCCGCCGTGGCAGAAGATTTCGAATTCATGCCGCACCGGATGATAACGCCAGACACCGGCATTCAGGGTGGTGCGCTGGTCGTCCGCGGTGCCGGGTTTGCCGATGAGTGACTGGGTGAAGACGCCTTGATTGCCATAGAGCCAGCCGTCGGGGCCCCAGATGAAGCTGTTGAGGGTTTCGTGGGTGTCCTGGTAGCCCCAGCCGTCCAGAAGCACCTGCGGTTTGCCGGCTGCGTCGTTCGCATCTTTCGGAATGAACAACAAATTGGGTGCAGCGCCGACCCACACGCCGCCGAAACCGACTTCGATGCCGCTGACGAGGTTCAGGCCTTCGCAGAAGACTTTTTTGGTTTCGAATGTGCCATTGCCATCGGTGTCTTCGAAGATGCTGATGCGATCTTTCCCCTGCCCTTCCGGCTGGCGGTTTGGATAACTGAAGGCCTCTGCCACCCACATGCGGCCGCGTTCATCGAAGCAGAAGGCGATGGGCTGGCGCACGTCGGTCTCGGCGGCGATCAGCTCGACTTGAAAGCCGTCCTGCAATTTCATGCCTGCGACGAGTTTCTGGGCTGCTTCGTTTTTCACACTCGTTGGTTTTGCCGGATTCGGCAGCAGGTGCCAGAGGACGGGGCTTTCATCGCCACGCTTGGTGAGGTCATTGCTGATGCTCAAAGCTGCAGCCGCGAAAGTCGGCTTTTGATCGTGGAAGACGAAATCGTCGAAGTTCACATGGCCCCAGCCAGATTTGGATTGATCGACGATGCGGATGAAGATGCGTTTGCCGGCCACGCCTTCCAGATTCACGGCGACGCGCTTCATATTCTCCTGCTGGATGGCGCTGCTGCTTTGGATGACTTTGCCGGTGGCTTCCTCGACGATCTCGACGCGCTCTGTGTTTGCATCGGCTGCGGCTCCGAGAAGAAAGCTGGCCCAGGGATGAGTAGCGACGAAACTCGTGGAGGTGAGAGTGCCGGTGCCTTTGTCTCCACTGCGCTCATAGCCGCCAATCCAGAACTTGCCTGCGTGCTGGGAATTGCCGCGTTTGCGGATCGTGACGGTGTCACCTTCGATGGGTTGTTTTTCAAAGGCATCGCCTTCGGCTTTCCAGCCTGCGAGGGTGCCGGTTTCAAAGCCGAGGTTGAGTTCGGCGGGTGGTGGGATGGAGGGGAATTCGGTGGTGCTGACAGTTTGGACAGGAGTGCTCGAATCACTGCGCTGTGGCATCGCTGTTTTGCCGAGATGGGTGAGCTGGATGTTGCGGAACTGCACCTTGGCCGGGCCTGGGCCGCTGTGGAGCTGGAAGGCAATCTTGCCGCTCCACTCGGCGGCTTTGGCCTCGTGGTCATCGAGCACGCTCATGAGCACGTCATTCACTCGCACCTCGACATGGGATGCGGTGGCGGTGATCTGGTACTTGTTCCAGTCGTTGGCTTTGATCACGCCAGCCAAGCTCTTCGGCTCTGCAAACACGTCCGCCCAACGGCGGCCGTCCGGCGCGATGCTCACGCGTGAACCGCGCTCCACCAGCAACGCACGACCATGCTCGTCGTAGATGCGGCCCAGCCATACCGCGCCTTGATCGAGATCGGCCTGATAACCGCTCGCATGGCCTTCCGGGCTCTGCTGGCAGCGATACTGGATGCCGGAGTTTGCACTGGGACCACCGGTGATGCGGAACTCGATGGTAAGATCGAAGTCATGCACCTCGCCGTTCCAGAAAATCCACTCGTTGCCTTTGAGCTGCTGATTTGCCGGAATCTCACCGGTGATCGCGCCATCCTCCACCCGCCAGTGCTCTGCCTTGCCGGACCAATGTTCGAGTGTCTTGCCGTCAAAAATCGATTCAGCGCAAAGCGGCAGCGTGGCGAACAGGAGAACGCAGAGAGATTTCATGGCGGTTGGAGCGGGTTGGGAACCCTGCTTATACAACCACCGGCGTCAGCATGATACAGACATGATTTTGTCCGAATCGGACACGAAGGTCACTTCTTGAGCACTCCAGTCACGAATGTATCCAGGGCCTTGGTTGCGGGATCGTCGGGCAAGCCGAGGTCGTCGTTGAGTTTCACGTGACTGGTGTCTTTGGCACCGAAGACGGTGGTCGGCACTCCGGCCTCCTTCAGAGCATTGCCAAGGCGGGCGGCCTGCGCGCTTGTGTCTGGATGAGCGGACACGTGCAAGATGAGGAATGGCGGGATGCCTTTGCCTTTGGCCACATGGGTGACCGCGGAAAAGTCGATATGCTTTTCCGGAGTGCCTCCAAACTTTTCGCGGTGGCCATTTACCCGAGGTGGCAAATGGTGGACGCGGAGGCGTGTTTCTGCCGTCTCGATGATGGCGGGCACATCGTAGGTGTCGCCGTCCACCGGGACGCAGCCGATGAGGGAGTCGAACGCGGCTCCTTCTGCCTTCAAGTATCGGTCATCCGTGCAAATGATCGCCGCGAGCTGGGCGCCGGCCGAGTGACCGCCAACGAGAACACGTTTGGGATCGCCGCCGTATTCAGCGATGTGTTTCTCCATCCAGCCGAAGGATTTGGCGACATCACGGATGAGCGTGCCCATGTCCACTTCGGGCAGCAGGCGGTAATTGGTGGAGACAAACACAAAGCCTTTGTCCATGAACCACTGGGGTTTGAGCTTCACATGAGTTTTGTCTCCCTGCGTCCAGCCGCCGCCGTGGATCCAGAACACGACAGGCAAATTCTTCGCATTGGCAGGGGCGTAAATGTCGAGCGCGTGGCGTGCATGACCGTTTTCGACATAGGGAATGTCGCGTTTGATGTTCTGGGCCTGCAAGGACGATACGAGCATGCAGGCGATGAGGAGTGACAGAAGATGTTTCATAGTGGGAGGAATTGATAAGGATCGTCCGTGATCTCACTCTTGTTTCACGTCAGCGCCTTTTGCATCCAGGCGTTTCTTCTTCTCGTCCTCCCACGCTGTTCCGCGGGGCAGATAGCCGCCCATGCGTCCAAACTTGGCAGGATCCAGAAAGTCTGTCTTTTCCGTGGGTGAAAAGGCGAAGCGCTCGGTGGTGGTGCCGCGCACGCGCTGACGTGTGATGTTGAAGAACCAGGGATAGGTGCCAGCCGGTTTTCGGCCGGAGACGCCGTTGAGTGCATCCACGGCGGCCTGCATGTCTCCGGCCACGGGCAGGCGGATCTCGACACTCCAAAATCCCTCGCCCTGAAAAGCGGCGATCTCCGCGCCAGCGGACCATGCAGCCTTCGGAGCGCCAGCGTGATCCACATCCAGTACCAAGCCCTTGGGGTTCACGGCGATCCGATAAAACGCATGGGACTGTGTCTCGATGAGTAGCTGCACATGATCACCATCAAGGATGTCCGGATCATCCCGCTGACTGCCGGTGATGTTCAAATTTTTGAGATCGCGGTCGTCACAGCGGATGCTGAAATAGAGGGAGTTGTCGTGCCAGAAGAAGCCCATGCGGCTTTTGTCGCGCGCTGGCTTGCCGGTGGTGCAGTCCAGGAGATCGCCCTGCTGATAACCGGAGAGTTTTTTCCACACTTCTTCGTCAAGGCGACCGTCGATTTTGATCTTGGATCCATCACGGTCACTGACTCGCACGGCACGCGCATTTTCACGACCGGCACTGCGAAGCATCTGATCGCGTTTTGCGATCATCGGCTGGATGTAGTCTGCGATGAGGGCAATGCGTTTCGCATAGAGTGAACCTGACGGTGCTTTTGCCTGTGCCTTGGCCAGCAGTGCAAAAGTTTGCGTGATGCTTTCTGGAGAGCTTAGCATGTCCATCCATGAGGCTTCGCCATGGGATATGAAGGCCTTCATCTCCTCCTGCGCCGGACCGTACATGTCTGCGCAGTATTCATTGATCATGGAATCTACATCCAGGCTGGAGTCCCACCACAGGCGTGTGGTCACGTAGAGGTTGAGTGCGTTCACGCCGAATGCATCCAGGTCCTTCGCGCGATATACCTCGATGTAGTCGCCGAGTGATTTGCCTTTGAGCGCGCGCAGATCCTCCGCTATGGCGTGGGGAAAGTAGACCGGGATGAAGGCGAAGGCGCGCTCCTCGCGGGGGTGAAGATAGTAATCGTAGTCGCAGAACTGCGCACCTCCCGCAGGGATTTTCGCCAGCCAGTCGCGGCGCAGGTCGGCCATCCACTCGCGCTTTTCCTTTTCCTGAAAGGAGGAGCGGCTCTGCGCCACACATACGACGATGTTTGGGCTGAGCTTTTCGATTTTCAGAGGAGGCAGCACGTTGGCACCGTAGGCCATGCAGATGATCTTGCGGTCCGGGTGCGTCTTCATGAGCTCCTGAGCGACGCCGTTCATGTAGGCCCAGCCGTAGTCAGAGAAGCGGCCAAAGCCACCGCGCTCCGGTGTTTCTTTGCCTTTGCACAAATCGCATTCGCACATGGCGGTGTAACCGTCCGCAGGCATGACGGAGACGACGGGCATGTCCATCTTGTCGAACATGGCGCGCACGTATTTCACATTCTGCTCCATGAGGCCGGGGGAGGAGAGGCAGGGCTTGCCACGGTCCGCCATATCGCGTTTGCCATTTACCAGAGTGTAATACTCCGGGTGGGCTTGCATGACCTCCGGGCGCATGTGCACGTAGTTGGTGCCGTGAGCGATGTAACCCTGGCCGATGAGGTCCGGAGCCTGGTTCAGACCGAGTCGGAGCTGCCACAGTGCCTCCTCGCTTTTTCCACTGAAGCGTTTGCCGTATTGATACGGATAGCGCAGTGGAAAGTCAGGGCGCACTGTCTTGTCCACCACGGGCAGCAAAATGCTGGCGTGCATTGGGACGATCTCACCGATTTCGCCGGGCAGGTACCAACGCACACCGAGGCTGCGAAGGAATTCATGCACCGCATTGAGAGAGCCGCGCTCATCCTGCTCCCATACGTCCAGCTCCTTGTTCTGCTGTTTGTAGAGCTGGATCAAATTGGTGTCCATGCCCCACTTTTCGCCTGTCAGTGCATCCCACTCTTTCAGCACGCGCTCATTGTCCTTGGCGAAGCGCGGCCATGGCTCATGGGGAACGAAGTCGCGGTCGCGGCCCAGAAGAACGAGGTGCTTGTCACCAGAAATCATGCGAAAAGCCCCATGTTTCAAACCTTCATCGGTTATGCCGAGTTTGTCTGTGTGCGGGCTTTTGCCGAGATAAATTTCAACCACCAGACCACCGGCGGGTGTGGTGACGATGGGCAATTTGGCACCGCTGATCTTCTCCACGTAGGTTTGCAGATCATTCGCGGCGATCTTCACTGTACGCGCGGGTTTGTCGGCGATGACGATTTCCGCGAGGGGTTGGCCGTCTTTGACGAGAAAAGACTCAGCAGCTGTGGCTGCGATGGGCAGGAGTGCTGAGGCAAAGAGAAAATGGCGCAGGCGTTTCATGAAGCGACTCCATCAACGCGCTGGGAGGACGCTTCTACGGTCAATCTCGCATTCAATTGCGGCGCGACTGAGCGACTTTGGCGACATCGCGCAGGGCGATCACCTTGCAGCCTTCGGCTTTGAGGTGCTGCATGTAGCTCTCAAACTTTGCCGGGTCTGTGTTGACCCATGGATGTTTGATGTCGGGCACGCCGTGGAAGGTCATCACGGCAATTTTGCCATCTCGCGCCTGCGCCACGGCGGCCTTGAACTGCTCCAGCGTACTGTCGGGCTTGCCATCGAAGGCCTGTGGCAGGGTGAGCGGATCATCTTTGGTGGGATCAAAGGCCTGCGCCCCTCCAGCGCGCGCAAACTGGTAACCGCGCTCGCGCAGGAACTTCACCGCAGGCTCGCTGGTTTGATAACCGGGATAACAAAAGCTCACGGGTTTTGGGATGCTGTATTTTACGCACTGTTGCTCGATGTATTCGACATCCGCCGCCAGTTGCTCCGGCTTTTGCTTGGCCACACCGGCGTGTTTCCGGGTGTGGTTGCCGATCTCGAATCCTTCTGCGTTCAGTGCCTGAATCTGCTCCCAGGTCATGTAGTGCTCCTTGTCCACGAGGAACTCGAAGCCCTCGGTGATGAAGAAGGTCGCTCCGAATCCATGCTTTTTGAGCAGCGGCGCCACGAAGGTGGCGTGGCTAGCCACGGAGTCGTCAAAGGTAAGCACCACCAGACGCTCTGTGGCGGGTTCGACGGCGATGGAGCGCCAGGCAAACGTGACGGTGAGCAGGAGTGCAGCGATGGCCATGTGGACGGGCTTCATGGTGGATCACTTCACTTTCCAAATTTTCACGTCGTCGATCCATACAGTGTTCGGCACCAGGAAGCTGAACCAGCGTTTCATCGGATGGGCGTAGCCTTCCGAGTGATGACTGGCGAGCACTTTGCCATCGAGGCTGAGGCGCATTTCATCGCCTTCGGTGACGAGGACGAGTTCATGCCATTCGTGATCGGCCTTCCATGGGACGACGACCTTCTTGGAGTTGAGCATGGCTTCGAAGTCAGCGGGCAGCTTTTCTTTGCGGGCCAGGTAGTCATCGCGCTTCTTTTTGACCTCCAGATTCATGACGCCGGTTTTGTGATCGATCAGCGTGATGCTGCTCTGACTCAGAATGCCGTAGCAGAGATGCCCGGCGTGAACGCCTTTCAATTCGCGGTCCACGTAGCCAAGCTGAAGTGATTCACTTTTGGAGAGGCCGGGGAAACGAAAGCGGACCACCGCGCCGCCGTCGGTGAATCCAGCCTCGTGATGAATGTGTGCGGCATGTCCCGCCTCTTTGGAGGCACTGGCGATTTTCAGGATGCCGTCATCAAGATCAGCCATCTTGATCTGCGGCACACGGTCTGCCGTGGCGCTGTTCCAGCCATTGCCGATGGCTTTGGCGAGATTCCCGTCCTCTTCACGCTCGAAGGCGTCATGGAAGATCATCTGGCCTTTTTCACGCAGCCATGCGGCGTCATCACGGGATGCGGCAGTATCGGCGGCTTGAAAGGCTGACAGAGGGGCCAGCAGCAGGGTGGTGAAAAGAAATGCCTTCATGCTTACTTCGGTGCTTTCACGCCTTTGGCCTTGTCGGCTGCTTCCTTGGCTTTCTTTTCAGCGGCAGCTTTGGCTTTCGCCTCAGCGGCTTTTTGCGCCGCCATGATGCCAGCGGCTTCAAGCGGCGGCCAGGAGGCTTTGGCTTTGTCGAGTTCAGCGGCATTGAGACCGAGAGCCTGCAACACGCCGACGGCCATGAGCTTGTTGCCTTCCACATTCATGTGGACGCCATCGCTGGTGAGCACTTTCACGTTTGGCTTGTTCTCGGCCTTGATGCGCTCCTGAAAAATTGCGTTCAGATCTGCGAGCGGGATTTTCTTATCTTTCGCGAGTTCACGGAGGAAGGCATTGTAAGGTGCAATCAGGCCGTTCTCTTTGCTGTCGAGATTTTCCTGAATCACGGTCGCCGTGAGCATGACAGGCTTCACACCTGCGGCCTGCGCCTGGTCGATGATCGCGGTGATGTTCTTCTTGTAGGTGCCGCGGGTGGAAACCTTGTCATCGTAGGTGCCGCTCTTCGCCATGGCATCATCGAGGGGCACGCCACGTGGTCCGTGCCAGACGTCGTTCACGCCGCAGCTGAGTGTCATCCATTGTGGCTTTTTGCTCAGAACGTCTTTGTCCAGACGTGCGAGCATTTGATCGGATTTATGACCGCTGATCCCTGCGGGCACAGGTTCGGCTTTGATGCCATTGGCTTCCAACCCGGCGATCACCAGCCGCACATAGCCTGAGGGACTGCCCCAGCCGCCTGCGGTGATGGAGTCACCGAGGAAAGCGATTTTCTCACCGCTTTTCACAGCGATTTCTGCCTTGCCTAGGTTGGGAACGAGAAGGGCGGCAGCGAGGACGGGAAGAAGACGGATATGAGTATAAAGCATGGTGGTTGGAGATGGCTTGCTGAGTACAACAGGCTAACGCAGCGCTGCCAGCATCCTTTCTCCCGGTTTCACTCCATGCTCAGATTGAGACTCAAGGTTTGAAGACAGCGATTTCCTTCGCTGTGGCGACATCCCAAGCGCGGACAAATCCGTCTTGGTCGCCGCCGAGAACCACATCTCCGGACTTGGTGGT
>NZ_JBIPNG010000390.1:0-6348 GCF_044373815.1 Prosthecobacter sp. | reverse complement strand
ACCTGGCGCAGACCCAGCACACCGGCAAAGGCGGCCAGCAGCGTCACTGGAGGAGCCGGCGCACCCGGGGCCGCGCCCACCGCTGAGGTTGCCAGGGCCGCGTCAGCCGCCGTGCCCGCACCCGAGGTCCAGCCTGGACCCGAACTCGCGCCAGTGCCGGTGCCAGTCTGAGAACCCGCTGCCGCCACATCTGTCGCCGACTTCGCCTCTTCGGCTTGCTTGGCTTCCTCGGCCCGCTTCATTTCCTCAGCCTTCTTGGCCTCCTCCGGAGACATCGCTGCGAGCTTCTTCGCCTCTTCGGCTTGCTTGGCTTCCTCGGCCCGCTTCATTTCCTCAGCCTTCTTGGCCTCCTCCGGAGACATCGCTGCGAGCCTCTTCGCCTCTTCGGCTTGCTTGGCCTCCTCGGCCCGCTTTTGTTCCTCAGCCTTCTTGGCCTCTTCCGGGGACATCGCTGCGAGCCTCTTCTCCTCTTCGGCTCTCTTCACTTCCTCAGCCTTCTTGGCTTCTTCCGGGGTCATTGCCGCAGCCAACTTGGCCTCTTCGGCTTTCTTCGCCTCATCCGACTCCTTCGAAAGCGAAGCGGCTTCCGCAGTGGAGGTTTTCAAAGAAGTGGAGTCCTCCGCGAAGGCAGGCAGCGCGGTGGCGAACAGAACGACAGACAGGAGTTTGGATTTCATAGGGCCCCCAAAGTCACGCCGATTTCCCCACCCAAAACCCCCACAGATGCAGGGGGGGCATCGAGGTCCGACACACTCACGTTCCCCCAGCGTACGACCACCCAACGCAGCCCAGCCATCCGTCCTGGGAGCGCCGTTTTTTAAACGGTTCCGGGAAGCTCCGCCGAGAGAAAGACCGCCGCATGACCCATGAGCTTCTTTCCTTGCCGCAGCCCCAAGGACGCTCGACCAGAGCCGATAAAATATCGGTGCTCCCAGCAATGAGACTCCCAGCCCAGAGGCTCCTGCCAAAAAGCAGCGCCCACTCCACCTCACCACCCACTTGCCACACACCCCCAGCACCTGAAAAACAAACACCCCACAGCCATAGCAGGACAAAATACAACGTGGCAGGCACCCGAAGGCACCTGCCACGCAAATTCACGCCGCTATCCGCAGCCGCATTTCCACACACCCGATCACACCGTCTTGCGCAGACGTGTGCGCACTTGGCGCAGGCCCAGCACACCGGCAAAGGCCGCCAGCAGCGTCACCGGAGGAGCCGGTGCCCCCGGAGCCGCGCCCACCGGCGATTTCCCCAGGCTCCACTGCGTGCCCGCCAGCGATTCCTTCGTCACCACTTTCGTCGTCGTGCCGCTCACCAGCGCCACCGGCACGCCCGGCAGCACCCCGTCCACCAGGGGATCCCACGCCGCCACGCGCGTCGTGTAGTTGTCCGACTCAAAGCCCGACGAGTTGTTGTTGCTCAGCACGATCTTGTTCCAAGTCGTGTTCGGATCGCCAAAGAAATTGATGAAACCAAAGGCCTCGTAGCGGTCCAGTGACCTGTCCTTCGGATTGCCAAGGTAGGTGTCTGGCAGCTTCTCCATCAGGCTTGCTGTGGTGAAAGCACCCACCAGCTTCGAGCCGTTGTAAAACTCCAGCTTGTTGTTCGGATCTCCCGCAGACCACCACATGCCAAAGTAGGACGAGCTCTTGTCCAGCGACAGCGTGCTGCTCAGCACCTCCGTGCCCGCGCCCTGCAGCGAATACAGCGATCCCTTCGGATTTGCCGCATCCACCGCACCGCCGTACATGTCCGTTCCCTTCACATAGAGCTGGTTGAACGTTCCCACCCCCTTCCACGCCACATTCTTGTCCACCCCCTTCGACAGATCGTTAAAGGTAAAGACATTCGTGTTGGCCAGCGACGAGAGGTTCGACTCCGGATTCTCCGCATACGTGATGATGAGTTCCGCGCTGGCAGGCAGCGCAGAGGCGAACAGAACAACAGACAAGAGTTTGGATTTCATGAGGCCCCATCAGTCCACCACAACCCCAAAGCCGAAAACCCCCACAGATGCAGGGGGGGCAAAAACGCGCACCACTGCCTCCTGGCCTCACCCAGAGAAACCCAGCAGCACCGCAAGTGGATCCCCGTTCTCCGTTCGCACTCCGCGCAAATCCAAAGCGGCAGGAAAGCGCCGGGTCTTCAAAAAAATGTCAAAACAAGCTAGGCCTCCATCCGCAGCCATAGGTACGCAAGATCACTCAAAAGATCTCAGGAATAGGCCCAGGATGACCGCAGCGCCAATCTGTCAAGAATTTGCATCCTGACCCCATTTTGCGTCATTGCCGCAACCTTCAAAAGGGGGTCAGTGTGCAAATACTTGACAAAATACCGACGAATAAATCGCAGCCATTCACAGCCTCCCCACACGCCTCTACCGCCTTCTCCGGCCACCCGGTTCCTGCGGCGCATTCGGCACTCCGGGCGCGGCAGGGGGCTGCTGCGGCGGCTGCACACGCACCGGCGGTGGCTGCTGGGGAGTGGGTTGTTGTGGGCGCTGCTGGGGAGGTGGTTGTTGCGGACGCTGCTGCGGAGGAGCCTGCGGCACACGTTGCTGGGGAGGAGCCTGAGGCGGACGCTGCGGCACCGGCACAGGCATCACACGCGGCGGCGCTACCGGCACCGAAGGCGGCTGCTGCGGGCGCTGCTGTTGCGGCGGCGCATTCCCCGGCTGCCCAGGACGACGACCCGGAAAGCCCGGCTGCCTTCCCGCACCCGGCGGCTGGCCCGGAGTCGGCACCACCACGGGCGGTGGAGCCTGCGGCTCGCGGCGCTTGGGCACCTGCGGCGTTTGTGGCACCTGCGGCATCTTCGGAATGCCCGGCCTAGCGCCATCGGGGGCAGGGGAGTTCCTTTCACCCGGTCTGCGGCCCGGAGTCTCGTCAGGCTTCATGCCCGGGCGCTGCTTGGGCGAATCATCCTGCGGCTTGCCGGGTGGAATCACGGGGCGATCGCCCTGTGGAACCCCAGGCTTCATGCCCGGGCGCTGCTTCGGCGTGTCATCTTGCGGCTTGCCGGGTGGAATCACGGGGCGCTCATCCTGCGGCTGGCCGGGCTTCATGCCCGGGCGCTGCCCCGGAGGCAGATCCTTGTCAGGGCGGTCATTGCTGCGTGGGCGTCCTGCAGGCGGCACGGTCCCAGCTCCGGGCACCGTGGGTGTGCGAGGCGGCACGCCGGGAGGTCCGCCAGGGGGCAGGGGATTCTTCGGTGTCATCGGCTGGCGTTCGTCGTCCTTCTTCGGGCGATTGTCCGCATTCGGCGGCATCGTCCCAGGCGCATTACCACCACGGCCACGGCGCTCCTCCGCATTCAGCACGCGGCCCGTGGCCGGTGGCGGTGCGGTGCTCGTGGCAGGCAGCACGCGTTTCTCCGGCAGGATGGCCGGGCGTGTGCGCTCCAAGTCATCGCGCTGCTTCTGGCGCAGACGCTGCGTATCCGCTCCGCCCTGCCAGCCGCGATCCGTCACCGGCTTTTCCAGAGACTCCCGCACCCGCGAAGGCAGACCCTGCGAGGCATCCCTGCGGAAGCTCGGTGCCGCCACCAGCAGCTGCCCGCGCTCGATCCTCGACCGCCCGCCCTCGCCACGGGGTGGTCCGCCGCCCGGGCGGTCCATCCAGTTCCGGCGAAAGCCCTCCTCATCATGCCGCAGCGTCAGCCGCCGCACCTGATTCCCGCCCATGCCATTGATCCGCTGCGGGTCCGGCCCGCCCACAAAGATGTGGTTCATCACATTCTGCTGAAACACGGTGTGCGTCACGTTCACCGACTGATCGTAATACGTGAAGTTCCGGCTGCGATCCAAGATGTAGGACAGTATCGATCCACTGCTCGCAAACAGGCCCACCGGCACAAAATTGTAATAAGCCGGGCCCACATCGTAGTAGCTGTCCGTCCAGCCGCCAAAGCCCACGTTTGGCGACCACATCGCCTCCGGCGGCAGCGGCGCCCAGCCTATTTGCCCCTGCGTCTGCCGCCATGAAACCCACGCCGGCGCCCACTCATTCCCCGGCACCCACATCCAGTTTCCCATCAGGCGGATCCACCGGCCATAGTGATACGTCAGCCAGCCAAAATCCTCGTTCGAGATCCACGTCCAGCCCGCATCTGTAAACGCCCAGCTCCCATCCGCATACGGCGACCACCCCGGCTGCTGCGACGCCAGCGGCTGCCACACATACCCGTAGTTCGGCGTGTAAATCCAGTCCCCATAGGGGCCCAGCGCATCATACACAAACTCGATCGGCAGCGCATCACCGCCCGACTGCGCCCGCGCCGGTGCCAGCGGAGCCACCGCTGCGATCAGCACCGCGAATAAGAGAATCAAAGAACGTTTCATGGTTGGGAAAAAGGAGAAGAGTTGGGGAGAAACAAAAGAGCAGGGCAGGGGACACAGCATGCGTCCCACACCTTGAGGTTCGCATTTTGAACGCGAGATGGATGTTTTTTATTCACACCCACCTGCGCAGACACCCTCAGCGTAGAGGAGCACCCACCCACACCGCCATGGGGTGAAACCCTGCCTTTTGGGATCTGGCCAAAGCAGCCCAGTTGCGCCGCAACGGGTCCCGGCAGAGCAGCCCCGCTGCAATGCAGCGCTCCCCTTATATGGACTGCGGTCGCGGAGTGAGGCACGAACGCAGCCACCGCTTTCGCCGTCCTCGGTGACACACACATACCAGAAAATGTCCGAAAGCGGCAGCCTCCAATCCCTCTCAGCCCCCTCACCTCACGCCCACCACGAGACGCCCGAAAGCGGCAGCTTCACCCTTTCAGGGTTGCGCAGCCGCACTCCAAATCCGCACCGCATGCCCACGCCTCTGATATGGACTGCGGTCGCGGAGTGAGGCACGAACGCAGCCACCGCCTTCGCCGTCCTCGGTGACTCACGCATACCAGCAAATGTTCGAAAGTGGTGGCCGGGCATTCCACGCAAGCCAGTCACCCCACGCCCACCACCAGACGCTCGAAAGCGGTAGCTTCACCCTTTCAGGGTTGTGCAGCCGCACTCCAAATCCGCGCTGGATGATCACATTCCCACATGGACTGCGGCCGCGAACTGCGGAACGAACGCGTCAGCGCTCCGGCGGAGAGGGATCGTCCCGATCCCTCCACGCTCACCCACCAACCAGCGCGTCCACGCACCTCAAACCCTCCCAACCCCGGCGAATCCTACCCCCTCGTCCCCCTCACCACCCCCCGTCCCAAATATAAAGCTTTCACTCATCGGCACTCCCTCTGCGGCAGGTTAGTCTGGGGCTGTCCATCACCGCCTCCTCCGCCCTCCGGCGCAGACGTCATCCACCCCGCACTCACCACGACCATGACATCTCCAATGCCGCCCTTCACCTTCAATGAATCCGCGCCCAGCACCGCCCGGCGCGTCACACATCCAGAGGACACCGTCTGCGCCATCATCTACGCCTCCGTGATCCTCCTCCTCTGCAGCCGCGTCCTCCTGCAGATCCTGAACTGAATCATCCCGCATTCACCGCACAGGGCAGTGGAGCCTGCCTAGAGATAGGTCCGGTAGCCTGCCTCCTGCGCCTTCTGCAGCAGCGCCACTTTGCCGGGGTGGGACATCACCGTCTCAAAGGTGAAGGTCCGTTGCGACGCCAGCAGCCGGTGACGCAAAAAATCCGCCACCACCGAGGCAAAGTAACTGTTGATCACTCCGGGTGGAAAGCACAGCCTGCCTTCGGCAAAACTCAGGCCCTTGGCAGCTTCCGCAAACCCTTGCCGGTTGAGAAAATCAGAGCCTGTAATGAGCGGCAGCACCTCCTCCGCTGTCGTCTCGATGCCGAACTCTGCATGTCCACCTAGCCGCACTCTCTCACCGCTTTCTCGATCTCATCGGGGTTCAGGTACACCCCCAGCAGAGGCTCGGGCAGGTAAGACTTCAGCATACTCTTTCCAGAACCGTTCGGCCCGGCAAACATCCGCATTCTGGGCGTCGTCCCGCTCACTTGATCGTGTAAACCGTGCCGGATTTCACACGGGTGGGCGGCTCGATCGCCTTCACCACTTCCTTGCGCCCGTCTGGAAAGACGCGATAAACAAACGCGCCTTCGCTCTGCAGCACGCTCTGCCCCGAAGCCAGCACCTGCGCACGCGCTGCCGCAAAAGCCTGGCCTGACAGGGCAGGGAACTGGCTTTCGAGCACTTGGATATCGTGGTCGGACATGCTTGAGGTTAATGTCTCAGCCTGCTCAGATCAACCACGTCCTTGGATGCGGGATGCCTGTTCTCCTGCGCTGTGAGAAGGCCAGGGGTTCGAATCCCTTTAGCTCCACCATTCGTCATTGATTCGCTTCGCTCACCCTCCGGGCTCCCTTCGGTCGTCTG
>NZ_JBIPNG010000389.1:0-6351 GCF_044373815.1 Prosthecobacter sp. | reverse complement strand
TTTCCGTCATGGCATCTTTAAACTTCCCGAGACGCTGATCATTGAAGGCCCACTTATCGAGAGCTTGAAACGCCTCGGCAGTATCCACAATTTCAGGCTGCGCCTTGAGCTTGTCGCTCCATTTCTTCTTGAGTACATCGAGGTGTGGACCGCTGAAATTCGCCTCCAGCAGAGCTTCAAAGTTGGCTCGTTGCAAAGAGTCTCCAGGCTCTGGCTTGTAAGCCTCAATCGCGGTGTCGACCTGCTGAAACCGTGCCGTATTATTCATGGCCCCAAGCTTCGTTTTATTCGCGTTGTAGGCCTTGAGGATGTCGCGTTGCAAAGGCGTCAAGTCATCCATGCCAGGACCTTCGAACGTTTCTTCCGGCTTTACCTGATCAAGATCAATGCGCGTTTTGATGTCGCGGAAGGCCTCCGACGCGTAACCAGCCTGAATGTCCTTCGCTTTCGCGATAAGCATTTGCCTGTCACCGGGAGATCTGATTTTGTCCCATTCTCCGGCCTCCAATTTGCGCACAGCCTCAGCTGGTTTTGTCAGGCTCAAAGCTTGCACTTCATCAGCTTGAATGTTGGATTCGTGCCGCGCTCCGATCTCTGCCAGCTTTGCTTCTTTCTGTGGACCTGTCAGCAAATCGCCAGAATCATGCACGAGCTTCTTAGCGGCGTCTGTTTGACGGTTGTCGAGCGCAGCGGAAACGCTGGCTTGTAGGTCATCCAAGCGGCGAGCTTTGTCCTGATGCTCAGCAGAGATGACCATGCGGGCCGCAGTATCGCCAGCAATAAACCCGCTCCTGACTCCCTGTTCGATGTAGGACCGTCCGCCGGCTAAATCACCACCATCAAAAGCTCGAACTGCATTCGCTGTGAGGGTTTCCCCAGCTTTATTGAAGGCCTGCTTTGCCGCATCCGTTGAGAGGCGGATCGAAGATTGTCCTTGGAACAATTTAAACCGTTGATCAATGACCCTTCGAGCATCACTGCTTTGCGAGTCAGAGAAAAGCCTTTCCGGCAGAGATGTCATCCGCTGATTCCATTCAGGCTGCCAAGTGTTTTCGTCAGGATTCTTGAGCTTCCAGTTCTCAAAATCAGCCATCTCTTTCTGCATCTCCATGTCAGCTTCGCCGACATGGGTAATGTTCTGCGCTTCGGCTTTCTTCCTCCCGAGTTGCATCATCGCATTGCCGATCTGATGTCCAGCCGCGCCTATGGCAATGCCACCGCTGCGGTCGGCGAGCGCTTCGGGAATGAGTGGCGTCGCGAACCCTTTCGCCGCGCCATTGAGATCCATCACGACTTGGAGCCTGCGCCCTTGCGGAGGAGCCTGCACCTGCGGAGTCTTAACGGTCTGTCCTTGATCGAAGAGGGGTATGGTTGGCATATTATTATTTGACTGAACCGTAAGAACCTGATCCGCTCGAAGAGCCATAACTCGACATCGAAGATCCAGCCGCGCCAATCAGGGTTGCGAATGCCTCTTGCTTCATCTGTTTTGCGCGGTTTGTAGCCACGAGATTTTCGATGCGAGCAGTCACCATTCTGTTCTGTGCATCGGCCATGCTTGCCTGATCTCTGAAGCCTTGAATGGCTCCGCCAAGCTGTGTCAGACTGGCATTCACCTTCTCACCTTCGGCCTCATACCTCTGCTTTGAAGAGGCGATGCTCGACTCGTAGTTCTGGTTCGCAATGGCCAGCGCCATCTGTCCCGCAGTCTCGGCCATGGTGTCGAGAGGTGTGCCAGCTTCAAGCACGCCGCCCTTCGCCATGCGCCCCCGCTGAATGGCCTTCATGCGCTCATAATCAAGACGTGTGCGCTGAGCGTCTGCTCGTGCATTCTTGTCGGTCGCGTCTGCTTGAGCGGCCAGAGATGCGGCGTTCGCCTGCCCCTGCGCAGCTTGTGCTGCAGCGAGCCGTTGATTCGTTGTGAATTGCAGCTGAGCCAGATCATATTGGTTCTGGCTGGCCTGCATGCTGGCCTGCAAGTTCAGGTTCGCGATGTTCTGGGCCTGCTTGGCCTGATCCATCGAGTTGAAATATTGCAGGCCCGAACTGATGAAAGAAAGGGCAGCTCCGAAGTATTGCATGATTACAGGGGTTTAAGTTTGTACTTCACACCGTTGATCTCGGCTGCTCGGCCTGGGAACCAGCGCCATGTGACAGGCACGCCGTCAGCGCCGCCACTGATCGGAGAAGGGTTCATTCCTAACATGCGGGCTAGTTCGATAGAGCCCTCCCCAAGCTTCCTCTTGGGACCAATGTCAGCCAGCACCGCACGCACCTTCCGCCCGTGATAAATGCATTCGCCCTCACAACCGAGAACGATGCCAGGCACAGCCCGTGCGATGATTGGATTCGCGACGATGTAGGGCACAGACTCCGCATCCACTGGCTTTCCGTCCGGACCGATGAGCGATGTCTCCGCCTGCCAGCACGGATCATTGTAACTGTTAGTCGGCGAGCCATCGCCATCCACGCGAAACCAGTTCGTGGTGTAGCTCACAGATCCGTCGTCATTCAGCGTGACAGGCACGCGCTCAATCGTCGCGAGTATTTTCATGCTCGCGATTCTATCCGGGTTCTAGTTCCTAGGCAAGTGCCAGGATCAAAGACCGCGACTGCCCGCCGGTGTCCTGCCAGCCAAGTTCCCTTGTGGCGATGCGGTGCAGGGAAGGGTGGCAATGACCGATCAGCACGCCGTAGCCGAGATCCTTGGCCACCATGGCGAGAGCGTCGAAGATGGCGGCAATGCAGCTTTTCGCCTCAGCCAGAGACAGCCCAGGCCTCGTCACCAGCCATTCCACAAAGCCCACGCCTACCGAGTTGTCCATGTAGAGCCATCCCGCTGCGGAATCTTGACCATTAAATACAGCAACCACCCCCATGCGCGGCAAGATACCCGGTGGCACCGCTGCTGCTCCATGGCCAGCACGCCAGCCAGCGAACAAAGCCTCTTCATCGTCTTCCAGCCATGCCCGACCATCCCTTTCGACCGTGCGAACTGTGCGTGCTTCAATCCCCATAGAAGTCCATTTTTACGCACACAGCCAACAGGTTCAACGGCAAAGGCTGGCTCTGCCGAATCTGGATTTGCATGTTGGTCTGATGTGAGCCCTCAACGTGGATTTCTTTCTGCCCCGTGAAGACCGGCGGGCTGTCATCCATTGGCATCTCGGTGTCTCTAAATTCAAGGCGTTCCCATTGAAGGGCGTTTTGTCTTACCTCGCAGCCGAGGGATTTCCAAAACTGCAACGCCACACGATTTGCACGGCGCTTGCGGCTGAAACTGGAGCCATCTGGCAGGTCCAATTCGATCTCATTGGGCTGAATCAATGCGACGAACGGCAGTCCTACGACAACGATCTGTCCTGCGGTTTGTAGCTCGATCTGGCCGTCCGTCACTGTGCGGTTAGGGTGAACAGCGCCATCCACCAGCACGACGACCTCGCGGCCCTCCAGATGGTCAAGACCGTCAACGATGGTGACATCCTCGCCAAAGTCCTGAGCTTTCGCCGAGTCGGAGCAGATGAAGTAAGGCTTGTTCTCTTCTTCCACCTTGTTCCAGTGCTCAGGATCGAAGCGCTCTAGGTATCTCACGGGAGCACCATCCACCGTGCGGCGCACCGACAGCCACACTTCATCGGCTCCGGGTGGGATTCCTGAGATCACCGCGACACTTTCAACGAAGCCGTCTGTCGGGTGCCGGTGCCAGGCCACCACCTCCTGCTGCCTCTCGTAAGTCATCGCGATCAGCCGGCCGTCAGTAGTCACACACCAGATTATGGCGTCTGGTTTCTGCTGGAACGCCATCTGCACGATGCCCGACTTTGTGACGTGCTCAGCGAGCAGGGTCATAGGCTGGCTCACGAAGCCGCCCTTACTGAAATCAAAAACAAACTCGCGGACCGTGCGCCGGTCGGCCTGCACAAACAGAATGACGTCATCAGCTGATATGGCCGGAAGATAGGCAGAGCCGCGACTGGACTGTTTCGAGACACTGGGGCTTGTGGGTGTCAGCGTCTCTTGAGCGCTGGCCGCTTGCATCATAAGCTCATCGCCGAGGGTGCCGATGGCAATCCCTGAAGAGGTGCCAGTTGGAGCTGCCATCCACTGCACCGCGTTCGACTTCCCGCTCAGCAGGTAGTTGAATGCGTTATCGTCCTTTGTTCCCCATCGGAAGTTGTCCACATCTCCAATCGTGGAAAACCAGACCCGACGCGGATAGCTGGCGGATCCTCCATAGATGATGCGCTGTTCGAAGAAACTCACCGTGCGCGGGTATCCTCGATAGTCGGACCATGAGCCCTCGCGCCAGTAGACCGTCGCATCTGTGAGCGCCGGTGAAATCACCACGTCACAAATCGCCTCGGTGGGTGAGTTGACCGCTGTAATCCTGACCATGCCGGCAACCTTGGAATCGACTGCCTCAAGCACGGCTCGCCCGTCGGGAGTGGTTGTGTCGTCAATAACGGTATCGATGAAGCGGAGACGGAAAAGAGCCTCGGTGTCCTGCTGCCCGGTGGGGTTGACGTTGCGGTCATTGTCCCCGCTGAACGAGCGAATCGTTTCCCATGTTGTGCCATCGTCGGCGGAACGCTCAATGAAGAGAGACCCCGACCAGTTTTCATAGCTGAACGCGTCCCACTCCCCCACCATGCGGAGCGTGGCGGACGTGTATTCAAACGGGCCAGCAATGACCGTCCACACCGTTGCCCACGTCGCTCCCACCCCCGGCTCCGTGGTGCTCGCTGAAGTGTGGGCAGTTGAACAGGTGTAGTAGGCACCCTTCCAATGCACCTCTTGCCCCACGGTGTAGTCATGTGTATTGGCATTCCATGAGCCGGTGAAATTGGCCCCAGTGCGCCGTAGTGGAAGCTCGATGGAAGAAGACGACCTGCGATGGGCGAGTCC
This sequence comes from Prosthecobacter sp., assembly GCF_044373815.1. Classification (GTDB taxonomy): domain Bacteria; phylum Verrucomicrobiota; class Verrucomicrobiia; order Verrucomicrobiales; family Verrucomicrobiaceae; genus Prosthecobacter. The sequence continues at coordinate 1,446 of NZ_JBIPNG010000389.1, read as the reverse complement.
CCAATGCGAGCCCACATGACCAGCCTGGAACACTGCTGCCGACGCGGTGAGAGTGCGGCCCGTGCCGCTGATGTTGGACACTGCCAGCGTCGTATCTGTCACGTTCTCATCCCCGAGCGGCGGGTAGGTGTAATCAACCGGCGCAATCGTCCACAGGTTGTCAGCCTGCCGCGTCAGTTTCTGCGGATAGACTTCGGGATGTGTGAGGTAAACCCAGTCGTTGAGCGGTTCGTATTGAACGTCGAAGAGTTGCGCGGTTGAGAATGGTGTGGGCCGCTCGTAGATGTCCTGACGCACCCAATACATCTGCCATGATCCGCCCGCCTGCGGCTCAGTCGCGGACAGAGCGATGTGAGTCAGAATGCAGTAAAACAGCAGGCCGGAGCGCAGAACAAAATCACCGCGCTGATAGTCGAAGGATGCACCTGCAGTCCACTTCGTTTCCCAGTCCACTCCGACGCCGGGCTCTGTCGCTGCATCGGACGTATGATTATCCGTGCAGGTGTATTTGATGCCGTTGTGAGCACGCACGTTGCCCACGACATAGTTTGTGGCCGTTACCCATCCGACAGTGAGGGCCCACACGGGAGCGTCGCCGCTATGCATGACTGGGTCGCTGTCTTTCCAGAACCTCACATAGAAGTTGCCCAGTTCCAGAATCATCCGCGTGGTCTCGCTGAACTCGAATTCGATCAGCCGCGTTTGATCATTCGTCGCTTGAGACTTGGCCTTTCCGTGGAAGACCATCCCAGGGCGGGAATGAGCACCGCCGAACACGCGAGGGATGAAATTCTCCATCACCCCGCAGCCCGACTTATATTTGGCAATGTCAGTTCGGCCAAAGAGCAGCGGGCTGAACTCGCCTCCGTTGAAATTGTTCAGCAGCACATTCATGGCTCAGTCTGAGGAATGGAAATACCGCTAAAGCGAGCCGCGATGAAATGCGAGGCAGCAGCGATGCCCGGCATGTAGTTCTTTCGTGGCTTCGACTCTTGAGCATCCACCTTCACTGCCAGGGGCCGTGTCAGTCGTGCATACTCGGTCATCAACGAATCGGTACGCGATTGCGAACCAGTCAACGACACGGCCAGCTTGGACGCCAGCAGCACAGATAGAGCGTCAACAAAGAGAGGGTCGAACTGCTCGGTATCCTCCACCTTGGCTGTGTACATGACGTTGGCGAGGGTCTCATCGGTGAGGAGGTTCTTGCCTTCGACATCGAACTCCATGCTCTCCTCTTCAGTCTCGCCATTGAGCGAGAGCACCCGTAGGCAGTCAATCGGCAGCGCATAGGCTGCGGCCCAGCCAAAGAGAGGATCAGTAGAGAGCCGCGACAGTGTCGCCCGCCTTTGCGCAAAGTTCCATCGGTGCGACCGCAAGCATGAATCGCGGGCCAGCGGGTAAAGCATGTTGCAGCTCCTCGCCGGTTTTGTCGCATCTGTCAGC
>NZ_JBIPNG010000388.1:0-6376 GCF_044373815.1 Prosthecobacter sp. | reverse complement strand
CTCACTCCCCCCTTGACCATCCCCCAAAGTCCATTATTCTGCCTGCCCCCACGCTCCGGCGAAAGCTGCATTCCGCGCCTCGCCTGACCACGTGGTTCCCCACCACCATGAAAGAAAACATCCATCCCAAGACCACCGAGACGACGATCACCTGCACCTGCGGTGCCGTGTACAACACGATCTCGACCGTGCCAAACCTCCGTATCGGCATCTGCTCCGCCTGCCACCCGTATTTCACCGGTGAACAGCGCTTCATTGATACCGCCGGTCGTGTGGACAAGTTCGCCCAGCGCTACGGTTCCGTCCGCGCCCGCCGCACCGCTCCGAAGCTCGAAGCCGCTGCTCCTGCCGCCGCCGAAGCTCCAGCCGAAGCGTAGCTCACAGCACCCTCCTTTTAGTCAAACGGTGTCCATGCCTCGTGCTGGGCACCGTTTTCTTTTTGTCTCTTCTCTCCCCTCTCTCTTTCCCTCCTCATGGACTACTCAGGCGTCATCGCCGGTAAACGCACCCGCTTCGCCGATCTCGAAGACATCATCGGCCGCCCGAATTTCTACGACGATGCCAAGAAGGCGGGCGACATGCTGCGCGAACACCGCAGCCTGCAAAACCTGCTCACCTCATGGGACTCGTTTGAGAAAACTCAGGTGGAACTGGCCGAGAGCCGCGTGATGGCCAAGTCTCAGGAGGACAAGGAGTTCGCCGAAATGGCCGCTGCGGAAATCCCAATGCTGGAGCAGCGCCTCGTCGATCTCGAAAAGGCCATCCAGGAATCCATTCTGCCGCCCGATCCGCTCGAAGGCCGCGACATCATTCTCGAAATCCGTGCCGGCACCGGCGGTGATGAAGCCTCCCTGTTTGCCGCCGATCTGCTGCGCATGTACTCGCGCTTTGCAGAAGGCCGTGGGTGGAAGATCGAATCCCTCGACACCAGCCCCTCCGAAGTCGGCGGGTTCAAGGAAGTCATCGTCAAAATCAGCGGTGAAGACGTGTACCGCGTGATGAAATACGAAAGCGGTGTGCACCGCGTGCAGCGCGTGCCTGCCACTGAGGCGCAGGGCCGCATCCACACCTCCGCCGCCACCGTGGCCGTGATGCCCGAGGCCGAGGAAGTCGATTTCGAACTCAAGTCCGATGAAGTCCGCATCGAAGTCTGCCGCTCCTCCGGTGCAGGCGGTCAGGGCGTGAACACCACGGACTCCGCCGTGCAGGTGCTCCATATCCCCACCGGCACCATCGTCCGCTGTCAGGACGGCCGCAGCCAGATCAAGAACAAGGAAAAAGCCCTCAGCATTCTGCGCTCACGCCTGCTTGAAAAGAAGCAGCAGGAAGAAGCCGCCAAGTACTCCGCCAACCGCAAAAACCTCATCGGCAGCGGCGGTCGCGAAGAAAAAATCCGCACCTACAACTACCCGCAGAACCGCGTCACCGATCACCGTATCGAACTCACGCTCTACAACCTCGATCAGTTCATGGAAGGCCGCATTGAAGGCATCCTTCAGGCCCTGCTGGCCAGTGATCTGAAAGAGCGTCTCGCGGAAGCTGGATTGACGTAAAGATCACAGGGGCAGCGTGCTGCCTTCTGCCTCCATCACTTCGAGTACACAGGCGCAGCCGTGCGCGTGTAATTAAACACCCCTGTTCCACAAGCCGGGCGGAAGACAAAACCGTCCACGGCATGTTTGTGGGAGAACCATGCGGAGACAGGATGGAACGAGGTGACTGGCAGGTCGATGTACTTCCCGTGCTCGGCGCCCTCGGTCACGCTCTGAACGACGACGAGGTTCCCCCGATGCGTGTAGACCTTCATGGGGTGAAGACGCTGGATGCCCTCATCCCAATAGGCAGGCGGGACTTCTGTCCGGGCTTTTTCGCGATGCGCCAACAGCGCGGTGTTGTACGCCGACAGAGTCCTCCAGGCATCCCGCTACAGGCCTTGGTGAAACATTGATCCCGGATCAGCAGGTCCCTGCATGCAACTGCACAGAAAGACAAGCAGCGCCCCCATGGAAACCACCGTCATGCGGCGCAGCGTGGCAGGAGGTGAAAAGGACTCATTCATGATTCCATCTTCTGCCCTGCCCCTGAACATTCAACCTCCTTCTGATAGGCGCGCGTCCTGCTTGTGAGCGGGAAAAATCAGTTCACGGGCAGATGCTGATGCAGGTAGTTCGTCAGCAGCTCATACAGATGACGCTGGGTGCCTTTGCCGGTGTTGATGGCATGGTCACGATTCGGATAGGGCATGACGGTGAAGCGTTTGTTTTTCGCGACGAGTTCATTGATGAGCTTCTCCGTGCCCTGGTAGTGTACATTGTCATCGCCCGTGCCGTGCACGATGAGGAGGTTCCCCTTCAATGCCGCCGCATGGGTGATGGGAGAGCCGAGTCGATAGCCTTCCTTATTGGCTTTGGGCAGCCCCATGTAGCGTTCCTCATAGATGGTGTCATAGAGCTGGCGGTCGGGCACGGGGGCCACGGCCATCGCCGTTTGATAAAGATCGGGATAGCGGAAGATGGCGTCCAGACTGCTGCTGCCACCGCCGCTCCAGCCCCAGATGCCCACACGCTGCGGGTCGAGAAAAGTGAAGTGCTTCAACAATGCCTTCGTCGCGGCCGCCTCTTCCCGGGAGTTCATGATGCCCAGTTGTAGATGGATGCTCTTGCGCCAGTCACGGCCTCGCGGGCTCGGCGTGCCGCGTGTGTCCACACTCGCGACCACATAGCCCTGCTGCGCCAGCATCCAGTGCCAAAGTCCGCGCTGCCCGCTCCAAGCATCGCGCACGGTCTGCCCTGCGGGTTCTCCATACACATGCATGAGCAGCGGATGCGTGCGCGACTTGTCCATGTCCTGCGCGCTGATGCAGAGAGCATCGCATGAGATGCCACCGCCAATGTCCACGCGCATAAACTCGACCTTCGGCAGCTTGAGTGCCGCCAACTTATCACGCAGATTCTTCTGAGTCCTGAGCACATGGATTGTGCGGTGATCTGGTAGCGAGACCAGTTGAATCACAGGTGGCGAAATCGCAGTCGAGTACGTATGCACGGCCAACTGCGAATCCTCGGTCATTTCGTAGCCATGCGTGCCCGGCTGATCCGCAGGCGAGAGCCGCTGCGGCTCACCACCCTTGAGACCGACGCGATAAAGATACCGCTGCGTGGCATTGGTGGGAGAGGCGTAATAGTAGAGCCAACCGCCCTTGTCATCGACTTGCTTGACGTCAATCACATCAAGCTCACCCTGCGTGATAGGCGTGACTTCACCCGCCAGGGTGGCGCGATAGGCATGGCGCCAGCCGCTGCGCTCGCTGAGCCATAGGAAATCATCACCGATCCAGCGGATGCTGTTCTTATTGTCCACCCAGGCTTTGTCTGTCTCGGTGAACACCAGTTGCGTGGCACCCGTGGCGGGATCTGCGCGCATGACATGCAGTTTATTTTGCAGACGATTGAATTGCTGCAGCAGCACCGCCTTGCCATCCGGCGTCCATTCGGCATGGGGCAGATAATGCTCACGCGGATCTCCCGGCACGTTCATCCATGTGATGCCACCTCCCGCGGCAGAGACCACACCGAGGCGCGTGGCGGAGTTTTTTTCACCCGCCTTGGGATAAGGAAACGAGGTGATGCGCGGATAGCGGCCATCGGCATGATTGACCAAAGTAAAGCGCTTCACATCTTGGGTATTAAACTGCCAGAACAGCAGACGCGTCCCGTCAGGACTCCAGCGAAAGCCGTCGCGCAGGTCCAGCTCTTCTTCGTTCACCCAGTCTGAACAGCCATTGATAAGCGTGGCGGAGCCATCCGCCGTCAGCGCAGTGATCTTCATGTCCGCCAAACTTTGCACATACAGGTTGTTCTTCTGCACATAGGCTACGCGGCTGCCATCGGGTGAAAACTTGGCAAACATCAGCGTCGCGGGCGCGGCAGCTCCGCCGAGCTTGCGCAGAGCTCCGCTCGCCACATTCAGCAGCCAGTAGTCGCCACGCGTGTTCTTGCGCCAGACCTTCCGCGTGTTGGCAAACAGCAGCACTTGCGACTCGTCCTTGGAGAACTCGAAGCTGTCCACGCTCAGCGGCTTCTTCCCGCCAGGAGCGGTCAGAGTTTTCGCTGAAGCGATGATCGTCTGCAGGCCCGTGGCCACATCGTGGCGGACGAGATCTTTACCGGGAATGTCTTTGCCATCCCTGTCCTTGCCGAGTGATTCGAGGGCAAAGTAATACGCCCCCTTCTTGCTCCAGTGCAGCGTCTCCATTTTCTCCTCCTTGTACTCTTCGTCGGTGAAGATGGAGGCCAGTGTCAGCTGCTCGGGATTACCCGCAGCATGGGTGGATGTGGCCCCGTGGAGGGCAGCCAGCAGGAGACAAAGCAGGCGAAAATTCATAAAGCCGCCATTAAGCGACATTGAATGCCGCGCATCAATCCTTGAATTGGGCCAGCACCGCACAATACGCCAGATTGATCCAGGGCTTCGCTTCAGCTTGTCCCGGACGTAGATGATCTCGCCGAACTTTCGTCTCATCTCAAAGGGAAATATACTGAAGGAGACCATCGGTTGAAACCGTCTTTGAAATCCCCCGCGCTGCCGCCCCCCCCGAAAACTCGGGGTCGTCGCACAAAGGCTGAGCCGGCTACGTATTGCTCAAGACTCCATGACCCGTTACGTTTTCAGCCTCTCCACCCTCCTCATCGTCACCTCTGGCCTGCCGGACGCCGTCCACGCAGCCGAGCCGTATGACGCCTTCCTGCAGAAACACTGCATCAGCTGCCATGGCCCCAAAAAGGAGAAGGGAGATTTGCGGATCGACCAGCTCTCGCGCGATTTCAAACTGGGCGCGGACACCCATCATTGGGCGGAGATGATCGAACAGGTCAATTCCGGCGAGATGCCGCCCAAGAAGGAGAAGCAACCGACGCAGGAGGAGATCGCAGCGTTTGTGACGAGCCTTGATGCGCACATCAAAGAAGGCCGTGCGGCGCGCATGGCGGCACGGCCTGCGGTCGCCCTTTATCGGCTGAGCCGGAAGGAGTATCAAAACACCGTCTATGATCTTCTCGGCGTGCGCTATGATCCCGCCAAACCCGGGGAGCTGAATGAGGACACGCTGTGGCACGGTTTTGAGCGCATCGGTTCAGAGCTCTCGCTCTCGCCGTCGCATGTGGATCGCTACTACCGCGCTGCGGAACTTGTGCTCGACCGCGCCTTTCCCGCTGCCTCCTCGGCCGAGGCGCGCAAAGTCCACAAGACCGCAGCCGACATCCGCTACAACGGCGGCAAGGAACAGCAGGCGGCGCTGGACCGCTTCGGCATCAAGCGCCCGCTGCGCTACCTGATGTTTCCTGGCAACACTCAAAATGCGCTTTCGCCCAACTGGTTCGGCAAGATCGGCCCGGAGCACAGCGGGCTCTACAAGCTCCGCATCCAGGCCAGCGGCATCCGCCCGCTCGGCGGCCAGACCGCCCATCTGAGCATCGGCAAGCGCACGGGTGAAGAAACGGTGGATGGCATGGTGGAGTTCGACATCACCGCGACGGAAGACAAGCCGCAGGTCTATGAGTTCGAGGTGTTTCTTGAGATGCCCGCAACGCTGGACTTCTGCGTGGTGGCCACGGATGTGGTGGACCGCCGGCAAGGAGCAGCCTTCCGCAATGCGCTCAGCAGCAGAGGCGGATACGTTTTCACGCACAGCAGCGAGACCACGCTCCTGAATCCGAACGCACCGCAGATGTTTGACGACAAAGGAAACGGCCTGTTCTCCACCGTGCTGCTCGATTGGATCGAATGGGAGGGCCCGCTGGTGTCGGACGCAGAAAAAGCACGGCGCAAGGATGTGGTGCCGCCTGATGATGCCACGCCTGAAGTGGTCGCAGAGCATTTGCAGCGCTTCGCCGAGCGTGCCTGGCGTCGCCCGGTGAAGACCGAAGAGCTGGCTGAGTATTTGAAATCCTACAGTGATGAACGCGCGGCAGGCGAAAAAATGGCCGATGCCTATCGTGTCGCGCTGCAGGGTGTGCTGACCTCCAGGCACTTCATTTACATCGTCGAGGGCGACACTGTGGCCCTCGAGCAGCTCACCGACTCGGAACTCGCCACCCGGCTTTCCTACCTCCTCTGGAGCTCGATGCCGGATGACGCGCTCTTCACAGCAGCCAAAGGCGGCGCGCTGAAGGGTGACGCCCTCGCGAAAGAAATCGATCGCATGCTCGCAGACAGCAAAGCTAGCCGCTTCATCGACGACTTCGCGCGGCAGTGGCTGCAACTGAACCGCGTGGGCATGTTCCCGCCGGACAAGAAACTCTACCCCGCCTACGACGCATGGCTGGAGGAAAGCATGCGCTCAGAGCCGGTGGAGTTCTTCCGCGAGATGTACAGCAAG
>NZ_JBIPNG010000478.1:0-5095 GCF_044373815.1 Prosthecobacter sp. | reverse complement strand
TGATGATTTTCTGCTTTGTGGTGGCTTCCGACTGGAGCGTGATGAGATCGCCCTGAAGGGTCATGATCTTTTCTTCAAGCGCGGGCTGTTCTTCGTACAACTGGCGTGTGTGCTGCCGCCGCATTTCCTGGATCTCGCCGCGGAGGGCTTCGCGGTTCGCCTCGGGGGCTTGTTCGAGATCGTGTTCCTTGGTCGCGATGTCCTGCTCGAGTTTGATGATGGCCTTGCGCAGGGTGGGAAGCGCGGTGTTTTGCGCGGTGAAGAGGGCGCGTTTGCAGTCGCTGATGGACTGTTTCAGGGCGGTGATCTGCTGAAGCAGGGTGTCCTTGTCTGCGGCGAGGGCGTCTTCCTTGAGGGTGATTTCGATGTCGAGTCTCTGGAAGAAGGCGTCCCGGCCTTCACCTGTGACGCGTTTGAGGGGCCAGGTATTGAGGCCGCCGCCGGTCTTGCTGCGGTCTTCCGTGATGACTGCGGCGCCGAGGGCGGTGCCTGCGCCGATGCCGATGAGCCAGAGGCAGGTGTTGTTGAGCACGGGCACTTTGTTCAAGGAGATGAAGAGGAAGAGAAAGGAGCCGATGACGAGGATGAACCAGAAGGCCATCTGCGAGCGGGAGAGGCTGTAGGGTGGGATGCCGTCTGCGCGGAGATTCCCGAGGGTGTCGCGGATGAGATCTGTCCTGCAGGCGCTGATGAAGAAGAGCGCGAGGCAGAGGACCATGAGGAGGAGTGCGACGGAAAAAAGCAGGCCGTCGATGACGACGAGCCGGAGGATGCTCATGCCCTGGAGGGGCTGGGTGTCTGCGCCGACGTATTTGACGGCGGTGGGGAGGAGGAAGGAGCGATCTGCAAAGGGGCAGTTCAGCGTGAGCTGGACGCTGTCATTCATGAGGATGCGTTTTCGGAGCTGCTGCCACGCGGTGGTGTTGTCGTCGTTTTCGACGATGGGGAAGCGGTACCAGAAGTAGTCGTCATAGTCGGTGGCGGGCTTGCGCTCGGTCTGGCTCTGCGCCTCTTCATCGGGGTTGGTGGGAGCGACGCCTTTGAGCTCGAGGTCGTTGATGCGGAGGCGGAGCTCTGCGGCCTTCTTTTTGAGCATCTTTTTGATGAGCTGCGGGACCTCCTGCTGGAGGAGCGTGACCGTCTGCTCCGTGGAGGAGGAGGTGAGCAAGGGGAGGAGGTTTTTGAAGCTGGGCAGATCCAGCACGTCTGCGACCACGGCCTCTGCGGTGATCTTCGGCCTGCCGGGGGCGAGGGTGAGGCGGCCGACTTCCCGGGGGTCCGGGGGGCCGACGAGCTGGAGTTTGGCGGCCTGGAGCTGGTCGTTTTTTTCGCGGATTTGTGCGAGCACCCTGGCATCATCTACGGAGAGCGCGCCCTGATTTACGTACTCGGTGACGTGAGTGTCTGTGAGCACGCCGAGTGCGGCCTCGCGGAGGATGAGGTTGGCGTCTGCGGCGCGTTTGAGGTAGCCGTTGAGGATGATGGAGCGGACTTTGTCAGAGGTGCCTTTGGCGAGTTCGTCATCCACGAAGTGGAGATTGTCCGCCTGGCCGATGAGCCAGCCGTTGAAGTTTTTGACTTCGACGACGAGTACGTCTCCGAGAGCGAAGCGGTCGCCGTCGCTGCGGGGCTTGTTGCCCATGCCGCTGCCGCGTGAGACCCAGGCGCGGAGCACGCCTGCGTGGAATTTGTCCGGCTCAGGCGGTACGTCCTCGGCCCAGGCGTGGCTGAGGAGGAGGGTGAGGATGCAGCCCAGCAAGGCGTGGAGGCGGTGGCTGCGGGAGGGTGGAGAGGAGGTGCGGCGCGATGGTTCTGGGGAAAGCATGTTTTTTACTCCCGTGATATTCGTCAATTTACCGAGTAATGTATTTGGTGGGTGAATGTAAATCCAGCTAGTTTTGCGCCTGAGAAGATTGCGTATAATTCCACCTGCTGACGCTGCTGTTCGCAAGGCTCATTTCTGGTTTGGGAGAGCGTGAGGACGTTCGGTTTGCCGCAGAGGGGCAAAGGAGCAGAGGGAGCAGAGATGGGATCCAGGCTCTGCTTTCTATGTGTCTCTGCTGCTCAGCGGCAGCGTCGAAGGTCCCCTTCCCCTTCGAAACGGTCTGGTGCCAGGCGCGCTGTTCGGAAATCTGTTTTGGTCAACGCCAGAGGTTGTGTGAGCGGCGGTGCAAAGGCACTGGCAGAGCGCGATTTCATGGATGGCCGGTTGATTGAGTCAGTTTGAGGGTGAAGACGACGCCCGCCACGGTGCACATCACCGCGCCGCCAAAGGCCAGCACTGTCAGGAACCAATAGAAAAGTGGATCGTCGGCACGATTGTAGCGGACTCTTTTATAGGTGATGTATTTTTGGCTCAAGGAGCTCCAAGTGGCACAGAAGAGAAGCACGCCGATGAGGCTCAGCATGATGATTCCAACAAGGGAGTCTTGCGTGGTGGCGGTGAGCAGAGGGGGCGGCATTTTCGTCATGGGTTGCAGGGCCGGGGCGGGAGTCGATGCGATGCCCGTGGGGAGAGGAGTTCACGGTGCGCCAGGAGGAGCGGAGGAGGTGGATGCTGAGGTAGATGCCGAGGAGGAGTGAGAGGGCGGCGCAGAAGGCGACCCAGGCAGTGTATAACCCAAATTCGAAGGGGGAGTCTGCGCGGCGGTAGCGTCTGCCACGGTAGGTGATCTCTTTCCGAGTCCATGCCCGCCAGGAGACGAAGGTGAAGATGAGGCCGAAGATGAAGCACATGAATATGCCTGCGAGCTCGTTGGACATCATGGGGGTGGGGAGGGTGCTTGATCGGTGGGGGCATTAGGCGGGGCGGATGGAAGAACCGAGCGGACTGGAGCGGAGAATGGATAGCCAGAGGCGATCAGAGGACAACAGGGAGCCCGAAAGGGGGAACGCTGTGAATCCATGGGAAATGCAGGAATCTGCTCTCTGATGAATCTGCCAAGGACCAAGGGGAGGAATGGGACGGAGCCTTGCGTGCCTTAGCTTCGGCATGAATACAGGGCGGATATTTTGTCAAGAATTTGCACACTGACCCCCTTTTTGTGCCCGCTGTGACAAAGTACGTTCCGCCGACTGTGAGATGATGCGGCGGCGCGTGGGGCCATGCGATGATGGTCTTGGGCATGGCGGCGATGATTCACGGCGATGAGCATGGAGCAAGGCTTTTGGAGTGCGGGTGCGAAAGCCTGACAGGGGTGGAGATGGGGCTGGTTTGTGGTGGGTGGAGATGGGGCTGGTTTGTGGTGGGTGGGAGCTGACCGGCCCGCGACGTGTCAATGGCTCCCGCTTTCGGGTGGTTGCTGGTATGAGGGAGTCACCGAGGACGGCGAAAGCGGTAGCTGCGTTCGTTCCTCACTTCGCGACCGCAGTCCATATGGGGGCTTTGCCGAGTGTTTTGGAGTGCGGCGGCGCAAGCATGAAAGGCTTTCGGGTGGTTTGTGGCACGCGTGGACTGACCGGCCAGTGATGTATCAATGGCTCCCGCTTTCGGGTGGTTGCTGGTATGCGGGAGTCACCGAGGACGGCGAAAGCGGTAGCTGCGTTCGTTCCTCACTTCGCGACCGCAGTCCATATGGGAGGCTTTGCGGAGCGGGTGGATCGAGTTCGAGGACGATTGAGTGGCTACTGCGTCACGGGGATGGCTTTGGGGATGTACTCGTCTTGGGGGACTGGGATGGCGGCGGGGACGCCGCCGGGGGCGCTGGTGCTTTGGTAGGGGTCTATGCCGAGGACGACGCCGGAGACGGGGGTGACGGGGATGACGCGGGCTTCGCCTTCGACGAAGAGGGCGCGTGGAGGGATGGCGAGGAGCTGGGAGGCGGGGGCTTTGCCGTCCCAGCCTTTGGGTTTGCCCTCAGTGACCATGGCGAATACGGCGGCCCACAGGGGGAGCGCGGCGGTGGAGGCGGTGGTGGTGGCGCTGATGGGGATGTCTTTGTCATGCCCGATCCAGACGAGGCAGGTGCGGGCGCGGTCTGAGCCGATGAACCAGGCGTCGGTGCGGTCGTAGGTGATGCCGCCGTAGCCGGCGATGCTTTTGCGGGCGAGGCCGTGGGCGAGGAGGGGCTTGCGGTATTCGGGGCGCTCCATGCCGGTGATGAGGGTATCGCGCACATGGGCGATGGCGGCTGGGGTGAAGATCTCGCTGCTGCGGACGGTGGGGCCGGCGAGGAGGTGGGGGGTGGAGCTGGTGCGGCCGTCATTGGCGATGGCGGTGAAGGCGTGGGCGACTTCGATGAGGCGGAGGGGGCTCTGGCCGAGGGTGAAGGCGGCCTCCGTGCGGAGGGGGGTGGTGAAGCGGCAGCGGTTGAGGGCGGTGCGGAGGGGCTCCAGCCCGACCTGATAACCGAGGCGGACGGTGGCGGCGGTGCGGCCTTCGAGCAGGGACTGCTTGGGGGTGATGGTGGTGCCGGTGTAGGCGACGGGATCTCCCTCAGCCCCCCATTCGCCAAGGGTGCCGGTGAGTCCGCCGATCATGGCCTGCTTATTGTCGAGGGGGCCGTCGATCTGGGGGGCGTCGGTGACGTCTGGCTGGGCGGTGAGGGCGGCGGCGTAAACGAGGGGGAGAAAGGCGGTGCCGAGGGGGCGGATGCCTTCGAGGGCGCGATTGAAGGGGCTGGTGGTGAAGTCGCGCCCGCCCTGCATGGCGAGGATGGCGCCGGTGGTGTTGTCGAGGACGATGACGGCTCCCTGGAGGTCTTTGTCTTTAGGGGCGAGGGTGTCGAGGTGCTTGCGGACGAGGGTGTTGAGCTTGTGCTGCCAGTCGAGACGGAGGGTCATGGTCATCTCAGGCGGGGTGCCGGGCTTGAGGCCGAGGCGCTGGAATTCGGTGCGTGCGGCGGCGAGCATGTAGCCGGTGCGGACGCGGCTTTTGTCATGGCTGATGGTGACGGGCAGAGCGCGTGCGGCGGTGGCTTCGGCTGCGGTGATGCTGCCGGTCTCTGCCATGCGCTGGAGGGTGAGATCGCGCTTTTGTTTGGCGAGTTTTGGCTGGGTGATGGGGGAGTAGGCGACGGGGGCCTTGATGATGCCGGCCAACGTGGCGGACTCGACGAGGGAGATGTCGTGGACGTCTTTGCCGAAATAGGTGCGT
>NZ_JBIPNG010000387.1:0-6383 GCF_044373815.1 Prosthecobacter sp. | reverse complement strand
AGGAACCCGGGTGGCAAAGGTGGCAATGCCGCGCTGGACGCAACCAAGGACCCTTTTGACAACGATGTCTATTTCAGTCGCCTGAGCAGCGCGGGTCCGGTGAAGGCCGCAGCGCTCAAGCCCATCGCGGAAGCCCCGCAGGACAATCCTGCGCCGAGCAAGCGCACGCAGGCCGAGCGCTCTGAGCTCAGCGCCATCCGTAGCTTCCGCTTCACCATTGGCGGCACGGAGCGGCAGATCCTGCGCGGTGAATTCCACCGGCATACTGAGATCAGCGGAGACGGTGCGAATGACGGCCCGCTGGAAGACATGTGGCGCTACGCCATTGATGCCGCGTCCATGGACTGGATCGGCAATGGTGACCACGACAACGGCAACGGCCGCGAGTACACCTGGTGGCTGACGCAGAAGACGACGGACGCCTTTTTTCTGCCGAAGGCCTTCACGCCCATGTTCAGCTATGAGCGCAGCGTGGTGTATCCCGAAGGGCACCGCAATGTGGTCTTCGCCCAGCGCGGCGTGCGCACTCTGCCCCGCCTGCCCCTGAGCGATGTGCGCGTGCATGAGCCCGCGCCAGACACGAACATGCTCTACAAGTACCTCAAGAAATTCAACGGAGTATGCGCCAGCCACACCAGCGTGGGCAGTATGGGCACCGACTGGCGCAACTGGGGCGGCGAATTTGAACCGATGGTTGAGATCTACCAGGGCGCACGCCAGAACTACGAGTACCCCGGCTGCCCGCGCTGCCCCACGGAGAACGACGCCATCGGTGGCTGGGAGCCCGGCGGATGGGTGTCTGACGCCTTCGCCAAAGGCTACAAGTTCAGCTTCCAGAGCAGCAGCGACCACGGCAGCACGCACATCAGCTACGCCATGATTTTGGCCGAGGACTACAGCCGCGAGGGCATCCTCAAAGCCATGAAGCAACGCCACACTTATGGAGCCACGGACAACATCATCGCCGACAGCCGCTGCAAGGCTGCTGATGGCAAAGAGCGCATGATGGGAGACGAGTTCGCCGTGAAGGGCGCACCCTCGATCAGCCTGAAGCTCATTGGCACGATGCCGTTTGAAAAAGTGACGCTGATCAAAGACAACGTGGAGATCCCCATGAACGCGCCGAAGGAAAAGGAGATCAACCTCACCTGGACGGATCCGAGGCCGGAGAAGGGCAAGACGAGCTACTATTATTTCCGTGGTGAACAGACGAATGGGGAACTGGTGTGGGTGTCGCCGATGTGGATCACGCTGGAGTGACGAATGCAGAATGACGAATGCGCAAAGATGTCCTATTCGTCCGTTGTGTCCCATAGGTCCCATCTCTGTCGTTCACCCCGGTGGCTAAGGCGTGCTCTGCCTCTGGCATTCGTCGTTGGTCATTTCGCTTTCGGTCACCCCGCTGACCAAAGTGAGATGCGCGTGCGGCCGAAGCCGCATCAGCTGGAGATCCGGCTGACGTTTAACATCCTCACGCTCACGCGCTTCACTGGCATCGACACGGATGGCGACATGAAGATCAGCATGGCGGAACTGACCGCTGCGCAGCCGCGCATTGGTACTTACCTGAACCAGCACATCCATGTGGAGATCAACCGGCAGAAAGCCATGCTGGGCTCAGGCGTACGCTTTGAGCCGCTCTGGCCGGAAGCTGCACAGACGCCGCCGATGACCGAGATCGAATACGCGGCGCGCAATGTGGATGTGACCTTAGTGCAAACCATCGAGGGCAAGGTGCTGGAGGACTTCTGGCTGGGCTTCGAAATCTTCGAGCAGACCGGGCCGATGCAAACGATCCACGGCGTCTTCGAGCAGGACGGGCAGATCGAAGACGTGACCTTCAGCGTGCAGGAGCCGGAGTATCTCTACGACACGGGCTTTGCAGACGATCCCTTTGTACAGGAGGCTGAAAAGAAGCAGAAGGCCGGCGAAAACATTCCTGCACTACCCCCAGCGACATTCGCCGCCGCATCGTCCTATGGGGCGCCCGCGGCTACCGTCGCGCCTGGAACCGCAGGTAACCCTGAGGTTAAGCTCGCCAATCCCACCGAATCCCAAGATACAACCACGCCGCCCAGTTCAGAACGCTGGTGGATGGTGCGCGCCGTGGTGATCATGATCATGCTTGTCGTGGGGCGCAAAATGCAGCTCAGCGCACGCGCCAAGCGCGTCAGCACTCGACGCCGCCCGCGACCCCGGTCCAAGTAGGCAACCAGGTGACTCTAATTTCTGCGATGTTGGTCGATACGATCAACCGCTCGTGTCCATGGCCACTGCGGAAGCCGACTGGACTTCGCCGCGGAGTTCTGCGATCTGCCCTTTGAGGGTGGAGATTTTTTCCAAGAGATTTGTTTCGTCGATCGCGGCGCGCTTGATACGCTCCTCCCATTGAGATGTTCCTTCCTGTGCGCCACTGTTTTGCCCATCCTGAACCGACGGAAGCGAGGGGCGGATGCGGGCACGGAGTTCGAGGGAGCGTGAATTTTGGCGCAGGAAATTGAGACGACTTTCTTCTCGCTGAAGCTCTTCGCGCAGGCGGCTGAGGCGGCTGTTTGGCCGGACTTCGCTGAGCAGCGCGCTGCCCGTTTTCGTCTCTGAGGACGACGTGGAAGTGGATGAGCTCACCGTCCTGGCTGATGCGGAGCCTTCGCCGGAGGTCTGACGTGATGACTCCATTTTGCCGGTCTGGAGGCGCTCCATGATCTGACGCAGAGCGCCGAGAGCCATTTGGATTTCATCCTTCGCGCTGCGAGATTCCGATGAATCTGCCTCGGCCTGCTGCAGCCGGTTCAGGCAGAGATCCATCCGCTCTTTCCAGTCCAGCAAGGTGGTGATCTGCGTTTCCCAGCCGCTGAGCTGCTGTCGCAGCTCTTTGATCTGAACATTGAGTGCGGCACTTTCCTGATCGTGCAGCTCGCGGGCGTCCTTCGACAAGGAACGGAATTCATCATACATCACCCGCTCCTGCTGTGCGGAGGCGGTCAGTGTGGCGATTTCCTGGCGGAGTTCTTTTTCCTGCGCAGTCATCTGATCCAGACGCTGGCGGGTCTCGGTCTCCTGATGATTGACGGCGTCACAGCTTGCGGTGGCGGTGGCAAGCTGCTGGGTGATGTCTTTGAGAGCGGCATCGAGCTGGGTGCGACGCTGGGAAGCCTCTTCCACCTGGCGTCCCAAAATTCCCAAATGCTGCTCTGCGGCAGCCACATTGGCCTGCCGGGATGTGAGAGCCTCCATAGTGACCTTGAGGTCATGCGCCAGCAGGAGTTCCTGCGATGCGGCATCGAGTGCGCTGCGTGTTTCCACGAGCTTTTGCTCCTTGCCAGCCAGGGTGGCACCTGTGGTGGTGAGGTTCTGCTCCGTGGTCTGCATTGCCGACTGGAGTTCTGACAGCTTGGCCGTGGCTGCGGTGATGGCGGCCTGCTGCTCTGCCAGTTCCTTGCGCGCTGCCGCGACAGTTCCGAGAGTGGTTTCGTGCTCCTGCTGGGCCTGGCGGGCACCTGCAGTGGCGGCTTCCCGTTCTTGTTCGCGGCGCGCGATCTGGGCATCGACTTCGCGCAGGATCATCTCCTGGTTTTGCTGCCGCATGAGCAGATTTTCCACTTCATGACTCAAGGCCATGCGGCGCTCTTCGGCCTGCTGGCAGTCATGCATCACCTGCTGGAGCCGCACGGACGTGGTGTCGATCTCGGCATGGCGGGATTCCAAACGGATGCCTGCCTCTTCATGCTGCTGGCTGAGACGCTGCAGAACGATCTCGGTGCCGATGCGCTCCTGGCGCATGGCTTCAAGCTTGCCGGACTGCTCCTGAGTCTGGGCCTCCAACTGGTGGGACTGCTGTTCCAGAACGTGAATGTGATCGCCAAGGATGGCTTCCCGCTCCTGACGTTCCTGCAGGGTCTGATTGAGAGAGGACAGGCGTTTTTCGGCGGCAAGGCAGTCATCCTGAGTGTTTTTCAGACGCTCTTCGGTGGTGGCAAGTTCAGCGCGGCAGGCTTGCAAAGCATCTGCGGTGGACTGGCGAGTATTGACCAGGACGACGATCTCTTCTCCGAGGGCGTGATGCCTCTCTCCCAGCGTTGCCAGGAAAGTTTCGGTGTTGGCGATCTGGTCCTGCACCTGCTGGCGTTTGACGCCAAGATCCGCGATCTCCTGAGTGAGCTGCTGAATCTGCTGCACGGATGCCGCCTCATGCGTCTCGAGCTGGGCCACGGCCCGGCCCAGATCGGCCAGTTGTGTGGTGGCTTCCGTGCACTCATTCAAGGTGATGCCCAACTTCTCTTCCAAGCGGGCGAGTTCGCCGCGGCGGGACAGCAGAGCCTGCGCGATGGTCTGCTCACATGCGCGCAGTTCATCCATTTCAGCCTGACTTTTCGCCCGCTGCTGACGGAGCATGATCAAGGTCTGCTCGTGCTGAACGGCTTCGGATTTCAGCTCGCCCAGAGCGGCTGCGGCAGCCACTCGCTGGCCCGCCAGTTCTCTGACCTCGTTCTGCAGATCTGCGTGGCGCTGATTGGTCTCCTGCACGGCCTGCCGAGATTCCTGAAGCCGCGCCCGTTCATCGGCGATGGCACTGCGCGTGATGTTGAGGGAGGACTCGCTTTCACGGCACTGGGCGGTGAGCTGGGTAAAATTCTGCTCCAGTGCCTGATATCGCGACGTCAGATCCACGACATGACCGGTGGCCCGGCTGCCGGCTTCTTCCAAATAATTGAGACGGTCTTGTTTGAGCTTGAGGTTGGCCTCCGTTTGCTGGGCGCTCACCTCCATCCGTGCAATGTTAATCGTGAGCTCCTGCTGGCGCGTCTCATGGCGCACGACCAAGCCGCGCGCCTCGACAATGCGCTCCTGCTGGCGGGTCACTTCATCAATGGCTTTCTGCAGGAGGTCGGAGAGTTCGGAGCTCCGCTCTTCGAGCAATGCTGACTCTGCTTTCAGTCCAGCAAGCTGCCTGGATGCTGCAGCCACCTGCGCCTCCACCGACTGCTTGTGGCTTTCCCATTCGCTCAGCTGCTGCTGAGTTTGTTGGAGCCGGCCCTGATCTTGCAGATAACGGGCGTTGATCTCCTGAAGCCGGCTCTGCAGCAGTTCCCGGTGCCCGTTTAGTTTGACCAGTTGCTCGTTCTGGCTGGCCTCAAGACTGAGGAGACGGTTCACTTCTGAAGTCTTCTGCTCATGCAGCCGTGACATCTGCCGCACTTCATGCGTCAGCGAGCGGTGCTCCTCCTGCACGGATTGCAATTCAGAGTGCCAGCGTTCACAGGTGGCCTGGGCATCAGCGGCGGCGGCATTGAGTTCCACCAATCTCCCGACTGGCATGCCTGACAGCCTGGGTGCCATGGCTTCCCGACTTCCGTCTTTTTCAAAAGCGATGTTGCTCATAAGTGACTTCGTTGCAGCAGTTTCTCAACTTACATCAATATTACGTACTGGTTAAGCAGTTTTTTGAAATTTTTCATACTGAAGGTTACAGTTTGTAAAAAAACGCCTCTTTTTCGGCAATCGTACCGGACCTGACAGCACCCAAGCAGGCTGAAAAAAAGCATCAACATGCGCTGATCGCTGCCAGTCTCCTTTAGCGTCCCTTCTCGCAGTACAAGCGCACGCCATCGGCACACATCGAGGTGACGTTGGCGTCTTCGCCTTTGCGCCAGAGTTCCTCACTCACGCCTGCCTGAATGGCGATCGCGTGCTCGGCGAGCGCGTAGTTGCGGCGGTTTTCCTCCACGCTGACGCCCGCCTGGAAATCGGCGGCGACGCGCTCGTAAACTTCGGCAACGCGCTGGCGATAGGTGCTCAGGTGCCATTCGACATCGCTCACTGCGCCAAAGTGCGTGAGATAGAGCGTCTTGAAATTTGCAGCCAAGAGGCGATCCAAGGATTGCGCATAGGCGACAGGATCAAACTGCGGCGGCGCTGCGGTGACGGAGAGATAGCGGCTATCTTCCAGACGCATGCCGGCCACGTCGCCCGCGAAGCAGATGTCCCCGATGATGAAGGCGTAGTGGTGCCTCGCATGACCCGGGGTATCCCAGGCGATGATCTCGATCTCGCCAAGACGCACGCTTTCCTTGTCCTGCAAGGCGACCACGCGGTCCGCAGGCGCGGGCAGCATGTCGCCCCAGAGCGAGTCCATGAGATGGCCATAGACCATGCGGGCGCTTTCGATGAGCTTGGAAGGATCGATCAAATGCCGTGTGGCGTTTGGGTGGCAGTACACCGTGGCTCCCTGCTGCGCGAACCACCCGGCAGCACCAGCGTGATCGAGGTGAATGTGGGTGACAAGGACCTTCTTGATGGCGGATTCATCGACACCGACGGCACGGATCGCGGCGCGCAGTGTTTCCAGTGTGGAACCGGGGCCGGTTTCGATCAGCGCATATTCG
>NZ_JBIPNG010000386.1:0-6391 GCF_044373815.1 Prosthecobacter sp. | reverse complement strand
TGGTCAACATCAATGCCTACCACCAGCCCGGTGTGGAGGCAGGCAAAAAAGCCGCCACAGACTTCCTGACTCAGCTTGCCAAGGTGCGCGCTGCACTCACCGACACGGGCCGCACGGCTGATGAAGTGGCCTCCAAGCTTGGGATTGATGCCGAGGATGCTTTCCACATGCTCAATCACCTGGCCGCGAACGCCCAGGCCCGAATTGTTACCGCAGGGGACAGCCCGGCGCTCGATCAATTCGCAGCTCCGTGACAAATCGCCGTTTGCACACATTACATGGGCAACCTATAAATTGCGCCCCTGTGAAGCCAGCCGTCCTTCGGCGATAAAGTCATGCGTGATATTCCCATCCCCTACCAAATCGCCTGCGTCATACTGACCGCCCTTTTTATCTGGTCGTTCAGTATTGCGCGGGAACCTCGAGGCTGGCGGCGGCTGTTTCAGTCCATGTTCTCCAAATCGGAGACCTTTTCCGTCAATAAGAACAAAGTCATCGACGAAGCCTTGAAGCGCTATGGCATCGTGATTGCCATGGTCATTCTGGTGATTGATGTCTCCTGCTTTGTCCTCGGTGTGACTGACCGCTATCGTGACAAGATGCGTGATCTCACTCCTGAACAGCGCGAAAGCATTCAGGAGATCAACAAGTATCAGAACAGCAGCAAATCGGGCGGCCCCATGTGATCAGCTGTTACGCTTGGTCACCAGAGTGTCTGCCACAAGATCATGCAGGCAGCGGCGGTCTTTGCGGA
The DNA here is from genome assembly GCF_044373815.1 of Prosthecobacter sp. Classification (GTDB taxonomy): domain Bacteria; phylum Verrucomicrobiota; class Verrucomicrobiia; order Verrucomicrobiales; family Verrucomicrobiaceae; genus Prosthecobacter. The sequence continues at coordinate 5,637 of NZ_JBIPNG010000386.1, read as the reverse complement.
AGATCATGAGGTAGTCAGCCATCAGCAGCGCCCAGCCCATGCCTCCGAAGTAAATGAGGCTGGTGAAGACGAGGATGGTGAAGAGGATCGCCCGCAGCAGCAAGGCCTTGATAAAACCAGCCCTCGTTCCATCAGGAAAACGCACCACCTGAATGCCCAGGCAAAGCTTGCCAATCGTCTGACCACGCAGGGTGAGCAGCACCACATTCACGATCAAGGCCATGTCAAAAACCAAACTCGCGAGCGGCAGTTTCATGCCGCCCGATGCCTGGAGTTTTTCCGCCCGCTTCTGCATGGCGTTCACCATTGCCGTCGGATCGTTTTGCAGTTTCTGGGTTTCCTCCACAAACGCCTGATCAAAAACCATGGTGAGGACGACCCACAGCGGTACGATGATCAGTGCGAAATCGATCAGTTTGGCGGCAAATCTCTGGCCCAACGACGCCATCTCAAGGCGAATGACCTGATCCTGCCTGACTTCGGCGCGCAGAGCCGTGATGGAACTCGGCTCAGTGATGGGTGGCACAGCAGCTTCTTCCATGTTCAGCTCCTGCAGGTGGCTGCCCAGCGTCTTCCATTCTGCCATGCCATCCGCCCAGCACAGGTCGGTGGATTTAAAGCGTCCCTCCCGCAGTCCGGCGCTCACATCCAGATCGTTGAAGGTGCCGAGCTGTTCTTCGCCGCGTGCCAGATGGTATTTCATGTATATGCCTGTTGCTGTATGTCGTATGCTAAATAGCTGCTAACCCGCACGCATCAAGCTCCCATCCCGATTGAAAACCATCGCCCGCGTCTTTTCCTACCTTCGCCGTTACCCCTGGCTCGGCTCCGCCCAGATCGCCTGTGCCATTATAGGCACCCTGATGGTCATCGTTTTCCCGCACATCACGCGTGAGGTGATGGACGTCGTCGTGCCTGGCAAGCAGTGGGACCGCCTCGGCCCGCTCGCCTGCTGGGCGCTGGCCGCCTACTTTGCCCAGCATCTGTTCAATTCCCTGCGCATCCAGCTCAACAACACCTTTGAGCAGAAGGTGATCTACGATCTCCGCAGCGACATCTACCAGCGCCTGCAAACCCTCCCGCTCCGTTGGTTCGACAACCGCCCCTCCGGCGACATCATGACCACCGTCGCCGAGGACATCCCCTCTGTGGAGCGTGTACTCATTGATGGCCTTGAGCAGGGGCTCATCTCCGTGCTGCAGATCATCGTCGTGGGCGGCTTCATGCTCCAGGCAGACGTCACCCTGACGCTCTATGCCCTCATCCCCCTGCCCTTTCTTATGGCCGGTGCCCTGCTCTACACCCGCACCTCCAAGAACCGCCACAGGAAGGTGCGCAAGGCCAGCAGCTCCATGAACTCCCTGCTCCAGGACAACGTTTCCGGCATGCGCCAGATCAAAGCCTACGCCATGGAGCGCGAGGAGCATGAACGCTTCAACCGCGCCAGCGGCGCCCTGCGCACGGCCACGCTCCACGTCATGCGCATCTGGGCCATCTACCGCCCCGGCATGAACTTCCTCACCAGCACCGGCATGGTCATCGTGCTCTGGGTGGGCGCACGCCAGCTCATGGCTGGCAAAATTCAAACCGGGGACCTCACCGCCTTCCTGCTGCTCCTCAAGTTTTTCTACGATCCCATCGAGAGCCTGCATCAACTCAATCAGATTTTGCAAACCGGTCGTGCTGCTGGAGAGCGAGTCTTCGACATCCTCGATGCCGAACCTGAAGCCGACACCACCGGCGGGCGCGAGCTGTCCGGCGTCACCGGCCATGTGCGCTATGAGAACGTCGGTTTCAGCTACGCAGGCAAGACACCCACGGTGCACGGTGTCTCGCTGGATGCGCATCCTGGTCAGACAATCGCCCTCGTCGGGCCCACTGGCGCAGGCAAATCCACGCTGATCAATCTGCTCACGCGTTTCTATGAGTACGATGAAGGCGTCATCACCATCGACGGCGCACCCGTTCACGAACTCAACAAAGCCTGGCTGCGCCGCCACATCGGCTACGTCACGCAGGAGAGCTTTTTGTTCAATGGCACCGTGCGGGAAAACCTCGTCATAGGCCGCCGTGATGCCACCGATGAGCAGCTCTGGGATGCTCTGAAAAGCGCCAACGCGGACGCCTTCGTCAAACGCCTGCCCGACCTCCTCGATACCCATGTGGGGGAGCGCGGGGTGAAACTCAGCGTCGGTGAAAAGCAGCGCATCAGCATCGCCCGCGCCCTGCTGCGCAATCCGCCCATCCTCCTGCTGGATGAAGCCACCGCCAGCGTGGACACCGAAACCGAGCGCCAGATTCAGGAAGCGCTGGAGCACCTCATGGCGCACCGCACCAGCTTCGTCATCGCGCATCGTCTCAGCACCGTGCGCAATGCCGATCGCATCTATGTCCTCGACCACGGCCGCATCATTGAGCAGGGCACGCATGACGAACTCATCGCCCAAGAGGGCATGTACGCCCGCCTCTGCCGCACCTCCTTGATCGCTGCTGAGGTGCCGGCGGAGTGAGGTTCACCTACTCGCACAGGCAGCGACGAAAAAAATCCACCGTCATGCCCAGCGCCTGGCGGGCGATCTCGGCATCGTAGCGCAGGCCTTCATCGCGCAGGAAGGCATGGGCGACATTGAATTCATGCCAGGTGAAGTTCACACCAGCAGCCGTAAGCGTCTGGTAGATCATGGCACGTCCCTCGGCAGGCACATGCGGATCCTGCCGGCCAAACACCATCATCAACTCACCTTTGATGTCTGCCGCACGAGCCAGCGAATCATCGTTCATCCCTGCACCGAGGCTGCGCTTGTGCAGGTCCGTTGGGTAAAAGCACGTGGCAGCAGCGACATCCGGCTGCAAGGCCGCACGATAAGTCAGATGCCCGCCGATGCAGGGGCCGAATGCCCCCAGCCGCCCTGTGCAATCGGCGTGGGCTTTCAGGTAATCGAGAACGGCACGATTGTCTGCGTCGTAACCAGCCACCGGTTTCTCCGTCTTCAGCTTGTTACCCACATCCGAGCCCGCTTGATCGTAAGCCAGCACGGTTCCCGCAGGCAGATACTCATGGTAGATCTCTGGCAGCGCCACGATGAAGCCATGCCCGGCGATGAACGCCGCCGTGCGACAAATAGGGCCGGTGTTTTGAAAGATCTCCGAATGAAACAGCAGCCCCGGAAACCGCCCCGCCCCCGCTGGACGCAGCACCAGCGTGCGCATGGGACCGGTGGGTGTGGTGAGTTCGACGATTTCAGGTTCGCGGAGAGTCATGGGATAGAATGAGGAGTAATGTGCCGCCACGATGGCAAATGCTTTGAATGCACACAAGCGCTCGTTACTTTGTGTGCAGTTTTGATTCGTTTCACTCACCCTTCGGGCTGCCTGTGGCAGTCTATCTCGCTTCGCTCGGTTCAATTTTCAGTCCCCCTTTGTGCCAGGCAGACGTAATCTGCGCCACATGACTCCCGACTCTTCCTCCCGCCTTTCCGGCATGCTGCAGGGCAGCTTCATCGCTGAATCCATCTCTCTCGGTGTTCACTGGATTTACGATCCCGCGCTGATCCTTAAAAAGCATGGCCGTGTGACTGGCTACCTCGCCCCGGGTGCGGAGTCCTACCACCCGCACAAGCAAGCGGGCGGCCAAGGTCATGCGGGAGATCAGGCCCTGCGTCTGCTCACATTCCTTCAACGCGAACACCGCTGGGACGCCATAGCATTCCTCTCCGACTGGCAGGCCATGTGGCCGACCTACAACGACTACGTCGACAAGGCCACCAAAGGAACACTCGCCAATCTCCAAGCCGGCACCACCGCCGCCACCAGCGGCGCACCGTCCGATGAACTCGCCGGACCTGCGCGCATCGCGCCCCTCATGGCCTTCCTCGCTGACAAGCCCGAGTCCGAAGCCGTCGCGGCTGCCATTGAGCAAACGGTGATCACCCATCGCTCACCCGAGACAATCGAATGCGCCGAATTTCTCGCTCGTGCCACGCATCGCCTGCTGCACGGCGGCGAACTGCAAAGCATCATCACCGAAACTGCCCCCGCATGGGCTTTGAAAGCTGCCGAAGCAGCCACGGACAGCGATGCCATCGGCCAGTTCGGCCGCGCCTGCCCCATTCCTCAGGCACTTCCCGCCGTGCTCTGGCTCATCCGCCATCACGGCCAGGACTTCGCCACCGCCGCCATCGAAAACGCCATGGCCGGCGGCGACAACTGCGCCCGCGCCCTCGCGCTCGGAATGCTGCTCGGCGCGGCCCACGGCATCGAAGCGGTCCCTGCCGCATGGCGCGAAGGCTTGCTCGCCAAGCCGCTGCTGGAAGGCTTTCGAGCATAGCCCCCCGGAGCGCGGAATTTATTCCGCAGCACTCCGCCGAAGCGCCAGGCTCTTACCACCGATCATCCCTCTTCACGCCGAGCATCACCGTGTTTGCGGCATTTAGTGTGGAAAACACCCTCCCAGCACAAGCGACCTGCTGCGGACTAAAGTGCCGCGCTCCTTTTCGTTTGCATGCTGCGGCAATTTTCGTTTTCTCGCGGCATGAGCGAAACACCTCATTCTCGTCGAGTCGGCCCACCTCATCGACCCAAACTGCGACGAGTGGTCGAGCGCCAACGTGAGACCTCCCCGCAGCTAACGCGTGATGAGAAAATCAAAGCCTTCCAAGGCTGGACTGAGCGCGGTTATATTCCGCATCGCGATGAGCCCGGTCTCACCCAGTTCGTGACCTTCCGTTTGGCCGACAGCTTCCCAGCGGAACTGCAGCAAGAGTGGGAAAAGCTGCTGAATATCGAAGATGCCCGCGAGCGCCGCATCCAACTCGAAGCTTGTCTCGATCAAGGCCATGGCGTGTGCCGCCTGCGGGACGAACGACTTGCGCAGGTTGTAGCAGATGCACTTCGAAAGTTCGACGGCACGCACTATCGACTCCTCGCGTGGACAATCATGCCAAATCATGTGCATGTGCTGTTCGAGGTGAGTGAGATGCCTATGAAAAAGATCCTGCAACAATGGAAAGGTGCGACAGCCCGCGCGGCCAATCTACTGCTGGGCCTTCAAACCTCTTTCTGGCAAAGCGACTACTGGGACACTTACATGCGCGATCCCGACCATCAGGAACGAACCATTCGATACATCCGCAACAACCCAGTCAAAGCAGGACTCGCCTCCGATTGGAAAGCCTGGCCATGGACATACGTGCTCAATGAAGAATAAGCCCCTGAGCGCGGACTTTAGTCCGCAGCACTCCGCCACAGCCCCGGTTCTTATCAGCACACCATCTCCCTTCAAACCGAAGATCCTCTTGCTTGCGGCATTCAACGTGGACAGTGCACTCGAGCATCCTGCGGTACTGGAGGCTTAAGCAAAAGCGGAGGTATGGATGCTGGCGGAGTGCTGCGGAATAAATTCCGCGCTCCGCTACCACTCGTTATACGGCACCGCGCAGAGATTCGAGTTCGTGTAGCGCATGTCGTGGCTCACTTCCTCGCCAACCCATTCGGGCAGCGCGAACGGCGTGTCTTCAGCTGGCAGTTCGATCTCCGCCACCACGAGGCCGTCATTCGCGCCGTGGAAGATGTCCACCTCCCACAGCATGCCTTCATGCACGACGTGATGCCGCGTTTTATCGATCAAAGGCTGGTGGC
>NZ_JBIPNG010000385.1:0-6395 GCF_044373815.1 Prosthecobacter sp. | reverse complement strand
GCGAGATGGTCCAGGTGTCCCGGCCCTTGTGCTCCAACAGGGTTTTGGCTGCGGTAGGAATTTCCATGGCATTAAATTTGTTAACTGATTTTCTGAAATGGGCGTCTGCTAAGCAAGCTTCGTTTTACCCGCCCTGTCTGGCCGGGGGAAAAGCGGGAATCAGCCAACCTTGGTGCTTGAGAACGACTCCGTACGTCGTTTCATGCGGTGCCATGAGCACCCAACCCACGCCTCTCTCACGTCGCCGCTTCGTCGGTGCTGCCGGTCTCGTCGCCGGGAGCATGATCACCCGTCCGCTGTTTGGACAGAACGCCCCCAGCAACAAACTCAACGTCGCCCTCATCGGTGTCTGGGGTCGAGGCCTCGCGCATTACGACTCCATCGCAGAGGAAAATGTCGTCGCGCTGTGTGACATCAATGAGGCACGCTTTCCAGAGGCGCTGAAGCGTTTCCCGAATGCCACGACGTATATCGACTGGCGCAAGTGTCTCGACCACAAAGGTCTGGATGCCGTCGTCATCTGCACGCCGGACCATACGCATGCGTTCATTGCCAACTGGGCGCTGAAGCGCAATCTGCATGTCTACTGTGAGAAGCCGCTGGCCATCACAGTGAATGAAGCACGCATCGTGCGTGCGACATGGGAGACCAAGAAGGACAAGCTGGCCACTCAGGTGGGCATGCAGCGTCATGCGAATCCGAATTTCAACCGCGTACGCGAACTCATTCGTGACGGTGCCATCGGTGAACTGAAAGCCGCCTACGCCTGGGGCAACAGACAGATCCCCAAGCCCGGCTACTTCCCCGAGGAAGGTGCGCCGCCTTCGACTTTCCATTACGACCTGTGGCTCGGCCCATCGCCGTTCCATCCTTACAATCCGGCTTACTTCTCCGGCGGAGCCGGTGCGAACTGCCTCTCCTGGAACATGTTCTGGGACTTCGGTGCCGGACAGATTGGCGACATGGGCAGCCACACGATGGATCTGCTCTGGAATGCCGTGGACGGTGGTCTGCCGACCTCCGCCGAGGCCAAGGGCGACGCCTACAATTCCGATGTGACGCCGGTGAAGTGTGAATCGCATTTCGAGCTGCCAGCGAATGACTGGCGCGGACCCATCTCCGTCGGTTGGTATCAGGGTGGTGCGATGCCGAGCTCGCCAAAGAGCCACATCGACCTGACCAAGATCAGTCACGGTGCCATGTTTAAAGGCACGAAGGGTTTCCTGATCGCTGACTTCGATTCACGTCTCATTCTGCCTTATGGCAACGATGCCGACATGAGCTACTACAAGCCGCGCAAGAAGGAGGACATGCTGCCAGATCTCGGCCACTTCCAGAAGCAGTGGTTTGATGCCTGCCGTGATCCGAGCAAGCCCACCGCCTGCAACTTTGGCTACAGCGCCAACATGATCGAGATGATGCTGCTCGGCCTCGTGGCCTACCGCACGGGCAAGAAGATCCAATACGACGGCAAAACCGGTACCAGCCCGGACACACCCGAAGCGAACGCCTTCATGAAGAAGGAGTACCGCGACGGCTGGAACATCGACGGCTAACGCGCATGAATCAGTTCACGTCCATCAGCATCGTCAGCCTGGTGCTGATGGGCGGTGTGCTGACCACTCCTGCGGCGGATTACTTTGACGAGACGAAAGCGACGACTGTTTTTGCTTTCGACAGCGTCTCGATTCCCTACTCGCAAAATCTTCGGCTGGAGATGCGCCAGCCGACGCGGCATCCTGGAAACCCGGTGGTGAAGCGAGGTGAGCCGGGCACACCAGATGCCTTGGGGGTGCAGTTCTACGGCTCGATCATCAAAGATAACGGCAAGTACCGCATGTGGTATGTCGCCTTTGATGACGACACCGAAAACAAAGTGGCCTCCTCGCGCTGGCGTGCGGCCTATGCGGAGAGCGCGGATGGCCTGAACTGGAGGAAGCCGAAACTGGGGCTCGTCGAATACAAAGGGAGCAAAGAAAACAATCTCCTGCAGATGGGCGGCGGGCCGTGGGGATTTGTGAATGTGAAAGTGCTCAAGGACGAGGCGGATCCTGATTCATCCCGGCGCTACAAAATGACATCGCATGTCTATTTTCGCGGCCAGAGGCGGCTGGGTACGCTGCTGCCGTTTGTCAGCGCAGATGGTTACACCTGGAAGCCGGTGAAGGAGGTGAAGTCTGTGAAAGCCGAGCTCAGTAAGGAAGACCTGTTGCTGCCCGCCATTCATTTCGAACCCAGCGGAGGGCTTTATCAATGGGACGGTATGTTCTATGCCTGCGGTCAGAATGCCCTGAATGCAACGCGTCCGTATCAGGGGCGTGTGACGCGCATGTATCGCTCGCCTGATTTTGTGCACTGGCTGCCCACGCAGAGCATCGGCTTCGTGCGTGAGCCGCAACATCAGGTGCTGGGTGCAGGGCGAAGCCTGGAAGGCGAGCAGACACATGAAGGCATCAGCGTATGGAATCGCCGCAATCTGCTGCTCGGCGTCGTCGGCCTGTGGCATGGTGCGAAGGAGTGGCGGGACATCTCCATCGATCTCGGCTTCGTGATCTGCAATGACGGCCTCAACTTTCGCGAACCGGCGCATGAGTGGACTTTTCTCAAGCGCGGTGAAGATGGCGCGTGGGATCAAGGCGGCCTGCTTCAAGGGCAGGGCTTTGAAAACATCGGTGAGGAGACTTTCATCTACTACGGCGCATGGGATCCGCGGCATTGGAAGGACTCGCCTGCACGCGGGGGTGTCGGCATCGCCAAACTTCCGCGTGATCGCTTTGGGGAGCTTGTCGTCGAAACGGTCGGTAAAGGCCCTGGCGATTACCAGATGCCAGAGGTCAGCAGCGAGTTCGTCACTGCCGCCATTCCGATGAAAAAGGGGCAACAGTTCTTTCTAAATGCGGATGGTCTTGGACCTGAGGCAGCTTTGAAAATCGAACTCCTCAGCGCCAATGAAACACCGCTGCCGGGCTACACCTCCACGATTCGCCAGAGTGGCTTTCAAACGCCAGTGACATGGCGGAAAGCTGCGGGTGATCTGCCTGAACGCGTCCGCGTGCACGTGACGTTTGAAGGCAGGCGCAACACAGACATCCGCTTCAGCGCCTTGTATCTGCAACCCGCCGATTGATGACCCCATGAAACGCCGTCACTTTCTCACCGCCACTGTGGCAAGCAGCGCCGTGGCTGCCGCTGCCACGCCACCTGCGGGCATCATCGACTGCCAGAGCCACCTCTTCTTTCCCGAGGTGCTCGACATGATGCGGAAGCGTAAAACCGAACCGCTGGTGTATGACGCGAAGGGCACCACGTTTCTCAAAATGGGCGACTGGTTGCGCAAGGTGCCGCCGCATTTCCTCGATGTGAATGCCAAGCTCGCGAGCATGGATGCCAGCGGCATCGAAATCACCATGCTCAGCACGAACGATCCCGGTCCCGAGTGGTTCGGCGCGGACGGGCCGGCGGTGGCGCAGTTGAAATCCTCTCCGGCAATGCTCGGCAGCTCTTTGGCCTGGTATGAGTGAAACGAATGCCAGTTCTCTCGGTGTCATCGGCATGGGCCTGATGGGCATTGCCGTGATGAAGATGACCGGGGCCAGTTGCGGCTGGGATGTGGATGCCTCCCGCTGCGTCAATGCATCGACCGCCAACGATGTGTTTGAGCACTGTGATGTGGTTTTTCTCTGTCTGCCGAACTCCGATATTGTTCGTGATGTGCTCCGTCCTGCCAGCTTGAAGCCCGGCCAAATCTTCATTGATACCACGACCGGAGATCCGGGTGAAATGGCCGCGCTGGGAGCAGAACTGAAAGCACAAAAAGTACATTACCTGGATGCGACGGTGTCCGGCAGCAGCGCGCAGTTGCTGCAGCGAGACGTGCTCGTCATGGTCGGCGGTGATGTGGACGTATTCGAACAATGCCGTACTTGGTTCGAACACTTTGCCCGCGAGGTGATCCATGTGGGTCCTTGTGGCAGCGGAGCGAAGATGAAGTTGGTGACGAATCTGGTGCTCGGGCTCAATCGCGCCGCGTTGGCGGAAGGCATTGCCTTTGCACAGCAGCTGGATCTCGACCTCACTCAAACGCTCGATGTGATGCGCCGCAGCATGGCCTACTCCCGCATCATGGACACGAAGGGCGAGAAGATGATCATGCAGGACTTCACGCCGCAGGCCAAACTCTCGCAGCATCTGAAGGACGTGCGTCTCATGCTGGCTGCCAGCAAGCTGCCGCTGCCGCTGAGCGAAACGCATCGGCAATTGCTCGAAAAGGCGGAAGCGCTTGGCTATGGCGAGGCGGACAACAGCGCAGTAATACAGGCCATTCTGAAACCATGAATACTGCCCAACGCTATCTGGTGCTCGTCACTGTTTTTCTGGCACTTGTCTTTGACGGAGTGGAACTCGGCCTGATGCCGGTGGCCTCGCTCTCGGTATCGAAAAGCCTGCTTGGGGCTGGTTTTACAGCTGAGCTCGGGGGCGAATGGTTCGCACGCTTCACTGCGGCGCTGATGCTGGGTGCAGCCATTGGCGGCATTGCGCTGGGAAGCTTTGGTGATCGTGTGGGACGCACACGGGCGATGGGTGTGTGCATCCTGTTCTACTCCCTCTTTGCAGCGATGGGTGCCTATGCGCAAACGCAGGAGCAGATGCTGGCACTGCGCTTCCTGGTGGGGCTGGGAGTCGGCGGATTGTGGCCGAATGGCATCGCGCTTGTCTCGGAATGCTGGTCCAGCGCTTCGCGTCCGCTGGTATCAGGCACGATGATGGCGGGATTGAACTTGGGTGTCCTGGCGCTTTCGCAGGTGGCACGCCAGTGGCACATCACGCCGGATTCGTGGCGCTGGGTGTTTCAGTTTGCCGGCCTGCCTGCGCTGCTGGGCTTGTTTGTGCTCGTGGCTTTACCGGAGTCGCCCAAATGGCTGGCCTCTCGTGGCATGGCGAAGAGCCCCGTGACCCCTCTGCGTGAATTGTTTCAGCCTCAGTTGATTCGCTTCACGCTGGTGGGCATTTTATTGAGCTCCATCCCCATGATTGGCGCGTGGTCGGCCAGCAAGTGGATGATTCCGTGGTCCGACAAGATCGCCGGTGCTGCGCATGGGGACTACAAGGCCGCCACACAGGGCTGGTGGGCGCTGGGTGCCACGCTTGGCAGTCTGTTGGGCGGGCAGTGCGCGATCTGGCTCGGCCGCCGCCTGAGCTACTGCCTGATCAGTCTAGCCACGGTGAGCATCACCTATGCGATGTTCCAGCTGACTGCGCCACTACAGGCGTCGTTTCATCCCGTTGTCTGCGCGCAGGGCTTTGTCGCCACGTTGTTTTTTGGTTGGCTTGCGCTTTACCTGCCGGAGCTGTTTCCCACACGTGTCCGCGCCACGGGCAGCGGTCTGGCCTACAATTCCGGCCGTTTTGGCACGGCTGTCGGGGTGCTGGCGGCGGGCTACCTCTTCACCGCACTCGGCGGCGACTACGCACGCGTCGGCGCGATCTGTGCGTCGATTTACGCACTGGGAATCTTCGTCATCTGGTGGGCACCGGATACGCAGACCCAAGAGTTGGCCGATTGAGTCCGCATTTGGCGACCGTATGGAAAGGATGCGACCGCTTCTCTTCGCCCTCTGCACTCTCATTTCGACCGCGTATGCGGCTGATCCCGCCCGTGTTTTCAAAGCCGGAGCCGCCACGAGCAACATCACGCCGGAACTTGGCAGCTCGATTAATGGAGGCTTTCAGGATGGCAAGGCGGTCTACATCCACGATGAACTAAACGCGCGCTGCCTCGCGCTGGATGATGGGAAAACAAAGCTAGTGATGGTCGTGGCGGACAGCTGCGTCATCGGCCGCGGGATTTTTGATGAAGCGAAGAAGATGGTGCATGAGGCCACCGGTTTGCCGCTGGAAAACATGCTCATGTCTGCTACGCATTCACACTCCTGTGGCACCGCGCAGGCCGTGGGCCAGAGTGAACCGAACCCGATGTATCAGCGTTTCCTTGCCAAGCGCATCGCCGATGGCGTGCAGCGTGCGCTGAACAATCTAGCTCCCGCCAAAATCGCGTGGGGCAGCGTCGATGTGCCGCAGCATGTGTACAACCGCCGCTGGAAGATGAAGCCCGGCGGCATTCCCCCCACGCCGCATGGTGTCACCACCGATCAGGTGAAGACGAACCCCGGCGTCAACAATCCGAACCTGCTTGAGCCCGCGGGCCCCACCGATTCGCAGGTGAGTTTCATCAGCGTCCAGTCAGCGGAGGGAAAACCCATCGCGCTGTATGCGAACTACTCGCTGCATTATGTGGGTGGCGTGGGCCCCGGCCATATCTCGGCGGATTACTTCGGTGCGTTTGCAAACCGCATCGGTGAACTGCTCGGTGCAGACCGGCAGGACCCGCCTTTCGT
>NZ_JBIPNG010000384.1:0-6396 GCF_044373815.1 Prosthecobacter sp. | reverse complement strand
GTTGGCGTCTTCGCCTTTGCGCCAGAGTTCCTCACTCACGCCTGCCTGAATGGCGATCGCGTGCTCGGCGAGCGCGTAATTGCGGCGGTTTTCCTCCACGCTGACGCCTGCCTGGAAATCGGCGGCGACGCGCTCGTAAACTTCGGCAACGCGCTGGCGATAGGTGCTCAGGTGCCATGCCACATCGCTCACTGCGCCAAAGTGCGTGAGATAGAGCGTCTTAAAATTTGCAGCCAGGAGGCGATCCAAGGACTGCCCATAAGCGACAGGATCAAACTGCGGCGGCGCTGCGGTGACGGAAAGATAGCGGCTGTTTTCCAGACGCATCCCGGCCACGTCGCCAGTGAAACAGACGTCGCCAATGATGAAGGCATGGTGATGCCGCGCATGGCCAGGGGTGTCCCAAGCGATGATCTCGATCTCACCAAGGCGCACGCATTCCTTGTCTTGCAAGGGGACCACGCGGTCCGCAGGCGCGGGCAGCATGTCTCCCCAGAGTTTGTCCATGAGGTGGCCATAGACCATGCGGGCGCTTTCGATGAGCTTGGAGGGATCAATCAAATGCCGCATGGCGTTTGGGTGGCAGTAGATCGTAGCTCCCTGCTGCGCGAACCATCCGGCAGCGCCGGCGTGGTCGAGGTGAATGTGGGTGACGAAGACTTTCTTGATGGCGGATTCATCGACACCGACGGCACGGATCGCGGCGCGCAGTGTTTCCAGTGTGGAACCGGGGCCGGTTTCGATCAGCGCATATTCGCCGCCGCTCTCGATGAGATAGGAGGCGATGAGGCCGGGGATGTTTTGGAAGCGGAGATCGAGCGTGTGGATGCGCATGGGGGTGCGATCAAGAAGGGCACGATGAGTGCGACGTCAAGGGGGCTACACATGGCTTATCGAGGGCAATGCGCAGTAGAACTGACGGATCAAATCGATCCGCCAGATAAGCAGTGACTGTGACAAAAGCGGAACGCTGGATGCGGCGGAGGGCGCGGAGCCCCGCGCACCCGGGACGATCCTACCGCATCGCTTCGAAGCGCTTCTTGAGCACGTCTTTCTGCGAAACGCCGCCGAGCTTGGACTGGGTGTCGTCGATCCACTTCTGCTCGAGGGCATTCTTGGTGGGGCGGTTGACCTGGTAGTACACACCGAATTTTCCGGGGGCGAGGTTTTCGGCCATCTGGTAGGCGGCCACGTCGTTAGTGACGTCGTGCTGCGTTTCGTCAATGGTGTCGAAGGTGCCGCCTTTGCGGGGAGTGCTGTCATCAAACGCACCGGCGTAGAACATGACGCATTCGCTGAGGCATTCGACGACGCTGAAACCATCATGCAGAATGGCGCGCTCAAACATGGCCTCCATGTGCTTCACCTGAGCGGCGTGCGTGCGGGCGATGAAGGTGGCGCCGCTGGCGAGGAGCTGGCGCATGGGGTTGATCGGGCGGTCGATGCTGCCGGTGGGGTCGGTCTTGCTCTTGAAGCCGATGGGGCTCGTCGGGCTGGTCTGCTTCTTGGTCAGGCCATAGACGAAGTTGTCCATGATGACATAGGTGAGCTTGATGTTTTTGCGCGCGGCGTGGTTGAGGTGGTTGCCGCCGATGGAGAAGCCGTCGCCGTCGCCACCGAAGACGAAGACGTGCACGTCCGGACGACTGAGTGAGATGCCGGTGGCGAGAGGAACGGCACGGCCATGGATGAAGTGAATGCCGTGCGTGTTCATGAAATACGGGAAGCGGCTGGAGCAGCCGATACCGGCCACGCAGACGATGTTTTCATGCGGGTATTGAAGCTTCTCCAGCACGCGGTAAAAGATGTTTAGCACGGCGAAGTCGCCGCAGCCGGGGCACCACGTGGGATGGTCGGCAGTGAGGGCTTTTTTGGTGAGCTTGTCCGTGGCAGGAGCTGCTGGAGTGACGAGGGCGGTGGACATGATGATTTGAAAATGAAAAGGTTGGTAATGCTGCGAGGTCGGGTCCGGACTAGGCGCTCATGATTTTTTCCACGCCGGTGACGATCTCACGGATGCGGAAGGCGAGACCGTCGGTTTTGCACACGGACTGGATGCGCGGATCTGCGAGGCTGGCGCGCAGCATGGTGGCCAGCTGACCGTAGCCGTAGAGGCCGGAGTCGTTCATCTCCACGCAGACGACGTGCTTGAACTTCTTGAAGAGTCCGTCCAGACCGTCCGGCATGGGGTGCAGGTGGCGCAAGTGCAGAGCGCCCACTTTGTGGCCTTCCGTGCGCATGCGGTCCACGCTTTCCTTGATGGGGCCGTAGGTGCTGCCCCAGCCGATGACGAGGACGTCGCCGGTCTGGTCGCCGTGAATGACGGGCAGCGGGAGTTCTTTGGAAAGCTGCACCAGCTTGTTGCGACGCTTGTTGGTCATCAAGGTGTGCATCTTGGGGCTGCCGCTGGGGTGGCCCATTTCATCGTGCTCAAGACCGGTGGAGACAGGGTACTTGCCGCCGGCCATCTTGGAGCCGGGAGGTGCGTGCTGCGTGATGGAATCGAGCGGATAAGGCTTGAAGCCCTCGGGGCGGGTGGAGATGTCGAGGGTGGGTTCGACCCAATGCTTGTCGAGGTCAGGCTCTTCGAAGGCTTCGATGCGGCTGCTCAGGGCCTGATCGCTCAGGATGATGACGGGGCAGGAGTATTTCTTGGCCAGCTTACCGGCTTCGAGGGCGATGTAGAAGCAGTCTTCCACGTCCTTCGGTGCCAGCACAATGCGCGGGCTGTCGCCATGGCTGCCGTAGATGGCCTGCATGAGGTCAGACTGCTCCACGCTGGTGGGCAGACCGGTGGAAGGGCCGCCGCGCTGCACGTTCACCACGATGAGGGGGATTTCCGCCATGCTGGCGTAGCCGAGCGCTTCCATCTTTAGGCTGAGGCCGGGGCCGGAGCTGCCGGTGATGGCGAGGTGTCCGGCAAAGGCGGCACCGATGGTCATGGACACGGCGGCGAGTTCGTCTTCCGCCTGCACGTAGAGGCCGCCATACTTCGGCAGCTCGACACGCAGGGTTTCCATGATGGAGGACCATGGGGTGATGGGATAGGCGGAGCCGTAGCGCACCCCGGCGGCGATGAGGCCGAGCGTGAGCATCTGGTTGCCGTCTGCACTGATGCGGTGTGCGCCATGGGCCTCTCCGGGCACGAAGGCAAATTTTTCGACATCGCCCACCTGGTAGGCAAAGCCGGCGTCAAAGGCCAGCAGCGCATTGCGCAGCACGCTTTCGTCCTTGCGGCCAAACTGGCGGCTGACGATGCCCACGAGCTTTTCTTTGTCGAGATTGAAGACGGCGCAGACCATGCCGAGCACAAACATGTTCTTGCCGCGGTCACGGGTGGAGCCGCCCACGGCCTCCACGGTGGCGGAGGTGAAAGGCACGCCGATGTGAATGATGCCGCGCTCGTTTTTCACGTCTTCCGGGCCCATGTCCGCCGTGTCATAGAAACAGATGCCGCCATCGCGCAGGGCGGCGATGTGGTTTTCGTAGCTGTGCTTGTAAAAGGCCACCAGCACGTCGGCTTCGTCGCCCTCATGGAGCACCTCGCCGGAGCCCAGATGCACCTGGAAAATGGAAGGCCCGCCCGAAATCGTGGACGGGATGGTCATGTAGGTCATCACTTCCTGCGCGGTGCGACCGGCCAGACGCGCCAGGAAACCGCCGATGGACTGAATGCCGTCCTGGGAATTGCCCGCGAGGCGGATGACGGCGTTGCGCAGGGAGGTGGGAGATGACGACGAGGGAGCGGAAGCGGTGGACATGGTTGGGGTACGGGCATGCACGCCCGCAGATTGGTTGGCTGAGGAAACGAGATTTTAGAAGGGCTTTTGCAGCCGTCCATACCGTTAAGTGGCTTTTTTCTGCGGTGGCGTGCGCGTGGCAGCCCGGGAAAAGGCGCATGCCGGAGGTGTGGCCCTTGATCTCCGCTATGGCGATTGGCGTGATCCGGTGGTTCCAGCTCGGCAAGCTTCGCTTCACCACCGGTTAATGCCTCCCCCGCCCTCTCCCCGGGAGCGTCAAGATCAAACACCTTGCTATCTCCCTCTATAGGTGCCAGTATGACACCCCTCAAATTCTGAGGGATACGTTTCGTTTCTGTTTTTATGAGTACCCACACCTTCCCTGAATTGGGAATTTCGCCCGAGCTTCTTGAAGCCGTTAAATCACTCGGCTTCGAGCAACCCTCCCCCATCCAGGCTGAAGCTATTCCTGTGGCTCTTACCGGACGTGACGTCGTGGGCCAGAGCCAGACCGGCTCCGGCAAAACGATGGCCTTTGGCATTCCCGTGGTGCAAGGCGTCGATGGCACCAAGCGCGCGGTGCAGGCTCTGATCCTCTGCCCTACCCGCGAACTGGCCATGCAGGTCTGCGCGGAAATCCACAAACTGGCCTCCTTCAAGGAAGGCGTGCGCGCCACGCCAGTGTACGGCGGCGCTTCGTATGACCGCCAGATCCGCGCTTTGCAGAGCGGCTCCCAGATCGTCGTCGGCACCCCAGGACGTATCCTCGACTTTATGGAGCGCGGACTGCTGAAGTTCGACGCCCTCAAGACGCTCGTCTTTGATGAAGCCGATGAAATGCTGGACATGGGCTTCAGCGACGACATCGACCGCCTGATGGCCGCCGTGCCGAAAGAGCGCCAGACCATCTTCTTCTCCGCCACCTTTGAGCCGCGCATCCGCCGCCTCGTGGAGAACTACACGACCAACGCCGCGACGATCACTATTCAGCAGAAGGCGCTGACCGTGGCCACCGTGGAGCAGCGCTACTACGAAGTGCAGGGCCGCTCCAAGCTGGAAGTGCTCTGCCGCGTGATCGACATCGAGGCCCCGCGCCTTACCATCGTTTTCGCCAACACCAAGCGCGCCGTGGATGACGCCACCGACGCCCTCGTGGCCCGTGGCTACGCCGCCGACCGCCTGCATGGGGACATCAATCAGACGATGCGTGAGCGCGTGATGCGCAACTTCCGCAGCGGCAACGTCGAAGTCCTCGTGGCTACGGACGTGGCCGCCCGTGGTCTGGACGTGAACGACATCGATCTCATCGTCAATCTTGAGCTGCCTTATGACGCGGAAGATTACGTGCACCGCATCGGCCGCACGGGCCGTGCCGGACGCAGCGGCAAGGCTTTCAGCCTCGTGGCCGGACGTGAAATTTACCTGATGCAGCGCATCCAGCGCTTCATCAACATCCGCGTGGAGCGCGCCAAGGTGCCCTCCCAGGAAGAGCTGGAAGCCACCCGCGTGGACAAGACCTTCGACAAGGTCAAAGCCGTGCTGGAAGGCGCCAGCTATGCCAATCACGAGCACAGCATCCAGCGCCTGCTGGACATCGGCTTCTCCCCCACGGAGATCGCCAGTGCTTTGATGGACCTTCTCATGAAGGACCAAGTGCGCGAGACAGAGCAGATCGTGGAAGACCGCGCTGGCCGGAAGCCCGACTATCCGCAGCGCGACTTCAAGCCCCGCGCGCAGGCCGCAGCGCCAGCGCCAAGACCCACCCCTCAGTCCGTCGCCGCTCAGGCCCCGCAGGCATCCCCTGCCCCAGCCGAAGGCACTGCCGAAGCCCCAGCGCCAGCCGCTGAAGGCTCGGAAGCTCCTGCCGCTGATTCGAACGAAGCATCTGCTGAAGCTCCGTCCGCAGGGTCTGCGCCTGCCGAAGGCTCCGCCCCGGTGGAAAATGCAGCGGCTCCAGCTGAGGGATCCGCTCCCGCCCAGCGCGAAGAATCTGGCCACGAGGAAGACTCCGGCCCGACGAATCATCAGGCGGCCGCCCCGGCGACACGCCCGGCCAAGTTTGACAACGAATTCGAGAGCGACCACGAGGAAGAACGCGTGCCGCGCAAGCAGAGCAGCTACGTGCAGAAGGGCCCGCGCTCCGGCATGGTGCGCCTGTTCATCAACGTCGGCGGCATGGATCAGGTGCGTCCGCAGGACATCGCTGGCATGCTTTACAACACCATTCAAGACCTGACCCCCGGCAGCATCGGCGCCATCGACGTGCTGGAGAAATGCAGCTTCGTCGAAATCCCCGGAGACTCCGTGGAAGCCGTGCTGGAAGGCGTCAAAGGCGCGCAGCTGCGCGGCCGTGACGTCCGCATGGACCATGCGGACCGTCCAGACGACATCAGCGGCATTCGCCCCAAGCGCTTCGGCGGTGGCGGCGGCTTCATCAAGAAACCCGGCTTCGGTGGCGGCTTTAACAAAGGCGGCTACGGCGGTGGTGGTGGCGGCTACGGCGGCGGTGGTGGTGGCGGTGGCGGGTTATACAAAGGCGGCGGCCCAGGCACTGGCTTCAAAGGCTACGGTGGTGGTGGCGGCGGCGGCGGATACCAAGGCGGCGGTGGCGGTGGCTTTAAAAAGCCCGGCTTCGGCAGCGGTGGTGGCGGCGGCG
>NZ_JBIPNG010000383.1:0-6397 GCF_044373815.1 Prosthecobacter sp. | reverse complement strand
TGGATCGAGGCCGCAGGATCGTGCCTGGCGTTTCTGGAGAAGCATGGCTACTCCACGGATGGAAAATTATTCTTCACCGTCACGCGCGAAGGCAGACCGCTGCGCATGCGGCGCTATGTGTTCAGCGAAGCCTTTGCGTCGATTGCCCATGCAGCCTATGCGAAGGCCACGGGCGATGAAAGCTATGCCGAACGTGCCAAGAAGGACTTCGCCACCTATTTGAAATTCTCCTTCGAGAAGGGTCTGATGCATCCGAAGATTGAGCCGAACACGCGGCCCATGATGAGCATCGGCGCCTTGATGATCGGCATCGCCACAGCGCAGGAACTGCGCGCCAACCTGGGGGATGTGAAGATTTCAGGACATAGCTGCTCAGAGTGGGCGGACCGCTTCATTTTGGAGATCCAGCAGTTCTTTTTCAAACCGGACATCGGGGCATTGATGGAGGTCGTTTCACCGGATGGATCGCTCATCGACCATTTCGACGGGCGCACATTGAATCCGGGCCATGCACTTGAGTGTGCTTGGTTCATTCTGCATGAAGGCCGCTGGCGTGGTGAGAACAGCTACATCAAGCTCGGTCTGGAGATCCTCGACTGCATGTGGCAGCGCGGCTGGGATGAGGAGCACGGCGGTATTTTCCATTTCCGTGATGTGCAGGGCAAACCGGTGCAGGAATACTGGCACGACATGAAATTCTGGTGGCCGCACAATGAAGCCATCATCGCCACGCATCTGGCCTGGCACATCACCGGGGATGCCAAATACGCACAGTGGCATCAGCTGGTGCATGACTGGAGTTTTGCGCACTTTCCCGACCCTGCCTACGGCGAGTGGTTTGGCTACCTGCATCGGGATGGCACACCATCCTCCCAGCTGAAGGGCGGCACGTGGAAGGGACCGTTCCATTTGCCGCGCATGCTTTGGTACTGCGGGCAGTTGCTGGAAGACCACGGCATCCCATCAGATTCCTTGTAACAAAACCCTGAGAGCGAGGTTGAGCACCTGAGCGGTGCCCGCTAGCTTGAAAACAACCATGGCCATTACCATCGACGACATCCTCCAAGCCGCTGAAGAGCATCAGGCGAGCGATATTTTCCTGCAGGAAGGCGAAGTGCCGCGAATGAAGATCGCCGAACAGCTCATGATTTTTGGCGATGACCCGCTTCTCCTGCCCCAGATGGCCGGACTCTGGCAGGCCTGTGGCGGTGACACGCTGAATGACACAGACCGTGACTCTGGACTGCTTTCCCGCACACACACACGCTTCCGTGTCAATCTGCACAAGGTGCTGGGCCGCATGGCTGCGGTACTGCGCCGCATCCGCACAGATATTCCGGCCATGCAAACACTGGGCGCGCCGGACTGGCTGCTGCAGCGCTGGGCGCAGAAACAGAACGGCATGATTCTCGTCACCGGTGCCACGGGTCAGGGCAAATCAACCACGCTGGCGGCGCTGCTGCAGTGGATGAATGAAAACATCGCCCGTCACGTGGTGACGATCGAGGATCCGGTGGAGTACATCTTTGCCAACAACCGCTGCCTCTTCACCCAGCGTGAGGTGGGCCGCGACACACCCTCGTTTGCCCGTGGCCTGCGCAGTGCCATGCGTCAGGCGCCGGATGTGATCTTTGTGGGAGAAATTCGTGACCACGAAACAGCTTTCACCGCGCTCCAGGCTTGTGAAACCGGCCATCTCGTGCTCGCGTCAATGCATTCCGCCACCGTCTCCGACACGATGGAGCGTTTTGTAAACATGTTCCCTCCGGATCAAGTCGGCATCGGTTTGCACCTGCTTTCACATCAGCTGATCGGAGTCTTGTGCCAGAAACTCGTCCCGAACGTCCAAGGCAAGCTCTCCATGCTGTCAGAACACCTGGAAAACGGTGGAGCCGTGCGTGACTGGATCGCGAAACGAAGCGTCGCGGACATCACAGACTACATGAGCCGCGGCACCGATCCCAATACGCGCACCTTCCTGCAGTCCATCATTGCAGCCTACCAGGGGGGCATCATCTCAGAATCTGAAGCCATCGCCTCCATTGGCAACGAGGCTGAATTCCGCCGCGCCGCGCGCGGCATCTCCTGACCACTCTTCTCTCATCATGCGCGCCCACGATCTCATTGAATATCTTGTCATGGTCACGGATCAAGGTGGCTCGGATTTGCATCTTAGCGTGGGTGCCGCTCCCACAGGACGCATCAGCGGTCAGCTCCAGCCATTGACGGATGAAATCCTCGACATCGGCGACATTCGCGACCTGGTTTTCGGCGTCTTGAAAGAAACTCAGCGTGTCAAACTGGAGCAGGAATGGGAACTGGATTTCGCCATTCAGGTGGCGAATCTGGGACGCTTCCGTGGCAATGCCTGCTACGTGCTTGGGCGTATCGAAGCCTCCTTCCGCTTTATTCCCGAGGTGATCCCTGAGCTGCGCGATCTGGGTCACGGCCCAACGGTGGAGAGCTTCTGCACCCTGAGCAGCGGCATGATCCTTGTCACAGGAACCAGCAATGCCGGCAAGACAACGACTCTGAGTTCAATGACGCAGCACATCTCAAGATCACGTCGGGTCAATATTGTCAGCATCGAAGACCCCATTGAGTACGTTTTCAAACATTCGCACAGCCTCGTACGCCAGCGCCAGTTGGGCAGCGACACACACTCCTTTGCGCAGGCCCTGCGCAGCGCGTTGCGGCAGGACGCCAATGTCATCGTCATCAGCGAATTGCGTGATCTGGAGACCATCCGCACCGCGCTGACCGCCGCCGAGACCGGTCACCTCGTCATCAGCACCCTGCACACCCAGGACGCTCCTTCGACCGTCATGCGTGTGATGGATGCCTTCCCAGAAGACCAGCAGGATTTCGTGGCCTCGCAGCTGGCCAACTGCCTGCAAGGCGTCATCTGTCAGAATCTGATGCCGCGGCTTGATCAGGACGGCCGGGTGATGGCCTCTGAAATCATGGTCAACAATCCGGGCATCGCCTCCTGTATCCGCTCCCGCCGGCTCCAGCAGCTTCCCAGCCTGATTCAAATCGGTGCCAACGATGGCATGCACACCATTGATGACAGCGTGACCCATCTTGCCATTCATGGCTTCATTTCCCTCGATGACGCCCTTCTGCGCGCACGCGACAAAGATTTCGTGATCGCGGGCTATGAGCGCAAGATGCGTGAGCGTGAAGCGCGGCAGCGCTAATGCACAAAAAAGCGGAACCAGCTTCCCGGTTCCGCCCTTTTCAAACGCTGATTGTGTCAGCGCCGTGGTGATTACTTGTTCTTGGCGTCGAACTTGGCTTTGCACTTTTCGCAGCAGAAAGCGACGGTTTTGCCGTCCTTGCCGGTGCTGGTGATGCTGGAGTCAGCAGGCTTGCCGCTGATGGGGCATTTGTCGGCGGCCATGGCGACCGAAGTGAAGGAGAGGGCGCAGATGGTGAGCAGTGTTTTCATCGAGGTATGTGGGTATGGGTGTGGCGGGTGAAATGACCGGCCAATGCTCGAAACGGACGAAACCGGGCGTTTCTTGTCGATCTTTGAGCTTTCCTTGTCCGATCCGCCAGGAAACCACCTGCGGTCTCCTACTACCTACAACCATGTCTTTCCTCTCCCGTGAAGCCACCGTCGCCAGCCCCGGATTCAGCCGCTGGCTCGTCCCGCCTGCCGCCATCGCTGTTCACATGTGCATCGGGCAGGTGTATGGATTCAGCGTTTTCAAGAAACCGCTCGCCAGGGCGCTGGGCATCACAACCCCCAGCGCTGGTGATTGGAGCGAAGCGGATGTCGGCGTGGCTTATTCGATCGCGCTCGCTCTGCTCGGCCTCTCTGCAGCATTCTTTGGCAAGTGGGTCGAGCGCAGCGGCCCGCGTAAAACCATGCTCGCCAGCATGCTTTGTTTTTGCAGCGGTCTGGTGCTCACGGCGCTCGCCGTGCGCTGGCATCAGCTATGGCTACTGTATGCGGGATATGGTTTGATCGGCGGCATCGGGCTGGGTCTGGGTTACATCGCTCCAGTCTCCACTTTGATGAAATGGTTTCCCGACCGCCCGGGCATGGCCACCGGCATGGCGATCATGGGATTTGGCGGCGGTGCGCTCATCGGCGGTCCGCTGGCGGAGGAACTGATGAAGCGCTTTGCCACGGCCAGCTCCGTCGGGGCCGGTGAGGCGCTGCTGGTGATGGCGGGTCTTTATGCCATCTCGATGACATTTGGCGCTTTGATCGTCCGTGTGCCGCCGGAAGGCTGGAAGCCCGCCGGCTGGGTGCCGACGGAGCATGTTTCAAAGCTGGTCACGACTGCAAACGTCGCCGTGGACACCGCCTGGAAGACACCTCAGTTCTGGATGCTCTGGGTCGTGCTCTGCATGAACGTGAGCGCCGGCATTGGCATCCTAGGCCAGGCCTCGCCCATGATTCAGGACATGTTCAAGGTCACGCCTGCGGCTGCAGCCGGGTACGTCGGCCTCCTTTCACTCTGCAATCTCGGCGGCAGATTCTTCTGGTCCTCCATGTCCGACTTCATCGGGCGCAAGGGCATCTACTGCATCTACTTCATTCTCGGCGCCGCCCTGTATGCCAGCGTGCCGTGGATCCAGGGCCAGGGCAGCGTGACGCTCTTCGTCGTGGCCACCGGCCTGATCCTCACGATGTATGGCGGTGGTTTTGCCACGATCCCGGCCTACCTGCGCGATCTCTTTGGCAGCTATCAAGTCGGCGCGATCCATGGCCGTCTCATCACCGCCTGGTCGGTGGCGGCGATTCTAGGCCCCCAGCTCATGGACCGCCTTTCCGTGGCCAATAAAAAAGTCATGCCGCCCGAACAGGCCTACAACTCGATCTTTCACCTCATGGTCGGCCTGCTCGTCGTCGGTTTGATCTCCAACCTCCTTGTCCGCCCCGTCGATCCCAAGCACCACCTCGCTGAAAACGCCCAAGCCTGATTCACCATGAAAGCTCTCACCCTTCTCCTCGCCTGGACCTGGATCACCGTGCCGCTCGGCTGGGGCGTGTATCAGTCCGTGCAGAAATCGTTGCCGCTGTTTGGCATCACGGCAGTTGCGAAGTAGCGCGGGCATCGCTTTGTTGCGCCCCACATGCTTTCGAACGTCACCTTCTTCCTCGCCCGCCGCTATCTGCGTGCGAAGCGTTCGTTTGTCTCGGTCATCACCGTCATCTCGATCCTCGGTGTCGCCGTCGGTGTTCTGATGATGATCGTGGTCAGTTCGGTCATGAAGGGTTTTGAAGGTGAGTTCCGCAAAACACTCATCGGTTCAGAGCCACACATCCTGCTGCGGCCCCAGGACGAAAAACCCACGGATACCAAATCAGCAGCCGACGTGCTCGCCAAGGTACGCCTGCAGCCGGACGTACTCGCCGCCAGCAGCTATATTGGCAGCGCCATGTTTGCAGAGCACGATGGCCAGCAGTCAGGAATGGATGTTCTCGGCCTGCCGGAAGATGGCGCGAAGTTTTACATGGCCAAGGTCGCCAAGCACAAGGCCGAAGGCGTGCTGGAACTCACTCCGGGCGGTGTGGTCTGTGCCGATTACGTGGCGGGCGGACTCAATGCCCATCCCGGAGATGCCATCAGCGTCTATGCTTCCAGCAATGTCACCAGCGCGGTGAAACGTTTCCGCATCGCCTCGGATGAGCAGGACGAGACGAAACGCCATGCCGCCTATGAGGAGATCAAGCTGAATCCCAGGGAGATCAAGCTGCTGGGCACCACGCAGATGGAATCCGCCGGCACCTACGGCTACGTCACTCTGGAAACGGCGCAGCAGATCTTTGGCTTTGGCGACAAGGTCAGCGGTGTGCTCATCGAACTGAAGCAGCCGGGCGAGGTCAAGGAAGTGATGAAACGCTTCACCATTGCAGGACTCGTTCCCGCCAGTTGGAGCGCCTCATTGTGGACCGATGCTGGCGATGCACGCCTGGCCGCGATGAGCAACGAACGCGTCATGATGTGGATCGTTCTCCTGATCATCGCCATCGTCGCCGCGTTCTCGGTCATGAACACGACCATCACCGTCACGACCCAGAAGCGGCGCGAGATCGGCGTGCTGACCGCGCTCGGTTCGCGGCAGAGCCAGATCATTGGCATCTTTGTCTCGCAAGCCGCCTTCGTCGGCACCCTCGGAACGCTGGCGGGCCTCATACTTAGCGGAGTCGTACTGCAGTACCGCGATGAAATCCGCATGGGCATCGCGGTCCTGAGCGGGGGCAGCGCCAACGCCGACTCCGGCATGTTCCTCGCCACCATTCCAGCTCAGATCGAACCTTGGTTCATCGTTGTCACCTGCTTGGGCTCCATCACATTCTGCCTCCTCGCCGCCCTGCCACCCGCCTGGCTGGCCTCACGCGTGGACCCTGCGGTGGCGTTGCGGGACTGATCGGAAT
>NZ_JBIPNG010000382.1:0-6412 GCF_044373815.1 Prosthecobacter sp. | reverse complement strand
AGGCAGGCGAACCCGGCGGCGGCGGCGACCAGCAGCGAGCACACGATCCGCTTGGCCATGACCGAAGGTAAAACGAGCGCAAAGAGCACGCGATTGATCGCGTGGTTCACCGGGCTCAAGGCACTGTGGAGGATGCCATGCGTGGGTAAATTCCACTGCTCACAGCGTGCATTCCACTGCCACAGCCCCTCGTCATTCGTCGGTTCGAGCACGCCATCCAGCAGAAACAAGCGCCCAACCAGCAGCGTGTAGAAGACGATTAGGAGGGGACGCATGCGGACGGTTGGGCACGCTCAAGGATTGGATCGGTCAGCTCACGCCATTCGTCCGCAGCACTGCTTGTACTTCTTCCCACTGCCGCATGGGCATGGGTCGTTGCGGCCAACGGCGCTGGCGGCGGGCTTGGGTCGAGCGACATTGCTGCTTGGAAGGATGAGGCGGGGGCCGTCGCGGCCCGGATTGGGGGCGGCTTCGGGCTTCTCTTCTTCTTCCACTTCTTCACGGCGCTGCGGCGCTTCGTTTTCACCGCCCTGCAGGGCCATCTGGGCCAGGAACTGCTCAAACGCGGCGAGCTGCTGCGTGCTGCGGAAGAGGTTGCCGAGGACTTCGCCGTTGATGTTGTTCATCAGTTCCGCGAAGATCGTGAAGGCTTCCTGCTTGAACTCGATGAGCGGATCTTTCTGGCCGTAGGTGCGCAGACCCACGCCTTCCTTCAGCGCATCCAGCGCATACAGGTGCTCCTGCCACAGGCGGTCGATGGCGTTGAGGAGGATCATCTTCTCGATCTCCTGCAAGGCGGTCGGATTGGCGGTGCCCACCTTCACCTCGTAGGCGCCGAGGATCTTGTCCTTCAGGTAGGCGGACTTGGCTTCGAAATCGAGCTTCTTGAAGTCATTATCCAGCGTCTTCAGGCCCACAGGGAACGTCATGTTCACCCAGGCGAGCAAACCTTCATAATCGGCCTGGTCATCACCCTTGATGTCCTTCGGCACGAAAACGCCAAGGCGTTCGGTGATGCCCTTTTCCACGGCCTCGTTGATGAGGATGCGGGTGTCGTTGCTGTTGAGCACGTCGTTGCGCCATTCATAGACGACTTCGCGCTGCTGATTCATCACATCATCGTATTCGAGGACGCGCTTGCGCCAGACGTAGTTGCGCTGTTCCACGCGCTTCTGCGCGGTTTCCACGCTGCGGTTAAGCCACGGGTGCTGGAGTTCTTCACCCTCCTTCATGCCAAAGCGCTCCATCATCTTCGTCATGCGCTCGGCAGCACCGAAGTTGCGCATGAGGTCGTCTTCAAAGCTGAGGAAGAATTTGCTCTCGCCGGGGTCACCCTGACGTGCGGAACGTCCGCGCAGCTGGCGGTCCACGCGGCGGCTTTCATGGCGCTCGGTGGCCAGCACGAAGAGGCCGCCGAGTTCGGAGACACCTTCACCCAGTTTGATGTCGGTACCACGACCGGCCATGTTGGTGGAGATCGTCACCGCAGAGCGATGACCGGCGCGGGCGACGATTTCAGCCTCCTGGCGGTGATACTTCGCATTGAGCACGTTGTGGACGATCTTCTTCAGCTTGAGCATGCGCGAGACCATTTCCGAGGCTTCGACGCTGGCGGTGCCGACGAGGATCGGCTGGCCCTTGGCGTTGAGCTCCTGGATCAGCTCGATCACGGCGGCGAATTTCTCGCGACGTGTCTTGTAGATGCTGTCGTTGTGATCCTTGCGCTTCACCGGACGGTTCGTCGGGATGGTGAGCACATCGAGATTGTAGATGTCATGGAACTCGGCGGCGTCGGTCTCAGCCGTGCCGGTCATGCCGCCCAGCTTTTGATAGAGGCGGAAGTAGTTCTGAATGGTGATGGTGGCGAGCGTCTGGGTCTCGGCGTCGATCTGCACGCCTTCCTTGGCTTCCACGGCCTGGTGCAGGCCATCGCTCCAGCGGCGTCCGGCCATTTTACGGCCCGTCTGCGCATCGACGATGATGACCTTGTTTTCCTCGACCACGTATTCGACGTCCTTCTCATAGAGACAGAAGGCACGCAGAAGCTGGCTGATCTGGTGAATGCGCTGACCCTGGTGGGAAAGGCGGTCCTGCATCTCCGTCTTCTTGCGGGTGCGGGCTTCTTCGGAGAGCGTCATGTCGCCGTCGATCTCAGAGTACACCGTGGCGATGTCCGGCAGCACGAAGGCGTCCGGCTCGTCGGGGCTGAGGAAGTTGCGGCCCATCTCGGTGAGGTCGGCGTCGTGGGATTTCTCCTCGATGAAGTAGTAGAGCTCTTCCTTGAGACGGAAGAATTCCACCTTCTGTGTGTCGGCATAGAGCGAGAGCTCAGCCTTTTCCATGGCACGGCGGAGATCAGGCTCCTCCATGCAGCGTGTCAGCGCACGATTCTTCGGCTGGCCCATCTGCACCTGAAAGAGTTTCAAACCGGCCTGCTCCAGCTCACCTGCGGCGGCGGCTTCCTTGGCCTCAGTGATCAGGCGATTGCACAGCGTGTTCTGGCGGCGCACGAGCTGGTCCACGAGGGGCTTGTAACGCTCATACTGGTGATTGCTCTCCGCTGCCATGACAGGACCGCTGATGATCAAAGGCGTGCGTGCTTCATCAATAAGCACGGAGTCCACTTCATCCACAATGGCGAAGTAGTGGCCGCGCTGCACCTGCTGCTCCTTGCTGGAGGCCATGCCGTTGTCGCGCAGGTAATCGAAGCCGAACTCGCTGTTCGTTCCATAAGTGATGTCCGCCTGATACTGGTCGCGGCGCAGGTGGCTTGGCTGGTCGTTTTGAATACAGCCGACCGTGAGGCCGAGGTATTTATAAAGGCTGCCCATCCACTCGCTGTCACGACGTGCGAGGTAATCATTCACCGTGATTACGTGCACACCGCGTCCGGTGAGCGCGTTCAGGTACACCGGCAGCGTACCGACCAGCGTCTTCCCTTCCCCGGTCGCCATTTCAGCGATCATACCGCGGTGCAAGGCCACACCACCGACGAGCTGCACATCAAAGTGCACCATGTTCCAGCCCAGCGGCTGGTCGCAGACCATGATCTCGCGTCCGCACATGCGGCGGGCGGCGTTTTTCACCACGGCATAGGCTTCCGGGAGAATGTCATTGAGCATCTTCGACTCGATCGCAGCGAAGTCCGGCTGGATGGCGTTCCAGGCTTCACGTGAGCGATCAATGCGGGCCTTCTTGTCATCCAGAGCGGCGCCGTTCCAGGCGGCGGAGGCCAGGTAATCATTTTCCAGCGCCGGGAAATGCGGCTTCAGCGCGGAGAAATATTTCTCCACCGCCTCAAGGCAGGCATCCACTTCAGCTTCGTTCGCGATGCGCAGGCTCACCCCGCCGAGGAATGGCGGCGTGTGAAAGGCGCGGAACTGGGCCTGCCATTTCTGGGTGC
Organism: Prosthecobacter sp.; assembly: GCF_044373815.1. GTDB lineage: Bacteria > Verrucomicrobiota > Verrucomicrobiia > Verrucomicrobiales > Verrucomicrobiaceae > Prosthecobacter. The sequence goes on along the minus strand of NZ_JBIPNG010000382.1, from coordinate 3,009 downwards.
GTTCCTGCAGCACTTCCTCCGGCTCGTTTTGAAGCAGGGCTTCGATGCGGTTGATCTCGACCACCGTAGGTTGAAGCTTGCGCACAGTGCGCTGGTTCTTGGTGCCGATGATTTTTTTGATGATCCAGTTGAACATGGGGAAAAAGAATACGCCGCCCGGCGCACATTGGCCGGGTCGGGGGGAGGCCGAATGTGGCGGATGTCAGCCAACGCGCAAGGACTCAAACGGGCCTCTTACCGAAGCACCACATCCTTCACCCGGCGCGGAATCATGGCATTTCGCACCACTTCCGGCTGCACACTGCGTAGGAAATCGAGCAAAATCACCGGCGATTCCACGATCATTCGCTCGATCTGGTCACGCCGATGCGTCCAACGCGAGTTGCGGTGCAGGTAGTCGAGGTCGGCGAGAATTTCATCGACATCGCCCTCGCTGAAGCCAGCGAGCTGAAACGCATAGGGATCGTATAAAGGCATGGCGGCTGCGGTCTTGGAACGGTCGCAGACCAAATCGAGAATGCGTGATTCGACAAGCGCTTCCATGCTCAATTTTTTGGCAACGAGTGCAATTGACAGCGGTTGAGATGTAGCTTTTCGCCGCACTTCACGTTTAACTGGCACCTCATGCCCCGCATCCTCTGGCAAAATACGGACATCACCTGGCTCGCTGCTTTGGTGGTTCTTCTTGTCATCGGGCTGCTCTGGCTGGGCTACCGCCGCTCTCCGCTGCGTGGCTGGCGCAAACTCGCGGCGATGTCCTGCAAGCTGGCCGCCCTCGCCCTGCTGGCCATCTGCCTGCTCGATCCCCTCTGGACCCAGCAGCAGCCGAAGAAGGGTGAAAACGAAGTCATTGTGCTGGTGGACACCAGCGCCTCTCTAGAGACTGCAGAAAAACCGGGGGAGGCCACCCGCGCCGCCCAAGTCACCGCCGCGCTGAACTCCGGCACGGAGGATGCCGCGTGGATCAAAGCACTGAGCGAGGACTTCCGCCTTCGCCTCATGACCGTCGGATCACAGACCCAAAGTGTGCCGCACTTCCGCGCCTTGAAGTTTGACGGTTCCCGCTCCGATCTCTGCCGCACACTCATGACTCTGCGCAGCGGCGGCTCGAATCTGGCTGCTGTGGTATTAATAAGCGATGGCAACGCCACCGATGCCTCCACCTGGAAGGCAGAAGCCAAGGGCGCTCCCATTTTCACCGTGCTGGCTGGCAAGAACGCCCCCACCCCGGATCTGGCCATCCTCGATGCCACCGTGGCGACGAGCCCCTTTGAAGACGCGCCCATCACCATCACCTCCCGTGTATCTGCCCAGGGGCTCAGTGGCAAACAGGCCACGCTTTCCGCGCTCGATGAAAAGGGCAAAGCCATCGTGACCGAAAAAGTCACCTTCAATGGCAGCTCGCCGCAGACGGTGCGCCTGCGCATCCCGGTGGCCAAGCCCGGCGTCTCCTTCCACAAGCTCGAACTCAAGGCCGAAGGCGTCAGTGAAGCCACCCTGGCCAACAACACACGCTTATTAGAGGCGGATCGCGGCTCAGGCCCCTACCGCGTGCTCTACATCGCTGGCAGGCCGAACTGGGAGTACAAATTCCTGCGTCGCGCCATCGCAGCGGATGACGACATCCAGATGCCCAGCCTCGTCCGCATCGCCAAACGCGAGCCCAAGTTTGAATGGCGCGGCCATGCCGGTGAGAGCGCCAACCCCTTGTTTCGCGGCTTTGGTGCCAAAGAGGGCGAAGAAGCGCAGCGCTATGACCAGCCGGTGCTCATCCGCCTTGGCACGCGCGATGCCAAGGAACTCAGCGACGGCTTCCCCAAAGCTGCCGAAGATTTGTTCAGCGAGTATCGCGCCATCATCATTGATGACCTCGAAGCCGGCTTCTTCACCCAGGAGCAGATGCACCTGATCCAGCGCTTCGTCAGCGAGCGCGGCGGCGCGCTCCTCATGCTCGGCGGGCAGGAGTGCTATCAGGCGGGCGGCTATGATCACACGCCCATCGGCAGCATGCTGCCGGTCTATCTTGACCGCACCACCACCGCAGGCCCGATGCTGGATGCGCGCTTCAATTTGACGCGCGAAGGCTGGCTGGAGTCCTGGATGCGCCTGCGCACGGATCGTGAGGAAGATGAGAAGCGCCTGGCCGCGATGCCCTCCTTCTATGCCATCAATCAAACCTTCGCGATCAAACCCGGTGCCAGCATTCTGGCCACGGTTTCCGATTCAGCGCAGACCACCATGCCCGCCATCGTGTCCCAGCGTTTCGGCGAAGGCCGCGTGGGCAGCGTGCTGGTGGCCGACCTGTGGCGCTGGGGCATGAACGATGCCGATTCCCGCAAGGACATGGAGCGCGCCTGGCGGCAGCTCATGCGCTGGCTCGTCGTCGATGTGGCCGACAGCATCTCCTTCTCCGCCGAGACCGATCCCGCCGACCGCGAGCGCGTGAAGCTCTCCGTGCGCGTGCGTGACCGCGCCTTCAAAGCCCACGGCGATGCGCTGGTGAAGATCGAAGTCACGCAGCCTGACGGCAAGAAATCCCAGCTCTTCGCCGAGCCAAGCCTTAAAGAAGCCGGGCTCTTCGAAACCGAGTTCTTCTCCTCCAGCTCCGGCAACTACCGCGCCACCGCAACCGTGGAGGACATGGAAAAACACACGCAACTCGGCCTCAAGACCACCGGCTGGACCTACGGCCCGCAGGCCGAGGAATTCAGCCGCCTCGCCCCGGACCGCGCCTTTCTGCAACGCATCGCCACCGAGACCAGCGGCCAGATGCTCGCCCTCGATGAAATCTCCAAGCTGCCCGAGATGCTGAAGAACATCCGCGTGCCCATCGAAGTCACGCTTTCGACGCCGCTCTGGCATACGCCATGGATCTTCCTGGCCCTGCTGTTTTTCATCGGCACGGAGTGGTTTTTGCGCAGAAAGGGAGGCATGGCATGAAGATCAGCTCGCATTTTGGCTCTCCCCTCAACAGATCACACACCGCAGAGTCTGGAACGCCGCAGAGAT
>NZ_JBIPNG010000084.1:0-17808 GCF_044373815.1 Prosthecobacter sp. | reverse complement strand
TAAATAATGCCTGGAATTTAGTTGATGCCGCCGTCAAAGCTGCTGATCTGGCTCAGGGGCAGCAGGCGGGAGTCCTGGACGGCAGCCGTCCGGTGGCCGAGGCCGGCCATGCAGTCTTGATTTTCTGCAAATGCTAGGAAGGCCTCCGCACTGCTCTGGCGCACCAGCATAACCAGATCCCATCTCTCATGCTCAGGGCCGATGAGGAACGAGCCACCCGCACCGAGGAACATGAGTTCTCCCCCGCTTTGGTGTAAAAAAGGCAGGGTGTGGCGAATGTAGCGATCAAAAGCTTCCGCACCACGGATGGGGCTGTCGGGGGCCAGCTCAGGAGCCGAGGAATAGTCGGCTGTTTCACGGAAGCGCAGCAGGTTCAGCATGATGAGCTCGCCTTGCATGCCTCTCATGGCAAATTCGCGGCCAGCCTGCTGCGTGGGCATGAGGCAGCGCGGGGATGCGGGGACGGGACTCATGCCGCTGGGCCTCCTTCCTTCCCCTGCGCACGAGCTTCGAGGGACGTACGCCATTCCTTTCCCAAAGCAAGCCGCATCACGTAGTCACTCACGTCACGGGGCCAGGCGGACAGTTGCTCCTGCAACTTCAGCACGTCATTGGCAAAGAGCGCGCGTGAAGCCTCCTCAAAGCCTGGAAGATCGCCGCCAAGGGTGACCATGAACTGGTAGGCGCGTTCGAGAGCTTTTCGCGCCTGGTCTTTTTCACTGCTCTGACGCCGGGCTTCTTCGACCAGTTTTCTCAGAGCCACGGATGCGCCGCCAGGTTGTGTATCCAGCCAGTCCCAATGCCGAGGGAGCAGCGTGATCTCTCGCGGCACCACCCCCAGCCTTGGCCGCCCGCGCCCCCGGGGAGTTGCAGGCTCCATTGCGGTCGCTTCAGCGGCTGTTTGCTCATGAGATGGAAAGAGCGCAGTCAGGCGGGCGCAGACCTCCTCGTCAGTCCCCCGGGTGTCCACTTCGACGGTGCGCCCTGTAGCATCGTCAAAAATCAAAACCGGTCCGGGTGAGCCGCGTTCGAGCGCACTTTTGAGCGCCAGAGCGTTCGTGCGCAATGCCCCCTCAGCGACACGCCGGTGGCCATCAAAGGTGGTGAATGAGTGATTGAGGAATGGTTCGGTCATATGGAGTGACTTAATATTACCCGGATAAAATTCAAGTGTATTTTCATCCGGGTAAAAATAACTCAGCCCGACCTTTTCTTACCTTCCTGCTTTTTGCCAAGGACCCGCCACAAGGGATAAAGTTGAGGTGGAAATGGCCTTATTGCGGTGCTTTGCCCGGTTGCACACGCCGGGGCATGAGTTAGTTTTCGTCAGCCATGTTCAAAGACCTCCTATCCCCCCAGAACACTTTCATCTACGGCATCGTGCTCTGCGGTATTTTCCTCGTCCAGTCCCTCTGGGGCCATTGGAAGACCAAGCGCGAACTCAAGCGCTACAAAAACATGCTCAGCGACAAGCTGGACCTCGATTCCAAGCAGAGCCAGGACATCAACAAGGAGCGCGCCGCGCTGAAGCAGGAGAACGAAAACCTGCGCATGCAGATCGCCCGCCTCAACGAACGCCCTGACAACAAGATGCAGCGCGAGCTGGAAATCCTGGCCCGCGCCGAAAAGCAGATGGTCATCAGCGCCCCCGGCTTCGCTCCGGCATGGGAGATGGCCAAATCGGCGGCTCTGGGCCAGCTTGAGAACGAGGAGAAGGGCCAGTCCTTCCCTTCGAAGATCTTCCGCAAACTGATCGGTTCCGGTTCGTCGCAAACGAACGTCGCCCTGCCCGAATCCGCCGCTGCTGCCGCAAAAAACGGCGAAGCCACCGCCTCTGCTGCCTGAGCCTGAGCGTGCAATGACCCGCACCGAGGCCTGGCTTGTACTGAACCTGCTCCCACAGGTGGGCCCTGTGCGTGTGCGTAAACTGCTGCAGCACTTCGGCAACCCTGAACGCATCCTCAGCGCCAAAAGCAGCGACATCCTCCAGATCGAAGGTTTCGGCCTCGCTCAGGCGGAGAACATCGCCGGATGGGAAGCCCAAGTCGATCTCGAAGGCGAGCTCAAGAAGGTCAAGGAACGCGATCTCACCCTGCTCACGCAGGAGGATGAGCTCTACCCGCCGCTGCTGCGCGAAATCTACAACCCGCCGCTCGTCCTCACCGTCTGGGGTGAACTCACCAAGCGGGATCACAACGCCCTCGGCGTGGTCGGCAGCCGCCATGCCACGCATTACGGCCTGAGCACGGCGAAGAAGCTCAGCTTTCAGATCGCCTATGCCGGTTACACCGTGGTGAGCGGACTTGCCCGTGGCATCGACACCGCAGCGCATGAAGCAGCACTCGCAGCCAAAGGCCGCACAGTCGCCGTCATCGGCTCCGGCATGGGCAAGCTCTACCCGCCGGAAAACATGGCACTCGCCGAACGCATCGCTCAAAACGGCGCGGTGGTCAGCGAGTATCCGGTGGATCGTCCCGCCGACAAACAAACCTTTCCCTACCGCAACCGCATCGTCGCGGGCTGGACCTGCGGCTTGATCGTGGTCGAGGCTCCGCTGCGCAGCGGCTCCCTGATCACCGCGCAGCAGGCCACAGAGCAGGGCCGCACCGTGTATGCCGTGCCCGGCCCCATCGACAAACCGACCTCCGCCGGTTGCAATCGCCTCATTCAACAAGGGGCCAAGCTCATCATGGATGGCGCCGATGTGCTCGACGATTTGATGACCCTCTTCCCCACCGCGCCCAAAGCGCCGAAGGTCGAAGAGTCCCGCCCCGTCGTCACGCTCACGCTGGAGGAAGAAATCCTCTACAACGCCATCAGCACCGACGAAGCCCACATCAACGACATCACCACCACCTCCGGCCTGACCACCGCGACGGTGTCAGCGACGCTGATGCGGCTGGAGATGAAGCGGATGATCCGGGCGCTGCCGGGGCGGAGGTATGTGAGGCTGGTGTGAGAGAATGCCTGCCAAGCCCTCGAATGCAGCACCTCAGAAAGGTGCTGACAAACACGGTGAATTTGGTCATGCTGTTCCTGTTGGCTAAAAATCCAAGCATGCCATGAAGACGCTCACTCTTTTGTTCATCCTGGCAGCTCTATTTCCTACAAAGGGTCTGGCACGTGCCGTTCTGAGCTATGACATGAAGACGTTGATGTGCCGGTCCTCGCTGGTGCTGGTGGGCAAGGTGAAATCCGTGCAACCCTCTGGCATCAAAGAGAAAATCGTTTACCCGACCAAAGACTATCTTGTGTTTGAATGGCTGAAGGTCGAAATTGAAGTCATCGAACCTGTCAAAGGGGCGCAAAAGGGAGATGTGATTCGCACCCTGATGCTCTCGATGCCTGAAGGTGTCATGGCGAACGTCCCCGGGATGATTCATCCAAAGCCTGGTCAGCATCACCTGCTTTTTTTGATACCTACTCAATTTAAAAATGTCTATGCGGCCGCAACGGCACCAGACGATGAAGATGAAGCGATTTTCATTCTGAATAGGACGAACACGATGAAGTATGGCAGCTTCGGAGACGGTAATTCTCCAGAAGAATATGGCGAACGTTACAAGGCCATCTGGAGCCTCGTCGATGAAATGGGACAGATCACCCCCAAAGGAGCAGAAGAGTTGCGCAAAAACTATCAGGCTGAGATCGCCACAAAGCCGCCCAAGGACGCCATCATCCATCTTCAATGGAAGAAGGAAACTTCAGTGAGCGGATGGCAGTGGAATGCGCCTATTGAAGGCTCTGAGAAAAAGAAACCCACCGGCACTGGGAAATCTGCTCCGGTTAAGTCGAAGTAATCTCAGCTATCCCCTGCCCATAACTAACACTTCACCGCTTCTCCCAAAGCAGCGCCAGGAACAGCGGGAACTCTTTCCGTGAACGGTTCTCGGCGGCGGCGCGGGGGCCGGGCTGGCTTTCTTTGTGGGAGTACCATTCTTCGATGCCTGCAAGCCGCAAGCCCGCGCCGAAGCCGGTGGCGGTGAGGGTTTGCAGGCTGCGGTGAAAGGAGGTGGTGGTCTCGCTGTCGGGCCTGCCGGGGTGCATGATGATGGGGATGCTCAGGGTGCTGCTGTAGGCATCGATGCGGCGGTACTGAATCTTGGCGGCTTCATCATTGCCCCAGCTCGTCTGACGCGGGATGCGGAAGGCGGGATGATTGACAACCCAGAGCATGCGGCCGCCGGGCTTAAGGACTTTGGCGGCGGCGGCGCTGACGACATCAAGGTGCTCCATGTTTTGCACGCAGAGGATGGCGGAGGCGGCATCGAACTCGCCGAGGTCCTCGATCTGCGCGGCATCGCGGGCGAGGTAGCGCACCGGCGGCTTCACGGGGTAGGTGCGTGCTTTTTGGATCAGCGTGGGAGCGGCGTCGACACCGGTCACCTGGCATCCTTCCTGGGCGAGTGCGCGGGAAAAGACGCCCTGACCGCAGCCAAGATCGAGCACGCGCTCACCGCGCTTGGGTGCCAGCAGATTGAGAGCACCGGGAATGACAACGGCCTGGTAGAGCTCTGAGCCGCGCTCGCCAATGATGCCGTCGTACCAGTCGGCGGATTTTTCCCATGAGGTGCCGTGTGCGTGGCCGCCCTGAGCACGATTGGTCTTCTCAAGTTTGCGCTGGGCACGGTTGCCCTGCGGACGTTTGAATTGCTCACGATTGCCCTGCGGACGATTGCCGTATTCGCGGTTTCCTTGCGGAAGGTTGCTTTGCGCACCATTCCCCTGCTCGCGGTCATCCTGTTCGCGACTGCCCGGCTCACGGGGCGGTGAGGGACGAGGACGGAAGGGGCGGCGGGGCGGTTGCGGCATGCGGCATGATGTCGCGATAGGCGTGGATTGCCAGCGGCTCTGCACAATGTCCTTACTTTTATCTTCCCACAAACAGCGTGATATGCCAGCCTCACGCCCTTTCTCCCATGTCCGCCACCCCTTCCCGTGCCGTCCCCGGTATCATCCTCGCGGCACTGAGCCTGTTGAGCGCCTTTCTGCTGTTTCAGGTGCAGCCGATCATCAGCAAATTCATCCTGCCGTGGTTCGGTGGTAGCCCGGGGGTGTGGACGACGTGCATGCTGTTTTTCCAGGTGGTGCTGTTTGCCGGCTATGCCTATGCGCACACGCTGACGCTGCTGCCACGGCGCTGGCAGGGCATCGTTCATGGCCTGCTGCTGGGCATGGCGATCGCCATGCTGCCCATCGCTCCGAATGAAATGTGGAAACCGACGGGCTCTGAAGATCCCGCACTGCGCATTTTGCTGCTGCTGTTTGTCAGCGTGGGGCTGCCCTACTTCGTGCTCTCCAGCACGAGTCCGCTGGTGCAGGTGTGGTTCACCCGCACCACGAATGGGGCCAGTCCGTGGCGGCTGTATGCGCTTTCAAACATCGGCTCGCTCGCGGCACTGCTGAGCTACCCTTTGTTCTTTGAAGTCCACTGGGATGTGGTGGAGCAGACGACGCTTTGGGCAGTGGGCTTCGGCGCCTTTGCAGTGCTCTCTCTGGCCGGCATCTGGCTGGACCGCAATCATGCCATCGAGGCAGAGGCCAAGCCCGACGTGGTGATCGACACCGCTGCCGATCATCCCGGCTGGCTGAAAAGAATCCAGTGGGTGCTGCTGCCCGCACTGGCCAGCTGCGTGCTGCTTTCCGCAACGAATCACGTCTGCCAGGACGTGGCGGTGATCCCCTTCCTGTGGGTCGTCCCCCTGAGCCTCTACCTGCTCACCTTCATCATCTGCTTTGAGCATGAGCGCTGGTATGCACGCATCTGCGCGCTATGGGCGCTGCTGGCTCTGCCCGTGCTGTTTCTCACCTGCACGGAAAGCCGGCTCCAGGGCCAGTCATTCTGGATCGATTTCGAATTGATGATGCACAACCACGTGGAGCCCCTGCTGAACCGGCTGACCGGGCAGAAGTTCCACCTTGCTAGCATCGACCTCACGCCAAATTTCATCTGGGAGCTGGGCTGGTCCTTCAGCGCCATGTTTATCGCCTGCATGCTCTGCCATGGAGAACTCACGCGGCTGAAACCCGCCCCGCGGCGGCTCACCGAATTTTATCTCCTCATGTCCTTCGGCGGTGCGCTGGGCGGATTGTTCGTCAGTCTTGGGGCACCTCACATATTCACCTCCTTTGCGGAATGGCCGATCAGCCTCATCGTGGTGGCCGCCCTCGCGTGCTACATTTTGCTGCGCTCGGTGCTGAGGGTCAAACATGTGTGGGAATGGCTGCTGGCACTGGTCATCACGGCCGTGACCTGCGGGGTGGCCTGGATGCTGATTCATCACGGCATCCTCACTCAGGAGGAGGTGCAGAAGCAGTTGAAGATCGACCTTATGCCACCGCCAGAGGTGATCTACGGCACGCTGGCGGGCATCGGTCTTTGTCTGGCCGTGCTCGTCTTCCGCATCATCCGGCGTGGCTTCATGCGTCCTGCGCTGATCTCCATCACCATGCTCGGCATGCTCTTCACCCTCGTCCTGCTCACGATGACCGACCTCGGCTTCAAGAATGACGACAAGGTTGAACGCGTGCGCAATTTCTACGGCATGCTCTCCGTCTCGGAGGATGATTACCAAAGCGGGGGCGAGACCTTGCAATACCGCCAGCTCACCAACGGGGGCATCATCCACGGCATGCAGAATCTCGCTGCCTCGATCCGTGAAGAACCCACCAGCTACTACGGCCACCAGACCGGCATCGGCAAGGTGCTCGACAGCCTCAAGGACCGCCCGGACGCGCGCGTCGGCGTGGTGGGCATGGGAGCTGGCACCGTCTCTTGCTACGCCAAGAGCGGGCAGACCTTCCGCTTCTATGACATCAATCCCGATGTGGTGCGCATCGCGGAGAAATGGTTCCTCTACCTCGAGGATGCCAGAAAACGCGGGGCCAAGGTGGAGGTCGTCGTTTCAGATGCGCGTCTGGCGCTCGACCGCGAGCCATCGCAGCAGTTTGATGTGCTGCTGCTCGACGCCTTCAGCGGTGACTCCGTGCCGGTGCACCTGCTGACCCAGGAAGCCTTCACGATCTACGACCGCCACATGAAGCCCGACGGCATCATTGCCGTGCACATCACCAACAGTTATCTCGTGCTGGCGCCGGTGATCGAAAAGATCGCCGCTGCTGTCGGCTTCAAAACCGTCCGTATCGCCACCGAGGCCGATGGCGACCATGACTCGACGGACTACATCCTCGTGACTCGCAACGAGGCTTTCCTCAAGGCCACGCCAGCGGAGCTGCTGGGGAATGAGATCGAACTGAAGCAGGACGTCCGGCTCTGGACCGACCGATATCACAATCTGCTGCGCATTTTGGACATCCCGCAGAATATCAAGGAATAGGGTCCCGGGACCAAGAGTGAATTTGCGAACGCCCGCGAACGCGCCAAACTTAGGCGATTCGCCATGCTCTCACTCGATCCAGTCCCCACGCCGCAGCAGCTGTTCCGCTGGTTCGACAGCGGCCAAATCACACGGGAGGAATTCCGCACCGCCATGGCGGTGCATACCTGTGAGATCATCCAGGAGATGGAGCAGGCGCATGCCAACCCGCTCGTGGCCAAGTTCAATGAACTCATGAACCGCCGGGAGGCCTGGAAGTGGTCGCGCAAGCATGGCGAGATGGTGATGCGTGAGATCCTCTGTGCCCTGATGGATGAGGAGCGTTTTTCGCCGGCACGCTGGCTGTGGAACGCTGCACACCCGCACATCCCCATTCACTGCTTCTTCCGCACGCGCGGCACCCCCGTGCTGCGCTTTCTCGAATTGTCCGTGCATCCGCAATACGTCACCGTGGTCGTGGAGCACGGCGGCAGCGAAACCCTGTCCCCCACCCAGGAGCGCTTTCACCTGCGCCGCACCCGCCAGCAAAGCCTTCAGGTCGAACGCCGCGAACTCATCTAATTCTTCCGCCATTGCTTTGCGGCGCCCGGCTCGCATTCTGCTCTCGTCATTCGTCTCCCCCCATGCCCCCTCCTCAGAAAAAATCTCTCGGCCGCCTTGGCCTGACGATCTTCGCCCTAGTCGCCCTTTTCCTTGGCGCTTATTACCGCTTTCCCACGCTTGGCGAGCGCCCCATGCACACCGACGAGGCCATCCTCGCGATGAAGTCCGCGGAGTTCCAGGCCACCGGCCATTTTAAATACGACCCGAAAGACTTCCACGGCCCAGGGCTGCACTACATCACACGCATCTGGTCCAAGCTTTCCGGCTGGGGAGACTCCTCCACCTGGACCGAAGCCGAGCTGCGCACCGTGCCGGTGGTCTGCGGACTGCTGCTCCTGCTGACCACGCTGCTGCTGCGCAATGCACTCGGCCGGCTTGCCACGGGGTTCGCGATGCTGCTCATCGCCATCTCGCCAATGGAGGTCTATTACTCGCGCTACTTCATCATGGAGGTGCCGCTGGTGCTGTTCATCACGCTCAGCATCGCTTCGCTGTGGCACTACTCACAGGGAGGCGGGCGCTGGTGGCTGTTGCTGGCGGGCTTTGCCATCGGCATGCAGCACGCCACCAAGGAGACCTTCGCCATCAATGTCGTCGCCGGGCTCGTTGGATTCGCCGTCACCAAAATGATGGTCGGGGACTTCGCCCCCCGGCGCAGCGGCTATGACACCGGTGGGAGCAAGCGCCGTGCAGCCACTCCCTGGCTGTGGGTCATCATTGCTGCCATCGTGACCAGCATCACGATCTACTCCGGTGGATTTAAAGACTGGCAGGCCGTGAAGGACAGCGCCCTGACCTACCTGAACTACTTTGAGCGCGCCGGTGGCAGCGGCCATGAGAAGCCCTGGCACTACTACCTCACGCTCATCTTCTGGCGCAAAGACGGCCTGGTGTGGAGCGAGGCCATGATCGGCGGCCTCGGCATCATCGGAATGCTGTATGCATTTCTGGGAAACCACATGAAGCAGCCCGCGCGGCAGGCCTTTCTCGTGTTCCTCTCCGTTTACACCCTGGTCCTCTTCTTTATCTATTCCTTCCTCGCCTACAAGACTCCCTGGTCAATCCTCAGCGCCCAGCATGCGCTGACGCTGCTGGCGGGAGTCGGTGCTGCCGCGATTGCGGGATCACTCACCGGGAAATTCTCGCGGCTCGTTTTCAAGGTCGCCTTCGGCCTCGGTCTTTACCATCTCCTGTCGCAGACCAACCACGCCATTCACCTCTACGCTGCCGATTCGCGCAATCCTTACGTTTACTCGCACACTTCCACCAACCTTCTGCGGCTGCTGCCTCAGGTGCGAGAACTGCAGAAGACCGCACCGGATGATGCCTTCAATGTTCTCGTCATCAATCGCGACGCAGGCTGGCCTCTGCCTTGGTACTGGCGCGACATCAAAAGCGTTCATTACACCACCACGATCCCTGAAACCATTGACGCACGGGTCATCATCGCTGAACCCGAGATGAAGGCCGCACTGGAAGCGAAATTCGCCGGTAAAACGTACACCAAGCCGGATCTCTTCGGCCTTCGCCCCGGCGTGATGCTGAACCTCTGGATTGAACAATCCCTCTGGGACCGTCACAGCCTGCGCAAGCAGCAGGAAGCCGCCAAACCGTGAGCGCTCCCACCCCGCAGCACCATCGCTTCACCTGCAATGCGATGGCCACCACCTTCGACGTCATCATCAATCATGAGGATGCCGATGAAACCTACGCGGCCCAGGCCTCACAGGCGGTGTTTCAAGAAATCGCCCGGCTCGAAGACGAGCTGAGCCGCTTCCGCGCCACCAGCGACATCTACCGCCTTGGGCAGCTCAAAGCGGGGGAGAGCATCCGGGTCGGCATGGCGGCGTGGGATTGCCTGTCGCTGGCCAAGGCCATGCATCAGGAAACAGCGGGAGCCTTCGACATCACTATCGGTCCGCTTATGGATCTGTTCATCACGTCCGAAGGCGAGCCAAGGCAGGTCAGCAAAGACGTGCTGGAGCAGGCGCGCCAGATCATCGGCAGCCAGCGCTTCGACCTTGATGAAGAAACCATGAGCGTCACCGTGCATGCCACCGGCATGATCTTCGACCTCGGTGCCATGGGCAAAGGCTACGCACTCGATCAAGCCGCCGACGTGCTGCAGGACTGGAAGATCAGCAATTTCGTCCTCAATGCTGGAGACAGCACTATCCTCGCCATCGGTGCACCAAGTGGCAAAGAGGCATGGTCCATCACCCTCGGAGGCGGTGAAAAACAAACCGCCCTTCTCAATCGCGCCGTTAGTGGTTCGGGCTTCGCCGTTAAGGGCGCGCACATCATGAACCCGCGCCTGTTTGCCCCCGTTCCTCTCAAGAACCGCCGCACCTACGCCCTCGCCCCCACCGCCGCTTTGTCAGATGCGCTCTCGACGGCGTTCATGGTGATGGAGAAAGACGAGATCGGTGTGCTTTGCGCCCGCTATGAGGATGTGGAGGCGCTGGAGTTGGAAATGTCATAGACAAAAAAGCCGAGAACAAGTCAGTTCAACCTCTTCACAGCCATGCACCGAATTGCTTTCATTGTCCTTCTCACCGCCATCCTAGCCTCGTGCTCCAGCAAACAAGCACCCGCGCTTTCCAAAGAGGAGAAGGCACATCTGCTCGGCCCAAACTCCAACGTCTCCATGCGCTGGCACAAAGTTGACGGGCCTGACTTCCGCGTTTTCCACGGCATCCCCAAATCACCCGCAGAGGGTGAGATTGGTTTTTACATCGGCGGGCATCCGTCTTTCAAGCCAGAGGCTGGCAGCACGCGCCATGCCGGCAAAATCGGAACCCACAAAGTCACATGGCATCGTAAGACCAAGCCCGATGGCTCGATCTACCAGACGACACTTTTTGCCTTGGACCAAGACTATAAGATCCATGCCTGGGTCCTTGGCCACACACCATCCAAGCTTAATGCACTGACGCTGGAACTCGGCACACTGCGCCTTTTCTCACAGGCTAGGTAGAAGCAATTCACTCCGTGATCACTTCCACTCCGCCAAGAGAGCCAGCCCCTCCCGGTTCCTAGGAGCAAGCGCCAGTGAATCCAGCAGGTGGCGTTTCGCCTTCGTGGCATCGGATGCGCGGAGCAATTCAGCCAGTTTGAAATGCGTCTGTGCGCCGCCGCTGGGATCGAGCACGAGCACACGTTCAAAAGCGGCAATCGCCTCCGGCGTTTCGTTCAGAGCGGCACAGGCATCTGCCAGCGCTCTTTGCGGTGTCACGAGAAATGGATTCAAGGCCATCGAACGCAGGGCATTGGCTTTCACTTCCGGCCAGCGCTTGGCCGGCACATCAAGTTCGATCAGGCGCAGGAAGGAGCTTTGCGCGCTGGATGATTTCGCCGCGATCTGCCGGAGCACGGCGACTTCCTCATCCGTGCGCTTCAACTGACGCAGCGCCTGCACCTTCAGCGCGTAGCCGCTGTCGGCATCGTAGTTGTCAGGCAGCATTTCGATGATCTTGTCAGCCAGCGGCAGCACCTCGGCCCATTTCTTGGCCTCCATCATTGCCCCAGCTTCCTTGTGCAGAGCCCAGAGATTGGTGGGGTGCTTCTTGAGAAACTCGGTGAATGAACCTGCATCGAAGGGATTCAGTTGCTCGGCCTTCGGTTCTTCCCAGTCGGCCTTGGCTCCAAAGCTTTTGGCCTTGGCGGTGATGTACTGAGCGAACTGCTCCTCGACCGCTTCAATGTCGCCGACGTTCGCGGCGATCGCATCGTTGATTCGTTTACCAGCGGCGAGCTCCTGCAGAATGCCCTGGAACTTGTCCTTGCCGAATTTCTCCAGCAGAAACTCCACGGCCTGGCTGGACTCATAGTAGGCAAACATCAGATGATCCTGCGTCTTTGGCGCCATGAAAGCGCCGCTGAGACGAGTCAGGGGCGTCAGAGTTTCCTCATCGAGCACCATCTCGCGAAACTTGTCATTCATCCACATGCCCCAGGCGGGATCGCGCTGCCGCTCTTCGTGAACGCTGATGCCTTCGCTCAACCAACGCGGCATGCGGTTCTTCGTGACGGTGAGCGTGATCACATGGCAGAACTCATGCCACAGCGTGCTCTCCCAATTGTTGCGGCCATGGGCCAGACTGCCGGGGCTGTTCATCGTCACCACGGTGCCAAAGCACACGCCCAGCATCCCCTGCCCGCCCAGTGCGCCAAAGGTACGGATGGCGAAGTCCTGCTGTGCGCCGAAGAACTCCACCAGCACGGGGCGCTTCAAGTCCATGCCGTATTTCGCGCCCAGCACGGTCTTCGCATCGCGCAGCAGCGCGAGTGCACGCGTGCCGTAGATGGGCCAGTCGCGCTTGGGCATTTTCAAGATGAAGTCCTCAAAGGTCTGCGTGGTGTAGCCGTTCATCTCCTTCTCCAGCAGCGCCAGATTGTGCGCCTGGATGTTGTAGCCGTCCTCCTTGCGGATCAGCTCCGCGAGCTTCCACGCCTCCTCTTCTTCACCAAGGCGGAGCAGATCATGGCAGAGCTGCATCTTGGCTGGCAGATACTTCGGATCAAACTCCAGCGCCTGACGCTGGCGGGCCGAGCTCTCGGCAAAACGATAGGCCCGCGACAAACAGCGCCCGATGGTGTGATCCACCTCGGGATTTTTGCCCCACCGTTCCAAAGCATGTGCTCGCGCCTCCTCCATCTTGCCGGCATCGGCCATGAACAGATACGCCACGACGGCCCGCAGCGACCATGCCACCGGGTTCTGCCCATCTTGATCAAGCACCTGCTGAATGGCCGCCTCGGCTTCGATGAACTTTTCTCCGCCAATGAGCTGTTCCGCCCGCAGCAGGTGGGCCGCCGCCAGATGAGGATTCAATTCGAGCGCCTTCTTCAAGCTCTCCGTCGCCTTCTCGCGATCACTCGAGTGAAAGGCTCTGGCAAGCCCCAGCCGCAGATCGGCCGTCTCACCATGGGCTTTCAATCCGGCGCGAAACACATCCGCCGCGCGCTGCGCATCATCCTTTTCGAGTGCGAGATTTCCTTCGGCAAGATATGCCGCCTCTAATTTGGCATCCTTGCCCTGCGCCAGTTTGAAATATTGCGCGATCACCTTCTGCGCATCGGCACCGAGCATCACGGCCGCCCGGCCAAGCACCACCGACTCCATGGCCGTGCGATCCTTCGCCACCTTCGATTTCGCCGCTTCATTGATGCCCTTCAAAGCCTCCGCCATCACATCCGCCCGCCCCAGCATGTGAGCCAGATCATGGCGCAGCAGCAGGATTTCGAAGTGCCCCGGATACAGCACCAGCGCCTTCCCGGTTTCCTCCAGCGCCTGCTCAATGTGTCCCATTTCACGCAACGCCTTGAACCGCAGAATCCGCCAGTCCGGCGCCTTCAGTCCTTTCTCCGCCGCCGCTTCACCAATGCGAGCCACGAGTTCGTAGTCGCCACGTGCCAGCAGTTCCCCCACCGGCCCCAGATTGCGCTCCTCAAAGATTTTTTCGAGATCGATCTGCTGGGCATGCGAGATCGAGATGCCCAGAAGGAGCAGAAGGAAGGAAAGCAGGCGCATGGATTCAAATCGCGTCCGAACACCCGATTCTCGCATGAGTTGTGCCTGCGTGGGAAGGAAAGATATTAGCCCGCCGTGGCCTCGGGCTCCCAGCGCACCAGGCGCAATCCTTCCACCACCTCAAAGTGCGCGTCACGAGAGGCCAGTGTGAGGTCATGTACCAGACAGGTCGCGGCGATCCAGATGTCGTTCTCGGGAATCATCGAACCGAGTTCGGCAAGCCGCGCTTTTGCTTGACCGTAACGCTCGGCGATTTCGTCATCATGATGAACCGTCTGCACCAGCGGGAGAAATGATCGGATGCGGGCAAGCTGCTTGTCTCGGTGCTGGGTGTGATACGCCCCGTAATAAAGCTCGCCCAAAACCGTGACGGGCATGTAAAGCCGGGTGTTCGCCTTGATTTGGGCTCCGACCTCCGCATCCCCACGCAAATGCGCGCTGACGATGTTGGTATCCAGCGCAAATCCGTTCATGGCTCGATGCGTTCGCAACCTTCCTCGATCACACGATCAAACGCATCCGCCTCGTCTTTCGGCATGCTGCCGAAGGAGGCATCAAAAGCAGCCTGCCGATCCGCCGTGGTATGCTGGCGCATTTGATGCACGAAATCGGCCACCTTTTGAAGAGCGTTCGCCGGCAAAGATTCCAAATCAGCCATAATGCTTTCCTGGGAAGTCATGCGTCAAAGATGATCTTGAAGAAGCTGAATGCAAGTCCGGTTACATCCCTGCCCTGACAAGCGCTATGCGTCGTGAGAGCCCCGCGGGACCTAAGGCGGAGACGCCTCGGGCCGATGTCAGGCCGGAGGCCTAACCTCCGGGAGAGACCAGTTGCGGCGCAACGGGTCAACTTTATGCAAACAAGCTCGTGATCGGCTGTCCCTTGTCCGTCACTGCGAAGGGACGCTTAGTGCTGGAATACAGCACGAGATCGAGCGGCAGACCGAGGGCGTAGGCGATGGTGGCGTTGAAGTCGGGGACGCCGACTTTGTTTTCGGTGACTTCGATGCCTTTGTCCGTCTTGCCATAGACCTGACCACCGGCGATGCCGCCGCCCCAGAGGACGGAGCTGAAGGCTTTCGGGTAGTGGTCGCGGCCTTCGTTCTGATTGATCTTCGGGGTGCGGCCGAATTCGGAGGTGAGGACGACGAGGGTGTCATCCAGCAGGCCCCGGCGTTCGAGATCGGTGAGCAGCGTTCCAAGCGCTTTATCGAGATCACCACAGCGCTCGGGCAGACGGGCAGCTATGTCCTGATGCATGTCCCAGCCGCCGAGATTCACTTCCACAAAGCGCACACCGTGCTCCACGAGGCGACGTGCGAGCAGGCAGCCCTGCGCGAAGTTTCCATCACCGTATTCGGCATGAGTTTCCGGGGATTCCTTGCTGAGGTCGAAGGCGTCGAGGTCCTCGCTCTTCATGACCTTGATGGCGTCCTTGTAGACGTCCGCGTAGGCTTTGACGTTCTTGTAGTTGTAGGCCTGCTGGAATCCTTGATCGAGCTTGGCGGACAAACCGAGACGGTAGTCGAAATCGCCCTCGCTGAGTGCGCCGGGACGATGACTGTTTTGCAGACCACGTGCTGGATCATTGAGGACGAGCGGCTGGTAGGCGGCCTCGAAGAAACCACCGCCGGGGTGCTTGCTGTCGCTGGTGATGATGACGGAGCCGGGCAGATCGACATTGCCCTTGCCCTGAAATTTCTGCATCCAGGCTCCCATGGTGGGATGCCGTGTGGCACCGCGCATGGTGTAGCTGGTGTGCTGGAAGTAGTTCCCCTGCGCATGTGCGCCCTGCGTCGAGGTGAGCGAATTGATGATGGCTCCGCGATGCATCATCTTCGCGGTGTGCGGCAGGAGTTCACCGATCTGCACGCCATCCGCGCTGGTGGCGATGGTCTTGGTACCGCCCATGGTGTCAGCACCGGGCACGCAGCCGAAGGTGTCCAGATGCGTCATGCCGCCGGACATGTAGAGATAAATGACTCGCTTGGCTGTGGCGGCCTGCTTGGCCTTGCTGGAGCCTTCAAACGCAGCATAGCCGCGTGGCGCCAGGGCGCTCATCATGGAAACGCCGAGGCAGGTCTTGGCGATGTTTTTGGCAAAGTCACGGCGGGTGACATCGTCACAGGAATGGAGGAGGGGTTTCATGCGGAGGATGAGGCGTGAGGATTACTGAACGAAGAGGAACTGCGAGCCGGTGATGAGCGCGTGGGTGACATCCGCGACGGCCTTGTCGCCGCGCTCTTTGATGACGTTGTTGAGGATGGCCTGTTCATTGGCCGTGGGAGCGCGACTCAGCAGTGCTTGATAAAGTGTGACGATTTTATCTGAAGGTGACCCAGCCTTGGCGATGGCCTGATTCAATTTGGAAGCCGGGTTGTTGATCACATCGGCGGCGGGTCCATTGAGCAGCGTGAGGGCCTGCGGCACGGAGGCATCGTCGCTGGCGTTCTGGATGAGTTCGCGGTCGCTCTGGCCAAAGGTGCGCAGGAAGGTGCCGGGGCGCGCGGGACTTGGCTGCTCAGACGCACGGGAGGTGAGGCCGAGGCCGTCCTTGCCGCTGCTGTTGCGCTGATAGGCTTTCACGAACTCCTTGCGCTGCTCCTTGGTCATGGATGCGAGTGTTTTAGGATCAACCTGGGGGCGATTGTCAGGTTTCTCGGGGCGATAGCCCTGGCGCAGATCATCGGCGCGCTCTTTGCCGAGCAGAGCGACGAGGATGTCCTTCTCAGAGGCTCTGCGCAGGGTAGCGGCCTCTTTGGCGAGTGCTTTGCTTGCTGCCGTGGTGTCGATTCCCTTCGCCTTGTCAGCTTCGAGCTTGGCTTTCATGTCATCGATCTGCTTCTGGTTGGCATCCAGCTTGGCCCGGCCTTCTTTGGCCACCTGCACCAGACCTTCAGCCCCCTTGGATTTGACTGTGCCGAGGAAGGTGGAGAGATCATCGAGGTATTGGTGAAGGCGGGCGTTCTCGTCATCGACGGTGTCATCCACATTGCCCTTCGAGAGCGTGACAAAAGAGTCCCAGATCTGCTCCGCGCTCATGCGGCGCAGGATGGGACCGGTGAAGTGGTAGGTCTCGCCGAGCGGCACCTCATGCGTGGTGGCGGCGCGCTGGTAGGTATCGGTGTTGTAAAGCACCCGCAGGAAGGATTTAAGCGAGTATTGTTTCTCGGTCATCAACTGGCCGAGGTAGTCCATCAGCGCCGGATTGCTGGCGACGGTGCTGTCGGTCATTTCATCCACAGGCTCGATCAAGCCGACACCGAAGGCTTTCTTCCACATGCGGTTGGCGATCACGGTGGTGAAGCGCGGATTCTCCGGGCTGGTCATCCAGTCGGCGAAAGCTTGCAGACGTGTTTCACCGGGTTTGATCACGGCATCCTGGCCAAACATGGTCTTGGGCTCCACCTTTGCACCGGGCTTGGCATCGGGGTATTTATAGTCCGCAGGGAGAGAGGGCTGCTTGCCTTCCTGCCACTCGGCGCTGGTGTAGCGCAGCGGCTTCATCACGTCCTGCATGGCGCGTTTGACCTGCTGCATGTCTTCACGGCTGACTTTGGATTCCTCCGCCTTTTTCTCCGCCTGCATTTTGGCCCGGTAGGCTTTCTTCTCGGCGGCGCTCATGGCCTGCAAGGCTTTCTTGTCCAGTTCCATGCCCTTACTGGCGCTGCCTTTGAAATCCACGCCCCGGCTTTTCGTGTCCATGCCGTAGGTGAAGGCGGCCATGTGGTAGTAGTCCATCTGGGACCACTTGTCGAAGGGGTGGTTGTGACACTGCGCGCAGACGATGCTGGTGCCCAGAAAGACCTGCACGGTGTAGGCTAGGTGGTCGAGCTTGTTTTCATCCCGCTGCCAGAAACCGATGCTGCCGCTGTCCCACACACCGCCGTCGGTGGTGAGGAGGTTTTTGACGAACTTGTCATACGGCACGTTGGCTTTGACCTGCTGCTTGAGCCATTCCTCATAAGCCTCGGCGGTGATGCGGCCCTTCACGTTGTCCGTCAGGCGCAGCACATCGGCCCAGTAGTTGAACATGTGGCTGGTGTAGCCGTCGGAGGCCAGCAGGGTGTCGATGAGCTTGGCGCGCTTCTGCGGGTCTTTGGAGGCAGTGTAAGCCAGAGCTTCTTCAAGGGTTGGAATGCGCCCGGCGATGTCGAGGTAGAGGCGCCGCACCAAGACCTCGTCACTGGCGGGCGGGTTCGGCTTGAGACCGGCTTTCTCCCAGCCTTGGCTGAGGAACTGATCAATCTTCTGGCTTTCCGGCAACGGAGACGCTTGCAGCGAAACGGAAGTCAGCAGGCATGCGAGGAGGAGGCGGGGGGCGTTCATGAAGGGG